>CAXXFE010000003.1:0-8015 GCA_963666825.2 uncultured Saccharicrinis sp. | reverse complement strand
TGGATTAACTAATACAACTCCATTTTCAAACTCACGCGCCAATGCTTGTGTGTCGTTAATCAGCTTGAAATTTTTGATGTCGATATTGCCAGCGCCTTCTATCTCAATTTCTATATCCGCTTTTTGTGAATCAAGCTCGCGGAAATAGAAATTACATGGAGAGTAATCAGTGCATCCAATATAATTCAGAACTTTCTCAGCGTTGTGCTTATTGGGATTTATTCCAACAAGTTTTGCTGAAATATGGCGTGGAATAATTTCCTTAAATCCTGATAATGCCATTTCCGATTTGGCATCGAAACTTATTATAATATCCCCTTCTGGAAGATATATATCTTTTAAAATAAGCTTCATGTTGCCATTTTCACCCTGTTCTGGTGAAATTTTCAATTCATTTTTATCTGCATGAACCACACTGTTGACAGGTTCAATGCTCGTGTCTTCAAATGAAAAAGCGGTCTTCGTATTTTTTAATTTTGCGATGTCAATCATTTCACCTTGGGGTGCACCAAGCCAGAACGGCTCATTCTCTATTCCTTTTACCAATTCATCGGCAATGCCTTTGCGATAACCTGTTTGGGGCTTTGTATGACGGAAGGTATTAGCAGAAATACCCAAACATTGTGCGGTAGCCAAAACCATTCGCTCCCTTTTTTGTTTTTGTGCTTCGCTGCCATCCATTTTGTCTTTGTGGGTTACATAAGAAAAGTGTGGCGTAATTCCATGTTTTTGCCAATAGCTGAAAAAACTAACCGGTTTCGAGAACTCCTTATAAACGTCGCTCCAGGAACATAAGCCTTCAGCTTCCATTCCATTTGCCAAATCAACCGCACGCATTGCGTAGTCTACTCCACCATCGCCTATCAGCAAGTTGTTATCTCCAAGTTCATTTCTCAGGAGCTCGTAGAAATGGTAAGTACCAATGCCAAAAACATTTTCATTGTTTAAATAGCCTTTATCAGCTTCCCCATCTGTGTTGATATCAACATAGCGCCCAAAGGCAGATTTATCCATTGTCCACGAAGCAATGTCAAACTGAATTCCGTTAAAGGCAAAAAGTTCACCATCGTTGACAAACCAGGAACCTATTTCCTCTGCAAAAATATCGGCACATTGTTTCCCATTTTTATCGGTTGGGCAAGTGGATGCAAGGTTATAATACCACATCAGGTTATTGCTTAGTGGTCCCCACGGTCCTTCAACAACATGCGGTGCTATATATGTTGTTTTAGCTTTAAAATCTTTGGCTGAAGTTCCATACCTTCCACGAAGTACCTTTATTGCATCTTTACCTTTCGAAATAAGAGTAACTTGCTCGGCTTCATTCCAGAGTTTTTCTCCTTTATCATTAACCGGAACAATAACAATGTCATCGTTCTTTTTTGCATTTCTGCCAAATCCTAATTTGAAAAGTGAAACATCCGAAACGTGCAGTACAGAGTCGTTTGCAAGAATATCTTTATTGAGAAAACAGCCGGGATGATAAATCCAGTGTCCCGCGGAATAAGCCTCACTACGCCAGTTAGGGTCACGTGAGCGACCATTAAAGTGCAGTAAAACCAGTTTTTCCGGATTTTCAATAGCAAAGCGGTTCATGTAGGTTTGTGTTTGAACTTCAGTCATTCCAAAAAGCTCTTCACACATAGCTTTATTACAAACTCCACCCAAACGTTGGTATTCTTTTTCCCATTGCGAGTAAGTGAAATTTGTAACCTTCTCAGGAGATCTAAAAAAGAATGCCTTTGGGAAATTGGCATTAAATAGTTCTTTATCTGTTAGCGGTGTGTCGAAGTAATGATTAACCTTATCTATAATTACTTGAACTTTGTTCTTTCTGTCAAGAATTTTCTTTAGCTCCTCTGTGCTTTTAATCTTAAACTCAGCATCAATCGTAAAAGCATAAGCATGTATTAAATGTGGTCTTACGTTTTGGATATTGGCATTTTTAAGAAGTTCATCAGACAGGGATGGAATCTCATTTTTCTTGAATCCTTCTTGATTTGCAATTGCCTGATCTGGGTTGTACTGTACATTCAAAAACGAATTTTGATTTTGTGCAATGGCATTGAAACAGGAACAAGTAATTACTATTAGTAGTAAGCATATTCCGATTTTACTTTGTTTAATTCTGAAAGCAAAAGATGTTTCAGGCAAATCAAACCAATATTTTTTTGTCAAATTTTTCATTTTTTTTAGTTACTCCTAGTTCAATTTTAAATAGTCCGTATGTGAGAAATGAGATGTTATTCTTTCGCTTTTTATTTTCGAAAAATTACTTGGTTTCTAAGTTTTCAATTCACAATCTAACAAGAAAAAATAAAGAAATAATGCATGGTCTAATCTGAATTTTGACAATTGGGGCAGTTGTTACATTGCCGATAAAATATGTTACAATAGCAAAAGTCGAAACGACCGAATTGCCTGTTGTTGCTGATGTTTGTATTTAATATTGTTACAATAATATCAGAGAATGTTACAATTGATGATGTGGTTTAAAAGGCTCTATGTCTATTTTTGAAGTGTCGATTTCCACATGATAAATTACACGTGGATTTCGATTCGAAAAATTAGGATGGAGGAAAATAATCTAATCAATAAACTAGTAAAAAACAGACTATGAAAAAAAGTATATTATTGCTCTTAATTGTTTTGTGCACGTCCATATATGGGATGGCACAAAAGAGCATTAGTGGTGTTGTTACCGATAGTAATAAAGAACCAATGCCTGGTGTTACTGTTGTATTTAAAAATACGACAACAGGAACGGTAACAGGTATGGATGGGAGCTATAAGTTAAATGTTCCTGGTGATGCCAGCATTTTGGTTTTTTCATTTATAGGAATGGAAACAAAAGAAGTTGAAATTAACGGACAATCTGTTCTTAATGTTCAACTTGAATCGGCTGTGACTGAGTTGGATGAGGTTATTGCAATTGGTTATGGAACAGTGAAAAAAAGCGATTTGACTGGTTCTGTAGCAAGTGTAAAGGCGGCTGAATTAGTGCAGGCAAGCCCAACATCTGCCATTGATGCCTTACAAGGGCGTGTGGCTGGCGTTCAGGTGAAATCACAGTCGGGAGAACCTGGTGGGGCTGTACATGTTAATATTCGGGGAGTTAATTCTATTACCGGAGGTTCTACCCCATTATATGTAATTGATGGGATACAGATTGATGCAAATGAGGCTGATGTAGCTACTTCCAGTATTGACAATTCTAATTCATTTAATCCTCTGGCAGGATTGAACCCTGAAGATATTGAAAGTATGGAATTTTTAAAAGATGCTTCTGCAACGGCTATTTATGGTTCGAGAGGAGCTAATGGTGTAATTCTTATTACAACAAAGACTGGTAAAGGTGGTAAGGTGACTTTCAATTATAGTGCAAATGCAGGATTTTCTAATGCCACCAATAAAATAGTGATGTTGGACGCAGATGAATATATAGATTATGGCATAGAATATGGGTATGAGAATTTTTTCGATGAGGAAGGTAATCTAAAAGATTTGTCTAATGCTAAAAAGTATAATTGGGAAGACGAAGCCTACAGAACAGCTTTTTCTCAATCACATACTATATCATTGTCAGGAGGTACGAAAGTAACTAACTATTCTGCAAGTTTGGGATATTTAGATGAAGAAGGGATTTTGGTTAATAATAGTTTTAATCGTCTTACCGGTAGAATGAATTTAAGCCATAAGTTTTCAGACAGGTTTAAGGTGGATTTCGGAATGACCTCGGCTGATACCGAAACCAATGGCTTGACAAGTGGAGGAGGTTACGGAGGAGTTGCAAGATCTGTATTAACCCGTAGTCCGGTTATAATTCCAGACCCAGCTGATGATTCTGAAACTTTCAGCTCCCCCATAGATGAAATTATGTATTCAGATGTAATTTCCAAGCTATCAAGATATTTACTATCTCTCGGATTAACTTATGATTTTTCTAAGAATTTTTCCTATAAAATTTCAGGAAATAGTAACAAATCAAAATCAAAAGGAAAGGAATTTTATACTATAGAAACAAGACGAGGAAGATATGACAATGGACGTGCTGTATTAAAAGAAATTAATACCGATAATTATACATTAACCAATCAATTAGATTATAAAGGTAATATAAATAAGATGCATCGTTTTTCAGCCTTTGTTGCATACGAAATTAGTGAAAACGCAAGAGAAGGATTTGCTGTTGATGTAATAGATTTTCCATATGAAACCACTGGATACAATGATATTAAAATAGCTTCGGCTGCAAAAGAATATACATCTTTTAAAGAAACATACCATAGGGTATCTTATTTGGGAAGGCTTAATTATAACTATAAAGGGAAGTATTTTGTAACAGGCTCATTAAGAAGAGATGGTTCTGATAGATTAAGCGAAAAAAACAGATTTAAGAATTTCCCTTCAGCGGCTTTGGCATGGACGGTAAGTAATGAGAATTTTCTAAAAAAATCAGAAATGATTACAAACCTAAAAATGAGGCTTAGCTTTGGCGAAACAGGAAATGAGCGTATTCCAACGGGTTCCTCTTTCTCACGATTTTCAGATGCGTATGTTACTATTAATGAAGCTGAGGTATTCGGTTCGATTCCATCAAGAGTGGCGAATCCTGATTTGGATTGGGAAACGACCAAACAATTTAATGGAGGTTTTGATTTGAGTATGTTTAAAAGCAGAGTGAATTTAACTTTTGATGCGTATAAAAAAGAGACAGTAGATATGCTTTTGGATAAGCCACTGTCGACCCAGGCGGGGTCACATTCAAGGATAGAGAACATAGGGAGTCTTCAAAACAAGGGATTCGAAGTCGTTTTAACAACACATAATTTATCAAAACAAAAATTCTCATGGAAAACAGATATCTCAGTTTCACACAATAAAAATGAGGTAACAGCCCTTGGAAGTGAAGGAGAAATTATTCCGGTTTCTATCGGACGTGCCATAATTCAAACTATATCACAGATTGAGGTTGGACAAGCTATTGGCTCTTTTTATGGTTATGAATGGGATGGGATTTATCAATTAGATGATTATGAGGATGTAGATGCACGTATCCTTAAGCCGGGCATTATTAGTGGTCCTAAAACAACTACCAGGGCAGGGAGCTTAAAGTTTAAAGACCAATTAACTGTTGATACTGATGGTGATGGGGTGCCAGACGCAGGAGATGGCATTATTAACGACGATGATAAAATATATCTGGGGAATAGTAACCCTGACTTTTTTGGAGGGATTAACAATACCTTTAAGTATGGGAATTTTGATTTTAACTTTTTTCTTGAATGGCAGTATGGGAATGAAGTGTTTAATCAATCAAAGTATAATTTAGAAGGACAAAATCAGTTTAATATTACTCAAGAATTTTATGAAAATAAATGGACTGAAGATAATCCGACCAACAAATATCCTGGTTTGACCAGGGATAATGATAATGCAAATCTGGTTTCAAGTTATTTTGTGGAAGACGGTTCTTATTTAAGACTGGCAAATGCCACATTAGGTTATAGTTTACCTGAAAACCTAATAGGTAGAATAGGTTTTAGCAATGTAAGGTTTTATGTTACGGGTACAAACCTGGGAATATGGACAAAGTACACGGGGTATGATCCAGATCTTAGCTCGGGCAATATACTTTTGCGGGGTGTAGACAGGGCTTCGTACCCAAGGAACAGAAAAATTATTTTTGGTTTAAACGTAACATTCTAATTGAAAAACAATGAAAAGATTATATAAAATAAGTTACATTTTTATCATCGCATTGACTTTGTTCTCTTGTGATGATATATTGGATGGAAGCCCGGAATCATTTATAACAACTGAAACGTTTTATAATACAATAGAGGAGGCTGATATTGCACTTTCGGGAGCATATTCTGTTATTAATGCAAATAACGTGGCAGGAAGAGGTAATCGAAATACTTTTGCCAACGGGTTATTGTACATGTTAAACGGGGGTACCGATGAGATGATTCTTAGAGATGGGAATGATCAGGTTAGACCTTTTGGTGTTGCGTCATATAATGGAGAAGAGTCACATTTAATTTACAATTGGTATTATTGGTATGCCGGAATTAACGCTGTTAATATTCTTTTGGACAGACCAGAACTTATGGATGTAGCTGAAGCTGATGAAAATAGAAAAAATGAAATGATTGCCGAAGCGAGGTTTTTAAGAGGCATTTACCATATGTATCTGGCAAAAATGTTTGGCGGAATCCCGGTTAATACCACCGCAATTGCAGATCCAATGCAAGAAAGGCAGTCGTTAGAGGCTGTGTATACTCAGGTGACAGAGGATTTGTTATATGCTTATAACAATTTAAATAATAGGGCTACACATTTAGGAAGAGCCGACAAATGGATTGCCGGAGCTTATTTGGCAAAAACATATTGTTATTTGGGTAGCTGTAAAACGAACAATGTAAGTGAAAATCTAAATTTCCCTTTGAATAGCTTTCAGTGGGTTGACGCAAATGAAATGTACTCAAAAGCATTGCCGATATTATCAGATATAGAAAGGGATGGTGGCTATGTTCTTGTTGAAGAGTATGACAGATTGTTTAGGGCAACAACTTCCGAAGATCAAAGAAAAGAATGCCTGTTTATGGCCGAAGCAAATGATAATCTTACCACAAGATCGACTAATAACTGGTATCGTATATTACTTGGAAGGGGAAATTATAGACAAGGAGGAGGACCCACCGATTTTTTACCTACGGTTGAATTGTATAAAATTTACGATGCTGCAGATATTCGAAGAGATCATAACCTTACCGATGGTTTGCAGAGAAATCCCGTTCCGGTAGATATTGATGGGTATACTTATTATACACCATTTTTGATAAAAGATATAGATAAAGCTGGTAGAAATTATAGTCAAAGTAAATTTAGGGTTCAGGGAATAGAATCAAGAACTTTTACAGATAAATTTAATACAGAAGGTAATTTCCCTTTAATACGCTTAGCAGATGTTTTGCTATTAAAAGCCGAGGCTGAGTACTATACCGGGGACGAGCCTGGTGCAAGAAATACAATTTCGAAAGTGCGGTTAAGAGCAGCAGGTAACGATACTTCTGTTAGAGATGCTTTAGATGTAGCTTATAATAAATCAGATTTTGCAGAGGAGTTGTTGGAAGAACGTTCAAGGGAATTATGTTTTGAATGTCAAAGAAGATTTGATTTGATAAGATTTGGTAAACATTTGGAAGCTGTGGCAAATCTTGGCCCGGGATCTGGTCAATGGAATAGTGAACAACAAATTGCTGCTCTTAAGGCCAATTGGAGTGGTCATGATTTTAAAATATGGTATCCGATTCCAAAAGACCAGGCTACCATTAATACTAATCTGGTACAGAATCCCGGGTATTAAACGAGTAGGACCTTATAAATATTTTAATTAAACCGGTGGTAAATATTGTTTATCCTGATTTACCTCCGGTATAACTTTTTCGATTTTAATTGTGGAAGGTTTTGTTACAAAGTGTTATTGTTATGTCTCGTAATTGTTACAAAAAAAGCAATGATATTAAAATGGCTGAAAATTTCATGGAGGGCTTCCTAGCTCGTCTATGGCCTTGGGAATAAGACTGAAAATTTCAAATAATTTAATCAATAAACTAATAAAAACAAACTATGAAGAAAAGTATTTTATTGCTCTTAATTGTTTTATGCACATCCATTGTAGGGATGGCACAGAAGAGCATTAGTGGTATTGTTACCGATAGTAATAAGGAGCCAATGCCTGGTGTTACTGTTGTATTTAAAAATACGACGACGGGAACAGTAACTGGTATGGATGGGGATTATAAACTTAATGTTCCCGATAATGCCAGTATTTTGGTTTTTTCATTTATTGGAATGGAAACTAAAGAAGTTGGAATTAATGGACAAACTGTCCTTAATGTTCAACTTGAATCGGCTGTTACTGAACTGGATGAAGTAATTGCAATTGGCTATGGTACGGTAAGGAAAAGAGATTTAACAGGTTCCGTTTCTAATATTCGATCTGAAGA
>CAXXFE010000002.1:0-46628 GCA_963666825.2 uncultured Saccharicrinis sp. | reverse complement strand
GGCCAGATGGTAAAAATCCGAACGACCAGGGTGGTGGCGTAATTTTCCACGGAACAAAAGACAAACTTATTTGCGGATGTTACGGTGTAAACCCATGGTTATTGTCGGGCCGCACACCTGATTCTCCTAAATTCCGTCGCCGTGTAGAAACCAGTCACGAAATGGATTGGGTACGTGCATGTAAAGAAAGTGCTGAAAACCGTGTTCCTACTGCATCAGACTTTAAAGAAGCAGGACCATTCAACGAAATGGTTGTAATGGGTGTTCTCGGCGTTCGTTTACAGTCGCTGAACAAAGAACTGGATTGGGATGGCGAAAACATGGAATTCACCAACCTTACCGACAGTGAAGAAATCAGAACTGTTATTAAAGATGGTTTTGAAATTCACGATGGTCACCCAACGTTCAAGAAAACGTGGACTGATCCTGTTCCTGCAAAAGAATTTGCAGCTGAATTGATCAAGCATACTTACCGTAAGCCTTGGAGTTTACCTGATATGCCTGCCTAAATTCAGTTTTAGAAGATATGCGAAAGGTGTCTGCGAAAGCGGGCACCTTTTTGTTTAGCTAATTTTTAGAAAATGCTTGCGTATATTCATGCAAATTCGTAAACTTGCACCCCGAAAATCGTATGTAATAGTACATTTTCAATCCGGGCTTATAGCTCAGTCCCGATAAACCAGAAATTTTAAATTTCATCGTTTATCGAGGATGCCCGAAAAGCTAACAAAATAAGATTTTGAGTTTTTCGGCATTGTTTAGAGCACCAGCACGGAACACAATTTGAAATATTGAATACTAAAATATTTAGGGCCTATAGCTCAGTTGGTTAGAGCACCTGACTCATAATCAGGGGGTCGCTGGTTCAAGCCCAGCTGGGCCCACAGTCAATAGACAAGGCACTTTCAGCGATGAAGGTGCCTTTTGTTTTTTGGGTAGGGTACAACATAGGTACAACAAATTCCATCAATACATATCACCACATACCACCATATATCAGATACAAAAAGAATGTTATCCAACATTTTTAAGTCTAATGTCGTCTAAACAACGTCAAAAGCTACCACTACAACCAGTTCCACTTGTTTTCATTTGCCTTATTCTCTAATTTTAGTTTCTTGATCTTCAATGCTATTGAAAACAGAAACCAAAACCAGTTTTATAAAATAAAGTCGTTGAAAATGGAAGCTATTATTCAGAGAACAGGAAAATTATTATACCTGCTCAATCGGAAAGGATATCGATTTCTCAATACCCGGATATTAAAAAACCAGACTTCAGTAATTATTTCTATCATGCTGGTTTGTTTAGTTACTTTCCTTATTATGTTTTGGACGTGGGGATATCCGTTTCGCAGAGTCATAATATTCACATCGATTGCCTTAATAATGCAATTCTTTGTTTTAGTTCTTGTTGGCTCCTTGCACGAAGCAAAACGTCTTCATCAAAACAATTACACCTCCTTTTTCCCTTTCAACAGAAGTAACTTAAATGGAATTAATCTATCTGATTTGGGATTTAGTGAATCGGACCTTGAAAATCTTAACCTTCTTTTGAATGGATTTGAGCCAACAAGTAAAATCGATTTTCGCTTGGTTTCAGATAACAGGATAGCAGCCGATTACAAAAAACTATTCCGTATTCTTCACCTGCTCATTGAAGGTGGCATTAAAGATTTCAAAAAGGAGCGAAAAGAAATTCTATTCAAATTCATTGAATCCTCATTTACCTTGAACGGTTCAGAGGTCAACAGGGCGAGTCTGAACTCGCGGTTTTCAGAGTTTGTGAA
Source organism: uncultured Saccharicrinis sp. (assembly GCA_963666825.2). GTDB lineage: Bacteria > Bacteroidota > Bacteroidia > Bacteroidales > Marinilabiliaceae > Saccharicrinis. Next base: position 44,839 of record CAXXFE010000002.1, on the reverse strand, counting down.
TGAAAGTGAAACGGAATTTTCCGAAAACCTGAAGGTGTTTCAAAAAATTCTTTTTAGTTGGAAGGTATTCTTTCCGTAATTTCCCCGTAACTACAATTACCTTCTTGATATACCATTACATACAAGTACATATTTGCTAATGAAAATTTTACGCTTCTGGCGTCATTAATCATCAAATATTTACTGTATGGAAAACGAAACCATCCTTTCAAAAAAAGTTTTGAGTGAACTCAGGCAGATTAAAAACCTGCTCTTCGAAAACAAAACTGTTCTAAACGTGGAAGAGCTGGCCCAATACACCGGCTTATCGAAAAGTAAAATCTACAAGCTGCTCAGTCAAAAACTCATCCCTACCGGAAATAATGCCAATATCCGGCAAAAATTCTTTTACAAAAAAGACATTGACCTCTGGCTGATGGGAACATCCAAAGAAGAACTGGAATTGGAAGATGAGTTCAACAAAATGTTATCAGAAAACAGGAAGAAATAAGTTATGGGATTTCCTAACATGCAATGTGATAAAGCCAGAGAAATTCCGATAACAGAATTTCTTAAGAGATCCGGATTTTCTCCGGTAAAGGAAAATCAGAACTCAGTCTGGTACCTGAGTCCAATCCGAAATGAGACAGAAGCCTCATTTAAAGTATCAAAAGTACTCAACCGGTGGTACGATCATGGCATCGGGAAAGGAGGAAATATTATCGACCTGGTTATCGAGATGAATAATCGTTGCAGTGTCCAGGAAGCGCTATCCATTCTTGGTAATACTTTACCCTCTTTCTCTTTTCAAAAGCATAATACTTTTACAGGCCGGAAGCCGGAAGCAGAAATTCAAATTAATAAGATCCTCCCTATCCGTCACCCGGCTTTGGTCAGATATCTGAACCGAAGGAACATTAATGTAGAATTAGCGGCCAGGTACGCAAAAGAGATTAATTATTCAGTCAAAGGGAAAAGGTATTTTGCCATTGGATTGGAGAATGTTTCTGGAGGCTGGGAACTCCGAAATCCGTATTACAAGAACGCAGCTGCACCAAAAGATTATTCTTTCTTTTCAACATCAAAAAAGCTATTGAGTATTACGGAAGGCATGTTCGACTTTTTCAGTCTTTTAACGCTTTATCCCGGCTTACCACACAAATCCGATTTTCTGATTTTGAACTCGGTTTCTTTTATTAAACGGGTTCAAAAAGTTGCTCTGCCTTATTCTCGAGTTGGCCTTTATCTCGATAATGATCCGGCTGGAAAACTAGCGACAAAGCAGTTAATGGCCGACCTATCGAACAGTGTCGATATGTCTGCACTTTACGAAGGCAAAAAAGATTTGAACCAACTATTGACCGCTCCAATCCAAGGTCTGCGGAGGTCTGTGCGGTAAGCTATTTCAAGAGGTGCCAACGTTGCACTTTTAGCACTCTTGCTTTGCTCCTAAACTCGCAAAGAGGCTATCGCAGGTAATGTTTAATGCTTAAAACAGGGTTATGAATACACGTACTAGGTATATATCATTCAGGGTAAATAATATTGAAAAGAAAGCCATTACCATGGCTGCCAAAGAATGTGGTTTAAGTACCAGTGAGTTTGCTCGACGTGCATCACTGAACATGAAAGTTACCTTGCGATTTTCACCGGGAGAATTGGAAGTTTATAACAATCTGCACATTTTCCACCGGAATTTTACAGCGATCAGCAACCTGATTAAAAGTGACTACTTTAGGAAGAATGATACCATTCTCCTTGAACTGGAAGAAGTGATTAAACTGATAAAAGCTCACCTTGGAAAATTTGAACAATGATTGGGAAGGCTAAGAGTATATCGCATGTTTCCAATGCCATCAACTATGCAAAAAACAAAAAAGAGGCAACCGAAATCAGCCGGCACAATATTGCAGGTGAAACCGGGAGAGAAATAGCACAGGAATTCCGGGTATTCCAAAGTCTGAATGCACGGTGTGAACGCAATTCTTTTTCTGTTGTGCTGAGTCCTTCAATTCCTGACGGAATTAACCTTTCAAAGGAAGACTTTGCAAAACTTGCAGATGATTTTCTGGAACGGATGAAATTGAAAGAGCATCAATACATCTCTTTTCTGCACTCCGATAAAGGCCACAAACACCTGCATATTTTTGTGAACCGGATTAATTCTGAAGGCAAAGCCTACAAAGACCACTTTATCAGCAAAAAGGCCCAGTGGATTGCTGAATGCATTGCCAAAGATTGGGGTTTTACAACAGCAAAGGAAATTCAGCAGCAAAAAGAAGAACGTTTGAGTCGTCAGATCATAAATGCGCATACTGAAGTTTTAAGCCAGATGCCGGGTAATATTTTTGAATATGCCGAACAAATGAATTCATTCGGGATCCAAATGCATCTTAAACAGGCTTCCGATGGGAAAGTTGTTGGTATTAAGTTCCAAATTGGAAGTGAATCCATTAAGGCAAGCTCTGTTCATCGTTCATTTAGTGCGGCCAACTTACAGAAACTGATTCAGAAAAGTTTTGACTCTTTAAGCTATACAGCGCAGGAAAGACAAAAACGACCAAAAATAAAATCGACCAGGAAACCACGATTCAGAATTTAATGCCATGAGAAAGAATTTGTCACAACAAAAACTACTGGAAATCTTAACATCTGAGATTGAACTGCTGGAGCAAACAACCAAGGATATTAAAGAAGTTGCCCCTGAAATCGCCCGGCAATTAAATCACTTAAAAACTGCTAAAATAAAGGTTGACCTGAACACAGATAAACTGGAGCAGCTTCTTGAAGATCATAAAAAAGAGTTGAAAAAAAGTATAGTTATTCCAAGATGGTTTTTATGGGTGATATTTTTAGTAATTATATGGTTAGTGGTCACATGTTTTGTATTATTTGTTGACATTTCCCATAAATAAATTATTTTAATGTTTTAATTATTGTGCGTTTAAAATATAACCGCAATTAGATTGAAATAACAACCCCTAAAGAAATATAGGTATCTTTTGGGTATGAAATGTGGACTCTTCTAAACATTAGTTATCAGGAATATATACTTTACATATGATATAAGCTTGATGACCTCTAAGAGTTTTAAAAAATGAAATAGTTATGAGTGATTTAGTCTTTGCAGTAAAAAACATATTTAGTACAGATAGCAAGTTTGGAGCGTTAGGACAACAAGAAGTAGAGAAATTTTATATTGCTCCATATCAGAGGGGCTATAAATGGGCTTCAGATAATGAAAATGCTCCTGTTTGGGTATTAATGACTGACCTATTAGATGCTTTTAGAGGAGATGAAAAGGAATATTTTTTACAATATATTACAGTTAAAAAGAATCAGCTTAATGGGACTTCAGTTTTAGAAGTGATTGATGGACAACAGCGTCTAACAACATTGACTTTGCTCTTTTCTGTATTAGCATCTCGAAAAGATAATAAGGAGCCCGCTATTACAGATAATAAGCTTTCTTACAAAGTTCGTCCTATAGTCGATAAGTTCTTTAGAAATTTTGTTTATAAGGAAGTTAAAGAATTGTTCGATATGGAATGGATTGACTTTACAAATGAGTACCCAGAATATAACGAACAAGACATTTTCTTTCTTTTTGAAGCAATTAAACGTATAAATCTGGAACTATCATCTGACGATATTTTGATGAAATTTGAAACCTTTGTAACGGAAAATGTCAAGATTATTCTTAACAACATTGATAAAGGTAATATCTCAAGTGAACGCATTTTTAGTAATCTTAATACCAATAAAGTTGATCTAACTGGCGTAGAACTAATAAAAGGGTTGTTATTAACCAAAACTGCTCGTGAAGTGAAGCATGACAATGAGATCCCTCATTATAAAGAGATTTTAGAGACAAGAGCAGCCATTGGTCGACAGTGGGACGAAATGACTAATTGGGCAGAAGGTAAACGAATAAAAAAATTCTATTTTACTCAATATTCTGAGCCAATAGAAGGTATATTAACCCTAGTAGCACTTTCGCATAATTACAAAGAGAAACAAAGTAAAGGAAGTCAATATCCCTTGTTCAATTTTTATCAAAGACTCCTTAATCGAGATCACTTAACAGCATCAGATTTGTTTGGTGAGATTCGTGAGTTTTATAACGTCTTAAGAGACTGGCAGACCAACAAAAGATTATATAATCTATTAGGTTTTTTATTTTTTAATGGAAGGATAGATTTTAAATTCGAAGAACTTTCTGATTTGATCCGAAAGAAAACCAATGAAGTTGAAAAAGTATTAAGTACGAAAGTATTAGAATTACTCCCTGATGATTCCTCTACTTTGGAATATGGGGTTGACAACGATGCTATTCAGCGAGTCTTATTAGCAATCAGTGTTTTCGGGAATGACCAGTATTTTGATTATGTGAACTTTGCGCAGAATGATTGGAGCTTAGAGCATGTCTTTCCTCAAAATCCAGAAAAGATAAGTGACACCTTACAACATAATGATATTAAGTTGATTAAATCATTAAAAAAAGAAAATTGGAAAAAGGAAGGAGCAAGATATCTGCGCTCTATCAACTTTGAAAAAGAGGATGCTGAAACTAAAATTGAACAGTTATTCCAGAAACTAAAACAAGAAACTTGTGAAGTTGATTCTATTGAAAAAGAAATTATTTACGAACTTATTGAAACAACACAACTTAACAAATTAGGCAACATGGCACTGCTGACAGGAAAGGTCAATACGTCTGTTGGAAATGGAATGTTTGATGCAAAACGATTTAAAATTGTCAAAATGGTTAGCAAAGGTGAATTTGTGCCCAAACATACTTATGATGTGTTTTCAAAATTATTATCTGAAGATTTTAATCCGAATTTGACTGTATGGACTGAAAATGATATTGAAGTGCATACAAAATGGATTGTAAATAAAGTCAGGGAAATTAAATCAGAATTAAGTTATGAGTAAAAGCCAATACACCATCGGTGATTTATTTGGGAATAAAGATTTTCATCAAATTGTAATTCCCGAGATTCAAAGAGATTATGTCTGGTCTATTGATAATGTGGAGAAATTGCTCATTTCCATCATTGAAGACGCTAAGAAACAAGCAGAGAAAGAATCAAGAGTCTCGGAGGCATTATTAAATGCCTTGTCACCTGAAGAAAGAGAAGACTTTATTAGATTCCAGGAAAAAACAAAAACAATTTCAAACGTTGGATTTATTTATGCTTATGAAGATAAGGAGCTAAAAAGACGAATATTCTTAATTGATGGGCAACAACGTTTAACAACTCTTTATTTAATTCTGCTAGCTACAGCAATTGTAAACGATAAGTTTTCCTATTTCCGAAGTCGATATTTTGACAAAGGAATTCCTAAAATTGGTTACAAGGTTAGAGAATCTGCCCATGATTTTATACGTCGATTCGTTGATTATTTACTTTCGGGAGGAAAACTTAATGACGTAAAAAATCAGTATTGGTATTTAAAAGATTTTGAAAATGACAGAACCATAAGAAGCGTATTGAGGAATTATGAATATATCTTTCAATACATAAATGAAAGAAAGATAACACTGGAGTTCCTCGAAAAAAATGTTGAAATGTGGTTTTTTGATATAGATAAAAGTTCTCAGGGAGAAGAACTATATATTTATATGAATAGCAGAGGTGAAACAGTACAAGCAAACGAAAATATAAAAGCAGAACTTTTAGAAGGATTATCAGAAGAGGAAAAAATTAAAGGTGGTGAGAAATGGGAAACGTGGCAAAATTTTTTCTGGAAAAATAAGGATGACAATTCTTGTGCAGACGAGGGATTCAATGAATTTCTTCGTTGGATAAAGATTATTGAGCAAATATGTAGAAAACCAGAGAAAAGTGTAGCTAAGCATTCTAATTATATAAAAAGCATAAGAGTTAATCAAAAATTTGATTCTCGCCTTCTTTCCATTGAAATAATAAATAAATATTATAACGCACTACATAATTTAAACAAGCATTTTGAAACGGTTGATTTCAGCCGTAGCTGGCTTAAAGGTTATGCAAGTCAGGCAGATTATTTTCGTTTTCTTCCCGTACTACTTTATTGTTCACATTATCAAATATTCGACTTTCAAAATGTAAAGCGACTTTCCAGATTTTTTAAGAATGTTATTCAACTTCCTGATGTGGCAAAAAATCCTGATGATCAAACTGTGAACGCAATAAAACTGATGACTAAATTTATTGATAACGAATATAAAGATGTTACAGATTTAGCACAGTTTAAGGAAATTTCAGAATTCAAAACTATCTTAACAAAGGAAGAAGTTTTTAAATTAGAATTATATGCAGCACAAGACATTCCTGAAAAAAGAGAAGCAGTTGAGAAAGAATTTTGGAAATGTGAGGATTTCAGTTTAAATGCAGGGCGAATTGAATTAGTACTTTATTGTTCAGGCCAAAAATTGGGGGAAGTAACAAATGAGAATTTCAAGCTTAACAAATTTCGAAAATACTCGGATGCTTTTTTTGAACTGTTTTCTAACAGGTCAGATAAATTTTTAAGAGCTCTGCTGACAAAAGGAGATTATACGATAAAAGATGGTTATTCAACTAATCTTTGGGCAGATCGTTATACTTTTGGAAATAATGTTGTAAGTTGGAAAAAAATACTAAGTTATCCTGAACATCAAAAATATATAAAAAGACTATTAAAAGATTTCATCCAATTAAAATCAAATGGGAGTGAAAGTAATCAAGCCCTGGAAGAAATAATAAGCACTTATCTCAATAATAGCCCTAAAAAAGATTGGATTTATCAATTCATATCTAATCCAAAAGCTCTCAAGTATTGTCAGGAAAAGAAATTTGTTTGGGGAGGTGAAGACTTTGATAAAATTTATTTGATGCGTAGAACTAAGGCGACGGACTACAAGAAACTTTCAACATTTATTGAAGAATAATATAACGATACTGTGAAAATCATTTGGAATTACTAGTTGTTTTAATGGTAATCCTTAAGTATCATTCAATTGTATTACTTTTTTTTGTGCATAAAAATAGTAGGCACAATCTTTTCATACGCATCTAATATTTTGTTCAAAAACAACTATTTTTAAGGCATATACTAAAAACCAAAACATGCACTTGTCAGAAGCCGACACTAGAGCTAAATTTATTGACCCAGAAATTAAGAAGTCAGGTTGGGAAGATTTTGTAATCCGTGAGCACTATTTTACTGATGGGCGAAAATTAATTGGAGGTAAACGAGGAAGAAGGTTGTTTGTTGACTATTTGCTTAAATATAAGAATGTTAATCTTGCAATAATTGAGGCAAAACGACTATCTAAACATCCAACAGAAGGCTTGCAACAAGCGGTAAGCTATGCAGAAAGGTTAAAAGTCAAATTCGTTTATGCAACTAATGGCGAACAAGTTTACGAGTTTGATCTAAATATCGGAACAGGGAAATACATCAATTCGTTTCCAACACCTGAAGAGATTTATAATCGCACATTTGAAAACCTAACTCCTTTAAAGGAAGAATTGTTATCTGTCCCATTTTATTTAACTGGTGATAAACAACCAAGATATTACCAGGAAAATGCAGTTAACAATGCTATTGAAGCAATTGCAAATAATGAAAAAAGAGTATTACTAACTCTGGCAACTGGAACCGGAAAAACCTTTATTGCATTTCAAATAGTTTACAAGCTGTTTCAAAAACGATGGAACCTTGATAATGCCGACCGACGTCCTAAAATATTAATCTTAGCGGATCGTAATATTCTGGCAGATCAGGCTATCAATACTTTTAACGACCCTTTTGAAAAGGACCTTATAAAAATTGATGGTTCAGAGATTAAAGCCAGAAACGGACAAGTTCCTACAAATGCACATATTTTCTTTGCTATTTATCAGGCTATTAGCGAAAAAGAGAATATCGGAGGTTATTACAAGCAATATCCAACCGACTTCTTTGATCTGATAATTATTGATGAATGTCACAGGGGAAGTGCAAATGAAGAAGGTTCGTGGCGTGAGATTCTTGACCATTTCGGTTCTGCAGTTCATCTTGGCTTAACTGCTACTCCAAAGCGTGACGATAATGTTGATACATATGCCTATTTCGGAAAACCGGTTTACGAATACTCGTTAAAAGATGGGATTAATGATGGTTATCTAAGCCCTTACAAAATCAAGAAAATAAGAACGAATATTGATTCATATATCTACACCCAAGCCGATAAAGTTCTGGAGGGTGAAGTTGATTATAAGAAGGTTTATAAGAAAAAAGATTTCAATAAGACTATCGTCATACCAAAACAAATTGAACTCGTTGCACAGGCAATTTTAACAAATATAAATGCAATGGAAAAAACCATTGTTTTTTGTGTGGACCAAACCCACGCGTTGAATATGCGTGATGCAATTAATAGCTACAAGAAAATTACTGATCCAAATTATTGCGTTCGGGTTACTAGTGATGAAGGAAAAGAAGGAAGGGATTTATTGGAACGTTTTCAGGATAACGACAAAGATATTCCTGTAATTCTAACGTCTTCTCAAATGCTAACAACCGGCGTTGATGCACGAAATGTAAGGAATATTGTTTTGGTAAGGGAAATAAACTCCATGGTGGAATTTAAACAAATTGTTGGGCGTGGAACCCGATTGTTTGAAGGCAAAGATTTTTTTACCATAATTGATTTTTCAGAGGAAGCAACTGATAAATTTTATGATGAAGAATGGGATGGATTGCCTGCAGATAATGAAGGTAGAAATACCGGAGGTAAACCCGGTGGTAGCTCTGACGGAAATACAGGAGGAGAACCTCCAATTGTTGACCCACCACCAAGGCAAAAAAAGGTTGTAATTGAGTTATCAAACGGAAGGAAGTTAAAAGTTATTGATGTTGAAACCCGTTACATTGACGAAAATGGTTTGCCTTTAACAACTGCACAGTTTTTGGAAAAGCTTATCGGTTTTATTCCTGATTTGTACGAAAGTGAAGAACAGTTACGTAAACTTTGGTCGAGACCTGAAACGAGGGAAGAATTGTTGCAAAAGCTTGCATCAACAGGAATTGACGAAGAGCAACTGGAAAGTCTGAAAATATTGTTTGATGCACAAGAGAGTGATATTTTTGATATTCTGATGCATATTTCATATTCTAATGAAATTATTACTCGAAGAAAACGAGCGGAAACAACCAAAGAAAATGAACAATTTTTTGAAATTTACGAGAATTTGAAAGCACGTGATTTCTTAAGATTTATTTTAGAACGCTACGAGAAAGACGGGGTAAAAGAATTGAAACGGGAAAAACTAGCAAACCTTGTTGAATTGAATAACTTGGGAACAACCAAAGATGCAGCAAATATTTTTGGCGGGTTACAGAAATTGGTGGATGCTTTTTATAAAATTCAGGAATTACTTTACGCTTCATAAATGGAACTTACATTACAGCCAAATAAATTGTACCAAGCTGAACAAGTTGTTTCAGTTGACAACAATATACTAACCTTGATAGGTGAGAATGGTTGTGGCAAGTCTGCAATTTTAGAAAGTGTATTCGAACAATATTTAGAAAACAATAATGTTAATCTGATTTGCTTTAGTTCCGGACAAAACGAGTCATTTTCAGAATTATATTCAAAATACATTAATACCTCTCGAAAAGTTAAGTTTGAAGCAAGAGCGGATAAGCTAAAAATTGACTTTATAAATTCCTTTTACTTTGATTATAACTGGTCAAAGATTCTTATTTTTTTTGCAACCGCTTTAAAAAAAGAAGGCAACACGAGAAAGTTTTTAAAAGACAAATACATTGAAGTAAATGAGTTTAATGATGATATTTCTACACAACTAAACTTTAATTTAAAGGTTGAGAAGATTTACATTGATCGGATAAATGATTCACTTGAAATTGAAGCCATAACACCAGATGAACCAACCTTAAGAAGAACTGAATTTCATAATATACTTAGTAGGGTTATTGAGAAAAAAGTTAATAGTGATTTTGACTTCTCAGAAAGGTTAGCAAAAACAAAAATTCAAATTAAAGCGAACGAGGTTGTTGATGTTTTTCAAAGAGACATAGAAAAGATTTTTACTTTTTTTAGCGCTGCTACTTCTGACGATTATTTTATTAGTCTATTTGAAACAGAACTACAACTTAGTAGGGATTTGAAACTGCGTGATTTAAGTGACGGTGAGTATCAGTTATTGTCACTATATGCAATTGTTGACCTGTTTGATTCAGACAAAACATTTTTCTTGCTTGATGAAATAGATACTCATGTACATTATTCTCTAATAAAAAAGGTTTGGACTTTATTGAAAAGCGTTAAAGGAAATATATTGTCATCAACTCACATTTTAGACTCTGTTCTTAATAATGAATTTAGTAGCATCAGATATGTAAAAGACGGTAGTGTAAGCGACAATTATATTTTAGCTGAAATTATTACAAGAATAGAAGATTTGAGCGCTCGTAAAGAATTCCAATTTGCAATTGCTGCAAAAGCAGAAAATATTGTGCTTATTGATAATATTAATGATTGGAAGGCATTTATTTCCTTTCTTGAAATAAAAAAGCCTGATTTCGATAGAGATAAACTGTTAAACATTGAAGTTATTAACGTTTCTTCTGGTAGAGATAATGATTTGGAAGAACTTGGTAATAATAAAAGAATTTGGGTTGAAGAATTTCATTATTCTAATGCTCCTAAAGATATTAAAACTAAGAATATCTTTATGATATGCGATAGAGATGATTCTAACCCGAATTATAATCAAGCCAACCCTATTAAGGTTAATGGTTATACTAAACCAAGGGGCTTACAACCGAATGTTCATTTATTAGCATGGAGCAGAAGGGAGATTGAAAACTACTTTATAAGCCATACAATGTTAAGTGAATATAGTCTAGTAGAACAAATAAATGCAGAATTAATACCAAGAGAGCAATTGCAGGCTGGTAATAATATGGATTTTCAGTCTGTTAAAACTGCTAATGTTAAGGATATCATTAAAGTTCTTTTTTGTGATGAAAATGGTTTGGATATAGAAAAAAGAAAAGAAGTAATTAGTAAAATACCTGCAAATGAAATTTCGGATGATATTCTGAATTTGTATAATTATTTGAATGACAAGATTAATTGATAAAATTGATGGAACTACAACAAAAAATAAATAGAATTACTGATATACTTCGCCGTGATGACGGAATTAGTGGTGCCATGCATTACACCGAGCAAATCTCCTGGATTTTGTTTCTGAAATTTCTGGATGATTTTGAAGAAGAAAAAGAAGGCGAAGCGTTGTTAAATGGTACGGAATACAACCGGATTATTTCTGAAGAATTTCAATGGAAAAACTGGGCATGTCCTAAAGATAGTAACGACAAACTGGATTTTAAGAAGGCCAAAACAGGCGATGATCTGACGCTGTTCGTAAATAATCAGCTATTTCCGTATTTAAAAGGATTCAAAGAGAATATTCTTGAACTGAAATCCATGAAATACAAGATTGGAAATGTTTTTGAATTTCTCGATAATAAAATTGCAAGCGGCCATACCTTACGTGAAGTGTTGAATATCGTTGATAGTTTAAATTTCCAATCGCAGGATGAATTATTTGAGCTATCGCACGTTTACGAAAATTTGTTACAAGGTATGGGTAATGATGGTGGCAACTCAGGTGAATTTTACACCCCCCGTGCGGTGATAAAAGCAATGGTTGCCTGTGTAGATATTCAACCTGGAGAAACCATTTACGACGGTGCCGCAGGAAGCTGTGGTTTTTTGATAGAAGCTTTTGAGCATATTAAAGAGGAATACAAAGGAAGGCTCAATACTGAACAATGGAATTTTTTACATGAAGAAACTTTCTTCGGGAACGAGAAAACTCCTTTGGCGTATATTATGGGAATGATGAACATGATTTTACATGGTATTGAAAGCCCAAATCTATTTAAACGAAATACGCTTACACAGAACATACGCGATTTTCAGGAAAGCGACCGTTACAATATCATTTTAGCAAATCCCCCTTTTGGTGGAAAAGAAAAAGCACAGATACAACAAAACTTCCCTATTGCCAGTAATGCTACTGAAATATTGTTTTTACAACATTTTATGAAAGCCTTGAAACAAGGAGGGAAAGCGGCAATAATTGTCCCGGAAGGAGTATTGTTTCAAACTGGAAATGCATTTGCGAAAGTAAAACAGGAATTGTTGGAGAATTTTAACCTGCATACCATTTTAAGTTTACCGGCCGGTGTTTTCTTACCTTATAGTGGCGTTAAAACCAATGTAATTTTCTTCGATCGTAAAGGAGCAACTTCTGATGTTTGGTATTACGAATGCAATCCATCTTACAAATTAACCAAAAGCAAACCTATTGAGTTTGAGAATTTACAAGAGTTTGTAAGTCTATTCCCGAAACGAAAAGAGACTCAGAATTCTTGGCTGGTTAAGATTGATACTTTAGTTGAAAACAATTACGACATTTCAGCGAGGAATCCGAATAATCAAACAGATATAGAACATCTGGCACCTTCAGAAATACTTGCCTATATTAAACGAAACGACAAAGTAATTTCTAAATTAATGGAAGAAGTTGAATCCATTTTAAAGGAGGACGCTAATGGATAAGTTACCAAAAGGTTGGGAGAAGGTAAGTTTGTCCGAAATCTGCACTATTTTGGGAGGAGGAACACCAAAAACAAGTGTAAAAGACTATTGGAATGGAGATATCATATGGCTTAGTCCTACAGATTTGCCAGAAATCGGTACTATTTCAAAGATTTCATCATCAAATAAAAGAATTACAAAGCTTGGATTAGATAAAAGTTCAGCGAAATTGTTACCTAAAGGTTCTGTTGTCTTTTCATCAAGAGCCAGTATTGGTAAGATTGGAATTGCAGAAATCGAGCTTACAACCAATCAAGGATTTACTAATTTTATTTGCAGCGAGAAGATTAATAATCATTATTTATGCTATGTTTTAAAAAGAAATATCGCCGAAATTTCTTCATTAAGTAATTCAACAACGTTTGCGGAAGTTAATAAATCAAGCATAAAATCTTTTAAAATTTCACTTCCTCCACTTCACGAACAAAAGCGCATAGTTTCCAAACTCGATGCTTTATTTGAACGCATTGACAAAAGCATTGCTTTGTTAGAGGAAAATATTACGCAAACTGAATTATTAGTAGCCTCAAGCCTTGATAGGATATTTGATGATTTAAGTAAAAAATATTCTGAAAAACCACTATTACAGCATGTTGATTTTATTGGTGGTTCTCAGCCTCCAAAAACAAAATTCTCAGATGTGCAGAAAGAAGGTTTTGTTCGATTAATTCAAATTAGAGATTATAAATCAGACAACCATATAGTATACATTAATGAGAAATCAACAAAGAAATTTTGCAAAGCTGATGATGTAATGATAGGTCGATATGGGCCACCGGTATTCCAAATCTTAAGAGGGCTTGAAGGTGCATATAATGTTGCCTTGATGAAAGCAGTTCCAGATGAAAAGGTAGTTAAAAAAGATTTTCTTTTTTACTTTCTACAAAATAGTAAAATTCAGAATTTCATTATTTCAATTTCTCAAAGGTCGGCAGGACAATCAGGAGTAAACAAAAAGGCTTTAGAGCAATATGATATTGTGATTCCTCCGTTGAACGTTCAAGATATAGCGATAACTAAAATTAAAGATCTTCAAGATAAATTATCAAAACTTCAAAAAGAGCAACAAGATAAATTGAAGAATTTGAAAGCATTAAAAGAAAGCATTCTGGATAAAGCATTTAAGGGGGAGTTGTAAAAAATGTTTGCTCTCAGGAATCAGTTCAAATTACCATTGTAGCTATATAGTTCCCAGGATTTTTACTTTTCTTTAAGAGAAAAAATAGAAATATTTTTGCCAATAATTTTAACTGTCAGTTATATTTCTTATATTTGCATCATAAGTTCTTTGAGATTTCTTTTTCATATAGAAGATTAGGAATGCAGTTGATTTAAGAGTGTACTCGTTTACACGGTTTTCCTATCGCCTTTTGCCCAGGACAGATTGATTGTAGTTTTATCCACTTCAGTTCAATAAGCTCTGAGCAAGAGACTGAATAAACCAATCAAAACGATTTGTTTATTAGTCTCTTCTAACAAATAAAAGCGGAATGAATTGTGTCAGACACATTTTCATTCCTAATCATTAATTTAAAAATTTCTATATGAAAAATTTTGAAAAAAATCTGGACAATTTGGCTCAAGGAGTTAGAATTGTTCTTGCAAGGAACCGCAGTTCTTTGTCGATTGACGATGTAGCTCGTTTAGAGAATGTTGTAAGTTCTTTAGAAGAGTTGAAGGAAGTTAAAAGTACTTCTGATAGGAAGACATTTTTAGCAAAGTTACTTCCAGCTTTAATTAAAACGTTTTTTCGTTTTAAACTGTATGAAGAATTAAGCGAAGTGTTTGAAGACTTATTAAACTTTTAATTGACCCGCTTTTGTTTTTTTAAATTTAATGGTTATGAATTTAGGTGATGCAATAAAAACTCAACGAAAAAGGTTAAATCTTAGCCAGGGAGAACTGGCCGGAGCCATGGGAATAACTCAAGCATATCTTTCCCAAATAGAAAAGAACAAAAAGGAGCCTAATTTATCCACACTTAAGTTATTAAGCGAGAAATTAGATATTCCTCTACCTGTGCTGTTCTTTAAATCTCTTGATGACTCTGACGTCCCAAATGAAAAAAAAGAAGCATACGGTATCATAAATAAATCTTTAAACGAGATGGTTAATTCCATTTTTTTCTCCGAACCAGCATGATATACTCAAAGAAAGAATTTCTAAGATTGATTGGTTACAATGAAGAAGAGTTAACCAATATTTTAAATCATATTGATTCTTTTTATTACGAATACTCAGAAATAAAATATAAAGACAACGGTGAGCCAAAAACCAAAAACGGTGAAATACAAAAAAGGTATTACACTCCAAGTTGCAAATCATTAAAAGACATTCAAAATAAAATACAAAGTAAGATTCTTTCGAAGGTGACTCTTTTGCCTAATATTAAGGGGGGGGTGAAAGGAAACAGTAATGTATCAAACGCCAAACCACACAAAGGAAAACAATATCGTTTTCAAACTGATCTAACAAATTTTTTCCCATCTGTTACCCCTAAAATGGTTTACAGTTCTTTAAGAGCCAAAGGATTTTCAAAGCAAGTGGCTGATATCACTACCAAGCTTACCACAATTAGAACAGCAGACAGCTGGGATGAAAAATCATTACCACAAGGTGCCCCCACGAGCCCAATGCTCGCAAATATCGTTTTCGAAAAAGTTGATATTCAGATTTCAAAACTTATTATAGATAAAAATATCGTATATACTCGATGGATAGATGATTTAACTTTTTCCAGTGAGTTCGATTTTCAGGATTTGATAAATCCAATTTTATCATTAATAGGGAAAAGTGGATTTAAGATTAGCCGGAAGAAAACAACTTATAAGAAAAATAAATCGGTGGTAACTGGGGTAATTGTTGGGATGAGCACAATGAAGGTAACTGAAGAATTCAGGCAAAAAGATAATGGAAACTTATCTCAAAACCAGCTCCAGGGTAGAAAAGCATATAAAGATTATGTTCATAAAGTTGATAAGAGCCCAATTAATGTCACAACTTAGAATCTAAATGTAACCATTACGGATATTAGTCATGAATGCATAGGCGCAATATAAATTATAAAAAAGTAAAGATCAATATTCACAATTATCAACAACTCGTTGAAAAGTATCACTTGAAAAATTTGCTAAATCGTATTTTTTCTTATTAGTTTTGTATTGACAATTTAGATTTTTTGTATTTTTGTCCATAGATAAAAAACTTATAATCTGAAACAAACAAATGAGTATATCTAAAAGATTGATAGCAGCAAGAAAAATGGCAGGGTATTCAATAAGCGAATTAGCTCGGGTCTCAAACATCTCAAAACAAGCATTAAGCCTTTATGAAAAGGATGAGATGATGCCGTCTTCGGAATATTTAATTCGATTGGCACATGCTCTAAATGTAGATATTGATTTTTTGTACAATACTGAAAATAATGTCTCTGAAGTTAAAATCGCTGGCAAAATTCACTATCGCAAAGAAGATCAAATTGTAGAAGGTGAGTTAGAAAAAGTTAAGCAATATACTCTCGATCGGTTAGAAAGCTATTTTGAGTTGGAAAAATTATCTGATGAAAAATACCCGTTCAAAAATCCAGTTGATAAACTTCCCATAAAATCAAAGAATGATGCTGAAAAAGCTGCCAAGCAGGTAAGAAAGAAATGGAAATTAGGGGATATGCCATTGAATAATATTTTGTCCATATTGGAGTCAAAAAATATTAGGATAGTTGAATTAGAAACATCGGAAAGGTTTAATGGTTTTGCTGCTTGGGTCGGTAAGATACCAGTAATTGTAATTAATACAGGTTTTGGAGAAATTACGCGAGTTAGATTTACTACCCTGCATGAACTGGGACACCTCATTTTAGATATCGATGATAATTTTAAAGACGAAGAAATTGAAAGATTATGTGACAGTTTTGCAAGTGAACTTTTACTTCCTCAGGAATTACTTGTTATTGAAATTGGAAGTAAAAGGTCAAGAATATCAATGAATGAACTCCGAACAATAAAAGAAAAATATGGCATTTCAATATTTGCAATCATGTACAAACTGTTTGTTAAGGGTGTAATCTCATCCACCACCTTTAACTTATGGAAGACGCAATATAATGAATACTTTGAAAATCAGGAAGATGTTTTTGGTCATTACAAAGAGGAGGAATCTGCGAAAAGGTATAATCAGCTTCTGATTCGCTGTTTAATGGAGGGAAAGGTATCGATCAACAAAGCAGCAAGTATTTCCGGCAAAAGTGCTCAGGTGTTAAAACGAATGTTAACCTTCGATTCAAATTTTTATACAGCCGATGAAATTAGTTGTTAATGAAATAGCAAGTTTGAACGTAATAAGCAGAACAAGCTTATATAAAAAAGCGTCTTGTTTGAAATATGGATATTCCGGTGATGTTGACCCCTCATTCCGGTGATATTGACCCCCTTGATTTTAGGTTTCGGAATGACCGATGTCTGACAAAATTACATTTTTCTTCTTAAACTTTCTCCGATTAATTCAATCCGATATGATGTATGAACCAATCGGTCTAAAATTGCGTCGGCAATCGTAGCTTCCCCGATTACGTCAAACCAGTTAGCTACAGGAAGTTGACTAACAATTATCGTTGCACACCTTGCATGCCTGTCTTCAATAATTTCCATTAAATCCATTTGATGCTGATTTTCTAAATGAGTTAATCCAAAATCATCGAGAATCAGCAAATTGGATTTAGATATTTTCTGGAAGAGTTGGTGAACCGTTCCTTCTAAACGGGCCATTTTAGTTCGTTGCATAAGCTTTTGCACATTAAAATACATTACTTTATATCCTTGAGCGCAAGCATGATGTCCCAGTGCAGAGCTTATAAAACTTTTTCCACATCCGGTAGCTCCGGTAATTAAAACCGATTCACCTTTTGCAATGTAATCACCTGTTGCAAGGGTGGATATTACACCTTTATCGAGCCCGCGCGAAGCATCATAACTCAATTCTTCAATTGAAGCCTGGTAACGGAAGCTTGCTCCCTTTTTTAACCTGTCGAAACGTCTGTTGTCCCGGTCTTGCAGCTCTGCCTGCAGCAGCATTTCCAAACCTTCGGGCAATGACAATTCACCCAGGCGTTTTGTTTCGGTTAAAGCCTTCCAGCTACTTTTTATTCCGTGTAATCGTAGCTGTGTTAATTGGTTTTCAATGTTGTTCATTTTGTAAAAAATTAAATGGTAACTGATTATTATAATATTCCCTTCCCCTAATGTTATTATGCTCAGGAAGGGCTTTGTTTATCTTTTCTCCGTGGGCTTCTGTCATTTTGTTTTTTATGATGTTTTGTACAAAATGGTAACTGTAATTTTGATATTCGATGGCTATTTGGCATGCCTTATTAAAAGTGTCAGGGAGAGTATTGCGTTGAAGGCTAAATAATCCATCACACGCACGGTATAGCTGCTCTGGATACCGATTCTGCGAGAAGATTAATTCGACCAACTTCCCCAGGGGTTCACAGAGGCTGTGGGCTTTGTTTTGGTAATATTCCGGACTTCGGTTTAAATAATGCTGATGGGTAGAGCACAAATGATTTTTATCGGTGGTATAAGCACCTTTGGCAAAGCTTCTTTTATGGACAGCAATAAGGTTGTGATTATCAAAGATACGGACCATACCTCTTGTATAAACTACTTTGAGTTTTTTACCGATATATTGGTAGGGGGCGCTGTAATAGTGTTTGTCCTGAGTGAGATAAATATGGTTGTTGCCGGCAAGCTTATATTCTTTGTAATACTTTATTTCGAAAGCAGCGTCAGGCAACGGCTGTAATAAATGCTTTTCATTGGAGAGGAAGTGTTCCTGGCGACAATAATCCCTTCCCTGCATACGGGTTTGGTTGTGGTTTATTGTATGTTCTTTTATAGCCTGGTTTAATGCTTCGATTGAAAAGAATTGCTGATTGCGTATACGTGCATATACCCGGTTGTAAATCAGTTTTACCTGGTTCTCGACCAAGGCTTTATCTTTTGGTTTGCGGGCACGCGTGGGAACTATAGCCATATTGTAATGGTTGGCAAAGTCTTCCAGTGCCTGGTTCACCGTAGGCTCGTAACGGTTGGCTTTAATAACTGCTGACTTAAGGTTGTCTGGAACTAATGCCTTTGGTGCCCCGCCCATAGATTCCAGACAGATAGTAAGTGCGTATATAAAATCATCAATACGTTGACTGGGGACAGCCAGACAAAAACCATAATCAGAGTAGGGCAAGCAGGCCACAAAAACCTGGCATTCGATTATTTCTCCGCTTGTGCGGTCGATATAGGATAATTTTTTACCAGCAAAATCAACAAAGAGTTTTTCTCCTGGCTCATGTGTTAATACCAGCGATGGGTTCTTGGTCAACATGTGCTGTGACAGATGAAAACTGAACTGGCTTAAACTATAACCCGTTGGATGGGAGATCCGGTATTCTTCCCATAATAATTTACGGGTAACACCTGTTCTTTTAAGTTCCGTGGTAAAATAATCCAGGTTGTCTTTTAGTGTATCAAATCGCTCATCTTTATAAGCTGGGTTACCGGCATGAAAGACTTTTTCCAATGAGTGGTCTTCCATCTTTAGTAAAGTTGCAAGGCTTAGTTTTGAACTCCGGTATTTTCCAAGGTAACTTTTTACGGTGTTCTTGCTAATACCTAAATTACGGGCGATGGCTTTGTTGCCATACCCTTGTTTGTGCAGTTGTAGTATTTGCTTTACCTGACTCATTCTTTTAGGTTTTCCGGCCATATCTTTTAATTAGTGGTTCATAAACCACCAATTAACCAAAACCTAAACTCAGAGGGGGCAGCTTACTCCGTTTTTGTAACAGGTAACAACACCAAAGGGGTCAATATGCTCCGTTTTTTTACCGCTGCCGCCCCCAAAAATTAACTCTCTGTACTTCTGAAGGGGTCAACATCCGCCGGAATGTCATGCAAAAAAATGATTATTCTTTATGCTTTGGAAGGGGGTCAGCTTACGCCGGAATATCCAAAATATGAATTTTATGTTTCAGATTTGATGTTATATAAATACAAAATTGATTTTGAATCTGTTAAGGATATATTTCATGTTTACAGATTATCGGGTGAAGCCATGAAAATGGTAAGTGATTTCTATAGCAATTACTCTTCCAGCGTTGATTTTCTGGATGTCATGTCGTGTTATTATGCAAGTACAACTAGCTCTATTGTTTTAACCAATGAAGTGCCAGTTAAATCCATTGCAGATTCTTTTGAAGTTGATTGTATGACGATAAAATATTTACAGGATAAATTATTAATTCAAAATACTGGATGAAAAAAAGAGATATATAAGCATAAAAAAAGCCCAGTTAAACTGAGCTAGTGTTTTTAAGAAAACGTGTTTCTTAATTTGTTTTGCGACTTCAAAGTTACATTGTTTTTCTCAGGAATACAAATTCAGGCCATTTAACTGTTTAGTTTATCGATTGCTCACTGATAAATACCAGAGCTTTTTCACCTCAATAAACAGTCGCTACTCTATTGAGGAAGAGTAGACCTAGAGCATATTAAATCTTTTTAATAATCGATAAATGTATTTTTTATCATGAAAGATAATTTTATAATAATAGTAAATGGTCGTGAAAAAGAATGGAACGATAAAACCATTTCATTTGAGCAAGTAGTAATACTTGCATTTGGAACATACCAGAATAATGGTAGAACTGCATATACTGTTACCTATACAAGAGGTAATAATGATAAGCCTCAAGGCTCAATGGTTGCTGGAGACACAGTTAAAGTAAAACAAAAAATGATTTTCAATGTCACAGCTACTGATAAGTCGTAATGCAGACCTTAAACGTCTAAGAGACGAAGGTTATAATATTGAAATAAGTGGTGGGTATTTATTTACCCACCACATACCCTATGTGAATTCTGCGAGAGAAATAAAATTTGGAACTTTAATTTGTGCTCTGGACATGAGTGGCGAAAAAACAACTAAGCCAAATACTCATGTTATGATGTTCAGTGGAGAATTTCCATGTAGTAATCACGGAATTCATATGACAGCAATTAAACATCCAACTCCTAATATTAATACAGGTTTTGTTAACGGGATCACTGCGAGACATCAGTTTTCAAATAAACCACCAAATGGCTATGTCGATTTTTACGATAAAGTAAAAAGGTATGCTGATATTATTTCTTCACCCGCAAAATCTATCGACGATTCGGTTACTGAAAAACCATTTCTGCCAATAGAAGACAAAGAAGAAAATAGCGTATTCAACTACCTGGATACAAATTCCAGCAGGGCGAATATTGATTCTATCAATAATAAACTTCGTTCTCAGAAAATTGGCATTGTTGGCATGGGAGGA
This sequence comes from uncultured Saccharicrinis sp., assembly GCA_963666825.2. GTDB lineage: Bacteria > Bacteroidota > Bacteroidia > Bacteroidales > Marinilabiliaceae > Saccharicrinis. Next base: position 23,849 of record CAXXFE010000002.1, on the reverse strand, counting down.
ACCGGCGCCTACATTTTAGATATGGTTGCTAAAACTCACGTTCGCGAAATTCACATTTATGATGGAGATGTTTTTCTAAATCATAATGCATTTCGGTCGCCAGGTGCAGCAACAATAACCGAACTTGAGGAACAAATCAGTAAAGTCGATTATTATCAGCGAAAGTATTCGCAAATGCGCAAAGGTATAATTGCTCATAACTACTACGTTTACGAATCAAATTTCAACGAACTTTTAAGATTTGACTGTGTATTTATCTGCATCGATAATAATCTAGTCAGGAAGGATTTGATTCAATTTCTTGTGGTACAGGGAATTCCTTTCGTTGATTTAGGCTTAGGAGTAAATGTGGTAGAAGATTCGTTGATTGGACAAATAAGAGTTACATCGGCGAACAAAGACAATAATAGCCATCTGGACAAATATATTCCAGATGGCGATGTTACAGATAATGATTATGTAACCAATATCCAGATAGCTGAATTAAACCTGCTAAATGCAGGTTTTGCAGTGCTTAAGTGGAAAAAGATGTTTGGTTTTTATCAGGATCTCGAAGTGGAATTTCATTCAACTTACTCGATTAATAATTCTTTTTTGAATAATGAGGCAAGAGGTGAAGTTTAAGTTTGTTAAAACAGTTCCTGATTCGTTGGATGAAGGAACTGTTTATATTACAACTCATTACAATACGGCCATACATAAATGTATGTGTGGCTGTGGTAATGAAGTCGTGACTCCATTCTCACCAAATGACTGGAGTTTGTGCTATGATGGGGAAAGCATCTCCCTAAGTCCATCCATTGGGAATTGGAGTTTTGAGTGCCAGTCACATTATTGGATTGAGTCGAATACTGTGATTTGGGATAAAAGATGGTCGAGTCACAGAATCGAAAGAAACAGGAATGCAGATTTGCGAGACAGGAAAGCAAATGACAATTTTTCCAGAAATTCCAAAGGCTGGCTATCTGTTCTTTATCGACTATTTAGTTTTTTCCACATTAAATTTTAGAACAATGAGCTATCAACAAAAAAAGGATCAAGTTTGGGATAAAGGTCAAAAAATGAGGGGGAAAGACCCCGACCTTTATAGAAAAGATAAACTGGGAAATGTTATGTACAAAACTTCTTATGGAAAGTCAAGTCCAATGGGATGGGAGATAGACCACAGTAAGCCACAATCTAAAGGAGGCACTGACCACCTGAATAATTTACGACCGATAAATACTTCTGCCAATAGGAGCAAAGGAGATAAATGGTAATAGTGATGATAATCTTGTCGCAAATTTAGTAAATATTTGCGACAAGATTTATTACTTATTTTCCTGCAAGATGCTGTATTGGTGGGCATTGAGGTAATGCCGTCAGCGGGCCTCCTCTCGCGTGAAAAACATCTTTTCTATGATACTGGGGGGCACAACCCCTCCCACAAAATACCTACATTTTCGAAAAACGAAGCCCTCCGGGTTTTCAAAAGCTTCCGGCATAAAGCCATTCATTCCAAAACCGGAAGAGTTAATTTTTGCCGTCCCTCTATCCTAATTTCAAAAAGACTTAACCTGCGTAAACTCCGGTTAAAACTTTTTGAAATCCCACATCAACCCTTCCGGTTTTTACATTCATTTTTTATTCCTTTTCCTTTTGAAAATTTTCCGAAAATGTTGCCGGAGGTGTTTACGGGGTTGAGTTACGGATTGTGATGTTTATTCCAGATAGAAGGTTTTTTTAAGTTGTTGATAGACCGGCTCGGCATCAATAATACCCATTCCCATTTGTTTGAAAATTGCTTTGTCTGGTAATTCTCCGGCGATTAACTCTATAAATGTTTTAAGATCATTCTTAATCTCTGCAGGTAATTCAGTTTTTTGATCAGCTGGTAATAAAACTGCCAATCTAAAAATATCGGTTTTGTGCTTTCTGATGTTTTTTTCATCAACCTTTTCTCCTTCCGATTCTCTTTTGGTCAAATCAAGAAAAGCTTTTGCTTTTAGGCAGATTAAGGCTTCCGACTTTGCAAAATGTGTGTCCTCTTTTTTCTCACTGTTCGCGATAGTGAAGTTATAATATTCATCATTCATTAAAATGGCTGAAAGGCTTGAAAGATCATCATCTACTGGGATAGGAGTCAAATGGGGCTCTCCTTCAAGATCCATTAAATCAGGAATTTTTGAAAAGAGTTCTATCTGCAGAGGAAAACCTTTGCTTTGAGGTTTAATAAAACGATAGTACTTTCTTTCCTCTTCACTCTTTTCTCTACGTTCATAATTCCCATCATTGATAAACTCCCAGAACTTCTTCACAAATTCCTTTGTTAAGGCTTCGACAATTAAAATAATGTCAATGTCTTTTGTCGCCCTGGCTTCAAATCCAGCCTCATCAATTATGACATCGCATGCCGTACCACCTATAATGATATAGTTATCAGTATATTCGTGAAAGTATTGTTTAAATGTTTCCAGTCCTCTAACCATATAGAAATTTCTCTTTTATTTGTTCCAATGCCATTTCAATCCTTTCATCCGGGTTGTTCTTTAAAGTAAGATAGAGAGATAACGGATCAACAACCAATTCATTAGTTTTCGCTGAATCAGTTAAAATGCCCGGATCATATTTCCAGATCTCTAAACAATAGTTTCCTTCTGTGGGGTTGGCATTTTTTAATAAGTTCCCTCTGTTTAATTTGTTATAAGCAGTTCTCCCAATTGCGACATAATCTTGTCGACTGCGGTTCATGTCTGAATATTCAGCTAACGCAGTTGTATTACAATCCCACACTTTTATCCCTGATGGAAGCTCATCAATGTATATTCGTTTAAATATCGGATAATTCCAGATATTGTTTTCTTCAATTTTTTCCCACAACTCTACTTTATCGTACTGGAACTGAATGTACTTTTCTTTTTCACCGGCAATCGTTATTAAATTAAGCGCTCGCAGATTGTCAACAGCCTTGCTAATTGCCATTGGAGAATAATTCATTTTTGCAGCGATATCTTTAAATGGCTTCTTTTCAATATCCCAATGCTTACCTGATCCCAGAATATAATATAGTACTATTACCTGGGCAGAAGGGGTTAGATTCTGTTTTTCCATTACCGGTAAATTTGTCCTTTTTTCTTCCTTCAAATCAACCAGTAATTCCGGAAGAAAAAGTTGTTTGCCGGGTATAATAAAATTTACCTTCTTTTTTATCAATCGAATCCTATTGTACGCAACCATGTGATCAAGAATAAGGACTACTTTCTTATTCAGTATTGTTTTTAGATTTCCTAGCTGCTTTTCTGTCTGCGCAATTGATATAGTATCAGGATTAACCGGATGTGCCAATACTAATTCTGTATCAAAAAGTCTTGTGGTATATATTTGATACATTTGACCTAAATACATTGGAAGTTTTTCCAATTCATTTTCAGGTAGACGATTTACTATAACGGTTTCATCGAGTACTTCCTTTATGTATTTCCTGAGATTATTCATGATAAGCTAAAAAATGCACAATAAACATCATTGGTTTATTGTGCAAATATAGGTTTATTATATTATAAATCAAATATGGAAGTATTGTGCAGTAGAAAAATCTTTGTGCTCATCAAACTGAACATATCCTAATTGGCTACTAAGCATTCTTGTTTTTCCTATTGTAAAATCACAATGATTCTGATGATGATGTCCAAATATCCAATAATCAATGTCGGAATCGATAATTAAATCATACAGTTCAACAGCAAAAGCCTCATTCAAATAACTTCCCTGGTATTTTTCAGGATAGTTCAGCATTGTTGGAACATGATGCGTTACAACAATAGTTTTTTCGAATTTGCCATCCGACAATTCATGATTTAAATATTGCATACATGATTTGTGCATTTGGTTATAATCATCAGGGATAAGAAGCTGACCATTATTTCTAATAACTCTAAAATCTGACAACCCTTGCTGAATCATAAACTTCTTAGCTTCTGATATGGCAGTCCATAAGGTTGTAAAGATGAATCTAGTTTTATTATGAACAAATGAAGTATTGTTAACCAATAGAATGTTATCTCGTATATTTTCGACAAAACTCCCTAAGCGCTCCTTAATATCAAAATAATAATATTCATGATTCCCGGGAATCCAGTAAACATTTTTGAAATTTGATGAAATATAATTCCAAAAGTCACTGTGCTCATGCATTACTCTAAAAGGGACAATATCGCCTGCCAAAATCAGGATCTCCCCGACTGGTATAATTGGATTTTCAATTAGAAATTTTTTATTCTCAGGAAATTCCAGATGCAGATCAGAACAGTATTGGATTATCATACGGGATTTAAATTTTACAAATTAAAGTAAAACTTCCATCGCTTCATCAACGAGCGAGTTATCTAATTCTTTCAGATATGCCTGAGTGATGGCTATATTTTGGTGTCCCATCGATTCACTGATAATATCGGTTGAAATTCCTTTTTGTTTTAAGCTATTGGCATAACTGTGCCGGGCAACGTAACTTGATAATGGTTTTGAAATGCCACATAATTCACCAATTTCCTTTAGCTGTTTGTTGTATTGTTTTAAGATTTTGCGTTTCCGGTTTTCAAGCTGATTGAAAGTCATGTCATTTTTCAGAAGAATCGGAAAAACATATTTTGTCTTTCGATTTTGTGCTTTGTAATAATCCAGAATTTTTTGGGCAGGAGGGAGAATTTTAATTTGAAAAGTAGCTTTTGTTTTTGAACGAGTGTAATAGATTCTATCTCCATTTAAATCGCTCCATTGTAAGGTCATCATGTCAGCGAAGTTCATCCCGCGTGTATAAAAGCTAAAAAGAAAATAATTGCGGGTATCAATTAGTGCAGGGTTTTGGGTTAAATCCAGTTCTGCAATTTTATGGACTTCTTCAAGTTTCAAAGCCTTCTTAATTCCATTGGATTTCAATTTAGATACTTTATAAACCTTAAAAGGATAGAGCTCTTCCTTGATCCGACCACGTTTAATAGCTGTATTGAAAATGGCTCTAATGCTCCGCATTTTAACTCCAATTCCACCGCCCGTTCCACCGTTTGAACGTAGCCATGCTTCATATTTTTCAAGAAACTCAGGAGTAATGTGGTCAAAAGTCAACTCTTTATATCCACTAAATTTTTTAAGAGAGGTAATAACTTCAGAATGAATTCGGGCATTTCCTGTTCTTCCTGCCAGTTTCTGTTCAGCAATAATTTCTGTCCAGAAAGGATAAATCAGTTTACTCTTGGGATTAGATTCTGTTCGTAATGCTTTTTCAACATCATCTAATGTGTAGTATGTTTTATTTTGTTCCAGTTGAGTTATTATAGTTGTTGCTTTGTCTTGAATCTTTAGCAAAAGTCTGTTCTTATTTAGATAATCAGCTGCATTATCATTGAACTTTCCCTGTTTGGCATTCCATTCCTTTACATCAGAAATATATGGCGTGCGAAAAAAAATGGATCTTCTGTCCCTTGTAATTCTCAAAAAAATGGGATATTTACCATTAGATAATTTCTTTTTTCTCAAAACAGTCTTAATACTAATCATTTATATTGATTTTGGGTACAATATAGGTACAACAATCGATGGATTAAAGGTAGTTAAATGTCAATCTATATCAAAATTAAAAATTATAATAGATTGATATATAGATAGATAAAAATTAATGAAATCACATGAAAATAAAAAAGTACCCGCTCATAATCAGGGGGTCCCTGGTTCAAGCCCAGGTGGGCCCACTTCATTATCAAGAGGTTAGCAGAATATTACAGCTAGCCTCTTTTTATTTGCACTCAATTTGCACTGAAAAATTTCCCTTATTTTATTATTATTTTTCTGATTTTCTGTCTGTGGATAAGCAAATTAGAAGTAGCTTAACACCGGTATAGTGTATCCTTCAAACCATTGTATAAAAGCACGTTAACGCATTTATATAGAGTCATGCGACTTTTACATGAGTAGTGGTATTTATCAGTCATATATAATAACTGGTAATAGAGATGGAAAAGATTTTACAACATATACTAAATATGATACGGTTATATATACTAAATTTAATACATTTGCATATACTAAAAATAATACGAGAACATATACTAAGAATGATACGGGAGAAAATACTAAAATTTCTACCTTTAAATAAAGAGGAATTGTTATGGCTACACCAGCAGAGAAACTAGCGGAGGCTCTTTCTGAACTTCAAAACTTGCAGAAAGATAGAGATGTTGCTGTTATAAAAGCATCTGATCTTAAAACAGCACATAAGCAACTCCTAAAAGCAAATGGCTTTATCAAGGACGTTATCAAAGGATGGTATATCTCTACTCGCCCTGATGAAAGAGATGGGGATACTACTTCATGGTATATGTCTTTTTGGGATTTTGCGTCAATGTATCTAAACGAGCGCTTTGGTAGTGCCTGGTGCTTATCGCCTGATCAATCTTTATTACTCCATGGGGGTAACAGGGTTATTCCAAAACAGCTTCTTGTTCGCGCTCCCAAGGCAAATAATAATATTATTCAGCTTTTGCATGGCACTTCCATTTTTGACTACAAGCTGGATATTCCAAGCAATGATCTAAGGCTTACTTCAAACGGGCTACAGATATACTCCCTTGAGGCTGGTCTTATCGCTGTTAACGCAGATTTTTTTGCACGTAACTCTACTGATGCAAGAACATGTCTTTCAATGGTCAAAGACGCATCGGTATTATTATCAATGCTTCTGGATGGTGGGCATAGTGTTGTTGCCGGAAGATTGGCCGGGGCGTTTCGGAATATCGGAAATGATCGGATTGCGAACGATATTATTAAATCTATGAAATCCGCTGGATATGATGTTCGGGAAGATGATCCTTTTGCAGAAAAATTACCGGAAAATATTCTAAGCCGCCGCGAAATCTCACCTTATGCCAGCCGTATAAAGTTGATGTGGCACCAAATGAGGGGCGTTGTGATTGAAAACTTTCCCAAGCCCAAAGACATGCCCACTGATATAGAAGCCTATATGAAAGAGGTTGAAGAACATTACGCCGAAGATGCCTATCACTCGCTTTCTATTGAGGGATACCGCGTAACACCCGAACTTATTGAACGCGTAAGGGGTGGAAACTGGAATCCTGATGGAGATGAAGCAGACAAAGAGGCTCGCAATGCCATGGCTGCACGTGGCTATTACCAGGCGTTCCAAGCTGTTAAAGAAAGCATCAGAAAAATTCTTGCGGGTAAGAATCCGGGAGAAACTGCGGATACAGACCACGGCGATTGGTACAGGGAATTATTCGCACCAAGTGTGGCCGTTGGGTTGTTAAAACCTGCCGACCTTGCCGGATACAGAAATGCTCAGGTATATATCAAAGGATCAATGCACACCCCCCTTAATCCTGAAGCCGTTCGTGATGCCATCCCCGCATTGTTTGAGTTATTGGCCTTAGAAAAAGATGCAAGCGTCCGAGCGGTTATGGGGCATTTTATTTTCGTTTATATCCATCCTTATATGGATGGTAATGGACGTATCGGACGTTTCTTATTCAATACTATGCTTGCCTCCGGTGGTTATTCATGGACAGTAATTCCTGTTGAACAAAGAGATGCTTATATGGCTGCTCTGGAACGCGCCAGTGTTGATGGGGATATTAGTGATTTTGCCAAGTTCTTGGGTAATTTAATGCAATAACTAATTCCAATTTCTCCGGACGCACCGTACGTATTCGTAGGAATCGGTTTTATAGTAACCAGTCTGGCTGCCATTGCCAAAGTACTGTCTCCACGGAGAGTCTATATCTCTCTCCGTAGACGACCAGTAGTTGCTCGTCGTGAAGCCGCCAATGGCGACCTGATTCAAATAAAGTTGATTAAGTTCATCCTTCGCCGGCAGATACCAGTCCGTATGGCCGTGACGATCCAGATTCTCACAGAGTTCAAAAGCAGGAAAGTCTGATAAACTTCCAGAGCGGTTGTCATGGTTGGCTTGCCCGTCCACATCTGAATCTGGATTAATATCATCCATTCCTCGTGAGGTTTTCCACTGTATGCCTGTGCTCTGATCTACATCAGTTACATACAGATTAGTATCACCGGCAAAGATATAGCCATCTGTGCATACATCACCGACATTCGAGCAAGAGGCATCAGGGCTGCTCACAGGACACCACCAATCCTCCGTGGCTGCCGCATAAACCAACGATTCGCCATCATCACAAGCGGCAGAATTTTGGGGCAACAATCCTGCATTTGAGTCGACATAAACTTTGGTTGCAACCTGTTCGTCTTCGGTCGGCTTTGCCGCGATTAACGTTGCCACCCACACGCCACCCTCGCAGGTCAAAACATAAGCCCCCTTCCCGGACGGCTTGGCATTGATCCGCATGGTATCCTCAACGCTGCAGGCTGTGCCTGGCACTGTATCATTCCCCTCCAGCGCATAAGCCGAAAAAACAAAAAAGAACGTTAGTAAAACAGGCAAAATCAATGCCTCGATATATTTGTTCAATATATTACCTCTCATAATTAATTCCTCCGAACGCAACGTACGTAGTAGGTACTGTTCTTATACTTGAGAGGTTCTAGGTCGTTATCAAAATCCTTTACTCTTGCCCGATTGATATCGGACTCCGTCGACGACCAGTAGTTGCTTGTCGAGAAGCCGCCAATGGCGATCCGGTTCGTGTATAGCACATCCATCTCAGTTATAGCAGGCAGATACCAGTCCGTATGGCCGTGACGATCCAGATTCTCACAAAGCTCAAAGGCAGGAAAGTCTGATAACGTTCCAGAGCGGTTATCATGGTTTGCCTGCCCATCCGTACTAGAATCTGGATCAATATCATCCGTTCCCTGTGATGTTTTCCATTGGCTCGATGAGCTCTGATCTACATCAGTTACATACAGATTCGTATCGCCGGCAAAGATTGAACCATCATCACAAACCGTCCCGGCTGTGGGGGAAGGAACATCGCAAGGAGCCGGACACCACCAATCCCCTGTGGCTGCTATGTAGAGTGGAGATTCTCCCTCATCACAATCGTCCGGGTTCTGGATAGACATGCCCCCTTGTGAATCGACATAGGCTTTGTTTGCCAATTGATCGTCCTCGGTCGGCGTTGCAACGTTAAAGGTTGCCTTCCATACGCCACCCTTGCAAGTCAGGATATACCCCCCGTTCCCAGATGGATTGGCCGTCATCCGCATGGCATCCTCAACTGTGCATGCATCTCCCGGCGCGGTATCGCTGCCCTCCAGCGCGTAAGCCGGCACGGCAAAGACCGTGAGTAAAACAGCCAAAATCAAAACCCTGATATCATTGTGCAATGTATTACCCCTCATAATTAATCCTTCCGAACGCAGCGCACGTCGCCATAAAAAGCCTTATTGGAGAGACGTAGAGTGCCGTTGCTAAAGTTCTGATCCCTCGCGTAGGTAGTGGTGACCTCCGTGGACGAGAAGTACCCCATCGTTGTAAAGCCGCCAATAACGGCCCTGTTCGTGAAAACCAGATTCAGTTCATCTTGTGCAGGCAAATACCAGTCCGTATGACCATGACGATCTAAGTTTTCACAAAGCTCAAAAGCTGGAAAATCAGATAAGGTTCCGGAGCGGTTGTCATGGTTTGCCTGCCCATCCGTATTTGAATCAGGATTAATATCATCCGTTCCGGTAGAGGTTTTCCACTGTATATTTGTACTTTGATTTGCGTCCGTAACATAGAGCGGAGCGCCATTGATTTCTCCGGCAAAGACAGAGCCATCCAGACACACTTCTCCGGCAACACTGCAAGGACACCACCAATCCCCCGTAGCTGCTACATAAACTGGGGAATCTCCCTCATCACAATCGTCCGGGTTTTGGATGGATATGCCGCTGTTTGAATCAACATAAGCCTTGGTTGCGACCTGTTTGTTTCTGGTCGGTGTATCCCCACTAATCGTTGCTACCCATACACCGCCCTCACAGGTCAGGATATACCCGCCCGTCCCAGACGGATTGGCGGTCATTCGCGTGGCTTCTTCAATACTACACGCCGTACCCGGTGCAGTATCGCCGCCCTCCAGTGCATAGGATGGAAAAGCAAAAAATAAAACCAAAGGAAAAATTAGCCAATTATTTTTCAAGACCCTCCTCCTTTTCAGAACCAGGCAAGTTTTCAGTCTCCGCTTTTATGCTCTCAGAACCGACATCTGTAAGCATTCCGCCATAGCTAAGATCATTCACAACGAAAAATCCGCGCGCATCCAAAAATGCTTTCGTTTCTCCGTTAATTACAAAGCGAATTACATCGGTGCGGTCATCGACAATAATCTGTGTATCGCCACCGCCCATAATCACAGGCGGAGAACCAGTAGCAGGTTCCTCCCCCGCATAGCTGTGTGGAACTAGAGAGCTCCCTAAAATCACCGTACTTAAAAACGCACAAAGCACAGCCTTGCGCGCGAACAACAAAATACAACCGAAAAGAGATTTTTTATAAGAATCTACGGGTGCGCCGCTCCTCAAACTATGAGAAATATATTTATATACCTGCTTCAACGTCTTTCTCCTTTATTAAGTGGAAAAAACGGTCAAAGTGACCACCCAATGCCGGAATAAAATGACCACCCTCGCCAGTTTAAACTGACCACCCCGTGCCGGAGCAAACTGACCACCTGCGCCGGACTAAAGTGACCACCCATCAAAAGAGATTGATTTTACTTCTGTCGAAGCCATAATTTCATACTGATTTAAACAAATTAATATGAAAACATGGCTAATAAATTAATCGACATGAGTAAAGTAAGAAAAGTCATTCAGTTACACCACCAGGGAAAAGCAAAGCAATTTATCAGTAGGTACCTGGGCCTTTCACGCAACACAGTCAAGAAGTATATCGCTCTATACAAGGTATTAAACCTTACTATTGATGATATTGATAAAAAGAGTGATTCCGAGCTGGAAAAAATCTTTAGCAGAGATACCGAAGATGTTCTTTCCCTCAAGCTAAAAAAGGTTTATAACTTCTTTCCCTACATGGAGCGCGAACTAAAAAAGACCGGCGTTACCAAACAGCTGATGTGGGAAGAATATCACGAAAAACATCCCGACGGGCTTAAATTAAGCCAGTTTAAAGCCCACTACCTGCGTTGGAGCAAGAAAGTTAACCCGGTGATGCATATGGAGCATAAAGCAGGCGATAAGATGTTTATTGACTATGCTGGCAAAACCCTGAGAATTATCAATAAAGAAACAGGCGAGATTGAAGAGGTACAGTTTTTTGTTGCCATACTGGGGGCCAGTCAATACACCTATGCAGAAGCCTCACCGAGCCAACAAAAAGAAGACTTTGTTGCTTCGGTTGAAAATGCACTGCACTTTTACGGGGGAGTTCCTGCAGCTATTGTCCCTGATAACCTAAAGTCTGCCGTAACCAAAAGCAGCCGGTTTGAACCTACCATTAACGAAACATTTATGGACTTTGCCGACCATTATGGCACAACAGTTCTTCCGGCACGAGCTTACCGTCCCCGGGACAAGTCACTGGCAGAAGGAGCAGTCAAGATATTATACCAAAGAATATATCCGGCCTTGCGCGACAAAGACTTTTACAGTTTGGAAGAGCTTAATAGTGCAATTTGGGATGAACTGGACAAGCATAACAACAAAAAGTTAACCGGCAGGCCAACGTCCCGGTATCAATTATTCGTTGAAGACGAAAAAGGCAAGCTTACCGCATTGCCTGTAGAAAAATACGAGATTAAAGAAATAGCAATAGCCACCGTAGCCATGAACGGGCATGTGCTGCTGAGCAAAGACAAACATTATTACAGCGTTCCGTGTCAGTATTTAAAGAAGAAGGTTAAGCTGGTGTTTACATCAAAAACCGTTGAAATATACTATAAATACAACCGCATAGCTTTGCACAAAAGAGATGGACGTAAATACTTCTACACCACAAGCAAAGACCACCTGGCAACAACACACCAGTTTGTTACCGACTGGACACCGCAGCGTTTTATCAACTGGGCAGCTTCAATTGACCAGAGTGTAAAAGAATTTATAATCAATGTGCTGGAAAGAAAACAACACCCTGAACAATCCTATAAAAGCTGTATGGGCGTATTGGCTTTTGCTAAAAAGGTGGGAGAAGAAAGGCTTGCCAACGCGTGTAAACGTGCATTGGAACACCAGGTTTACAACTACAAAATCATACAAAAGATACTGGAAAAAGGGTTGGATAAACTTGACGATGAAACACCGGACGAACCGGAACTTCCCTTTCATAACAACATAAGAGGAGGAAAATATTACAACTGATAAAGTAAAAGAACAATGAACGAAGTAACATTAACACGAATGAAACAGATGAAGCTCCATGGTATGCATGGGGCTTTTAAAACAGCTATCGAAACGGGTAAAACCGATGATTACACCATCGACCAGTTTGTATCAATGATAACAGATGCCGAGTGGGACGATCGCAACAACCGAAAGATAGAGCGATTGATAAAAAATGCGAGGTTCCATTATAAGGCAACCATTGAAAACGTGGTGTACGAACATGCAAGAAATATCGATCGGACAAAACTGTTAAGACTGGCTGAATGCGATTTTATTAATAAAAACGAGAATGTATTAATATCGGGCAGCACCGGTGCCGGCAAAAGCTATATTGCAACAGCCTTAGGGTATCAGGCCTGTATCGAGGGATACAGGGTTTTGTATTTTAACACAACCAAAATGTTTTCTAAACTAAAAATGGCAAAAGCCGATGGATCTTATCTTAAAGAACTTGCAAAAATGGCCAGGCATCAGTTAATAATACTTGATGATTTTGGCCTGCAACCCTTAGATAGCCAAAACCGGATAGCACTGTTAGAGTTAATTGAAGACAGGCACAATAAAGGATCTATGCTTGTAACATCCCAGCTCCCCGTTAGTAAGTGGTATGAAATAATCGGGGAGAAAACGATTGCCGATGCCATACTCGACCGTTTAATACATCAATCGCACAGGATTGAGCTGATGGGCGAATCGATGAGAAAAAAACGAAACATTTATAGTGAATAAAAAAACAGTAAATTTGTTGTAATCTGACAGAAGAAAAACGTTCTCTTTTTTGTGGAAAATGGTCGGTGGTCAATTTACTCCGGCGTCGATGGTCAATTTAAATTGGCCTAGGGTGGTCAATTTGACTGGCGTTTCCATTAGAGCAAAAACTAGGAGCAAAGGAACGCTATAAGAATCAACTCGAAGATGAAAAGGAGAAATTGGAAGTCTATAAAACGAACCATGCAGAGGCAAAACAGGAGAGTTATGACTTAGAAGATAAGATTCAAAATTCTCAAAAAAAATTAGAGCTAAAAGAAAAAAGAAAGAGTTTGCTTAGGCAATTAAAAACGGCAAAGGGCGACTATGACAAGTTTCTCGATGGTTTAAACTCTCGTTTTTTTGATGGTAATTTTTCTTGGATTGCAATGGGATTAGAGCATATTCCTCCTTTATTCTCATTGTCTAAATATGCTTATCTTGATATAATCTCAGAAAAGAAAACACTTAACAAACTTCGGAATAACCCAGAGGAGTTGAATTCTATTTTACCCCTAGACATGCCAGATACCATGACCTTAGATAAAATGCTTCATGATGGGCACTGTCATGTTTGCAATAGAAAAGCTGAAGAAGGCAGCGAGGCATGGAACTATATTTTAAAACTCAAAAAGAGACCATCCTCTCAACAAAATGAAACTCCGTTATTTAAGAATGATTTTAAAAGTTTTTTTGAAGATATACAGTTGTCATCTCAGCCATTTACTGGAAAAATAGGGCAGGTTGAAGAATCCATTGCGAATTCGATTCAAAAGCAAGATGAACTACTATCTCGTATTTCAAGAATCGATACTAAATTAAAAACAAATCATATTGAACTAAAGGAATTACTTAAATCTGATGACGTTGATGAAAATACAGAAAATGAGAAGAATATTTTAAACTCGTACGAAGGAGCAATTAAACGAGCAACACAAGCTGAGGAAAGAATCAATCGGACAAGTGAACGTATAATAGAACTCAGTAAAACTATTAAGGGAATTGATGACGAACTTGATAAATTGAGAGGAGTTGATGTTCCGGTGGAGTATAAGAATGCTTATGAGTTACTGAATGACATCTCTATTTCAGTAGCAAATACTCGTGAGCGAACTTTTATTAATATGCTGAAAAAGTTAGAGGAATTTTCAAATAAACATTTTAGCAACTTAATAAAATACAACGAAATCTCCGGGGGAATACTGAGATTTAAACAAACTGTTTCTGACACCATTGAACTTGATGTTGTTGATGAAAATGAAAATCTTGTTTCTGGCAGTTCTGAAGGATTTCAAAGAATGAAAAAATTAGCTGTTGTAATGGCAATTATTTCCGCAAAAGGTACCGGTTTTAATTATCCAATGTTTGCAGATGCTCCCTTATCTACATTTGGAAAAGGGTTTATTAAATCATTTTTTGAAGAGGTTCCTAATGTTTTTCCCCAAAGTATTATTTTGATTAATAATATTTATGATGCGGATGCTCCAAATAAATTAGATGATATCGGGAACGACCTTTTAAAGAATAACAATCACGTTTCTACATTATATTTAAATGAAGTCAACTCAAATGTACAACAGGTTGAAAGACGGACTACAATTTCACAGCTAAAAGGATAATCAAATGGATAGTCAAGAATTTAAAAATAGGATTTTCTCTAAAAGACCACGATATGCAAATATTTATAAAGATTTAATTGCAACATTGGCAAATAAGGGAAACCGGAAAACAGAATTCATTCAATTTGGACCAATATATCAAATCTATATTTATGCATTTTACATTGGTGTCCATCGAAATGAAAGAATTCCTTTGCCAAGTAGGGAGTCAACAACTGATTTCCTGGAAATTGGAAAATGGAAACCAGATTCATTAGTTCATTTTATTTTAATGACAATGTTTTCTAAAATGGAGAATCTAAATCTGACAGCATGGAATGAACTCGAAGATATGGACGAAAATGAGATTGATTCATTTGTCAGGACACTAATTAAAACAATTGAAGAGTATGCAAACGCTGGATTCTCATACTTACAGTTTCAGTTTGATGAAGATAGGAATCGTTTTAATGAAACATACATTTTTGCAGATATCTTAAAAGATATAATAGAGGAAAAAATAAATGTTGCCCTATGAAATATATAAAAAAGAACTGGTATCTATTCCTTAATGATGAGCAAGAGAATCACCTTCATACTTTAAGAAAGGAGAATAATATTCCGTTTATTACCTGGATATTATTTTCAATTATATTACCGTTAGCACCTTTTTTAATATCAATATTAATTAACTTTCTTCTTATTGGGTTTTGTGATTGGGGGAAAATACTTAACAATGGTTCTTTACCAATAATTTCGTATGGTTTTATAACCGCTGGCATTGTCTACATAATGGAAAAAATCAACAACGATAATCCTGTAGTTTTTCAATTAAGAGAAAGAATTATGCCAATTGCTGTAGTCTTGCTCTTTATCAATTCAAGTATTTTTATTTTACAAACCTCTGTAAAAGAATCATTAAATGGGATACAACATTTAATTGTTTTGCTTACCTCTGCTATTGTTTTTTATTTTTCGCTAAGAGTTAGCCAAAATATGTTTTTCTTACAGAGAAAAATTGCGGATGGTGATTATGCAAAAGACCTACGAGACGAAGCAAATAATAAACATGGGAAAAACTGGGGTTAATGGAAAATAACGATAAGCATACCATAAAAGGAATTCCTGTAACCCAAAATAAGCAGGATTTTATTATTGGAGTTTTTTCAATAAAGCAAATATTGAAATTCACCAAATATACAGAGAGGCTAATTACTGGTTTTGATGAAGAAGAGCAGCCAATATATAATAAACAGATTCAGCGATTTGTTGAAAAAAATAGGGTAGAGAGAATTGCAGATTTTTTATCTCAAGACCCTGATGCAACATTCCCAACAAACTTAGTATTACATATACCTATAAGTATAATTGAAGAACAAAAGAAGGAGAATGGATTTGTCAAAATTAAACTTCAGGAAAAAGTTTATGACGAAATATCGAAAAAAAACGGTGATGTTTATATTACAATAATTGATGGACAGCATAGAATAAGAGGTATTGAGGTTGCAATTGAAAGACTTGAGGAAAGAATTAATACTGCAATGAGGACAAATCGTGCATCAATAAGTCCTGAAATTGAAAAGAAACTTGAATTTTTCACACAACGCTTAAATGATTTAAAGAATATAAATCTGGTTGTTTCCTTTTTTATTGATAAATCACTTGAATATCAAGCTATGATATTCTCAACAATAAATAGAACTCAGAAAAAAGTTTCTGCTGATTTGGTATATAGCTTATTTGGTCTTGATACTTCGGACACACCACAGAAAACTGCATTGCAGGTAGTATTGAGCCTTAACGGACATCCAAAATCGCCATTTTACAAACGTATTAAACTGTATGGTGGAGATTATTCGAACCAGACAAGTCCTCCACTTTCGCAAGCGACAATGGTAAAATCCATTATATCTTTAATTTCTGAGAACTTAAGCGAAGCTGAAAATGATAGATATCGAGAAAGAAAAGAATTATTAAAACGGAGTTCTAGTTCAGGAAAATTGTTGCCATTCAGGCTATATTATGCTACTGATAGAGATTCCATGATTTCAGATATTTTGTTTTATTATTTCACCGCTGTTAAAAACACTTTTAAAACTAAGGAAGATAGCTATTGGAGCTATGACAATCAAAAAAAGCCAGATAACATTTTGCAAACTGCTGTAGGCTATGAAGCTCTACTCAAAATACTTGTTGACATATTGGCTAGTGCAGATTTCAAAAATAGTGATATTGAAGAAACTTCCTTTTCAACTTTTCTTTCTTGTGCATCGAACCTTGATTTCTCAAATCAACAATTATTCCCTTTCTCAACAAAAGGTAAGAACATTCTGTACTTATCTATGAGTTTAGCTATCTGGGAGAACCTGGAGTCTAACAGGAAAGATGACAGAAAAGAACGTTTAGAGCAATTGCTAGAATAATTAATGCAACAAAATGATATCGCCGAAACATTATTGCCAGCACCGCAAAAACGTTAATAATTCCGAGTATACCAAAATACAAATCCATGCAATTCTATGGTATGAAAGCACCAATACCATCACACGCTAGTCACAATTTACTACACAGACCATTGCTTCCGATAAGGAGTATCTTTAATAATTTAAAATCATGGAAACAGTATGATTGAAAATTGGTTGAATGAAGAGTACGACAAGTTTATTGAAAAGACTAGTTTTTTAGATTCAAAAATGATTCCGATAAAACTTCATTTAAGAGGAATTGTGGAATATTTTTTGGCGAAAACTCCTCATAGCTATAATAGCACTGTCAATTGGTTTTGGATAGCATCCTCAATTAATTCTGTTGATTTCGATGGGATTAGATATGACTGTGCATTCTCCATGTGCCGACCAGCCTACGAATATGAAAAAGAAAAGCAGAAGTTACACATTAGACTTATCAATGAGCTTACCTCATTCCTATACGTTTACAGCGGATTTGAATCTTTTTTAAATGACTTATCGTTACCCTGTTGTGCTTCAAAAAATGGAAAAATTAATTCAGCTACTTTCTTCTTAAAGGAGAATTATTCTAATAATTTCAATTCAATTCCATTATACTCTAAATTACTATGCACTTTTCGTGAACTTATTAAGAAAAGCTTTTTAGTAAAATACGAAAGATACTTTTCCATTGATAACTGTACTGATATCAATGGAGTTGGATTAAAAGTAGTATATAAAATCCGCAATAAGCTTGCTCATGGAGATTATAGGTTTCCAGAACCTGTAGATTGGTCCTTTGAACTTCCATTGGAGCCTGAAATCACAAAAATCGCTACAAGAATTTTATTATTATCAACCCAAATGTTATTGATATCAACGAATGCGGGTCAATTCGAAGAATTAGAACTATATAACTCTGAAATAATTGAAGAAGATGATGAAGGTGAATGGATTGTAAATGAATTTAAATTCCTGAATACATTTCACTTATCCAGTTTAAAAAATGATAGTCGGCAGCTAAGTCTTTTTTAGCTCTCTGATTATATCCATCCATTGAACCAATACGCTTATTTCTCATTCCTAATACAGTACACTAAAGATTTGACCAGCACAAAATGAAGTTCGACATTGCATACGTATTTCCTACGATATGGTTAACCTATTAATTGCAAATAAACAACAACAAATTCCAATTGATGCGCCAATCCGTCACATCCCGCTGTTTAACATACTGACAATTATTATGAAAATATGGCAGTCTTTTTTTAGGTAAGTGGATGGCATTGTTATTGAACAAAAGACCATCAGGATTGTTGATGGAAAGTTTCAACCCGAACCTGATGGTACTTTTTAGTTTCGCGACCGCAAAAGTAATACTTTCAGAGAATTAGCCAAAAGAAATTTTCCGGCAGGGATTAGTCCAACTGTATTAATTGGGTTAGTGATAAAATCTTAGGAGGATTTAATATGGCTAAAAAGGCTACCAGCAAAAAGGCAGCTTCAGCAGCTTCGAAAGTTTTGCGCGACGGAAGAACGGGCAAAGCAAGTAAGACCGCTGCTGGCAGTGCTTTGTCGCAAAGGGAAAAAAGAAAAAAATAACCGATTTATTTCTAAAACAAATGCCAGCTTTTAAGTTGAGCAGAACTACTGACCATACTCTATTCGAGTGCAATAAAACATTTTAAAGGATGGGTTTCAACTACCCATTCTTTAAAATGCATACAAAAAAACACTTTTTATAATTCAAAAAAGATAAGTAATGCCAAATTACTATGTTAACAGAAATGCTCAGACAAATGGTGACCACGAAGTACATGAAGAGTCTTGCCAATATTTACCTGCAGTATTAAATAGAATTCACCTTGGCTTTTTTTATAATTGTTCTGATGCAGTTAGAGAAGCTCGCAAATACTATAGCCAAGTTAATGGCTGTTATTATTGCTGTCGTCCTTGTCATACAGGGTAGGTTATAGTTGCAGAAATAAATTAAGTCGGCTTAGATTAGTTTGAGCCGGCTTTTTTAATAAATATCTTCCTTGCAAACCGGAGTCAAACAGGCACTCTCTTATAAACTGAACTATTAAATAATACGAACTTTTCACCAGCTTAATCAGCCTCCATACTTCTAATTCGCTATTAAATAAACATTTAGTTTGGTTGCTTGCTTCGTCATTAATAAACGAAGTCGTAAACTCAAAATAAAGTTGCACAGAAGAAACAACTGAAATTACGAGAAAACAAGCACAAGATTGTTTTAGAAATGTTGTATCCGTTATTTTTAAATATTTACTTTACAACAGATTAAGCAAAGAGTAACAAGACACATTTTGGATGAAAGACGAACTACTATATGGGTTGCTTGAAGAATTAGTTTCTTACCCGAAAGAAACGGCTTGGATAGAATTTAAGATGGGAGCGGGAAGTATTACCAATGAGCAAATTGGTGAATATATTTCGGCAATGAGCAACGGAGCAACTGTAAACAATAAACCGTTTGGCTATATGGTATGGGGTGTGCATGATGATACACACGAGATTAAAGGAACTAATTTTAGATTTACTGATGCCAAACAGGGAAATCAAGATTTAGAATTGTGGGTTCGCAATTTATTACATCCTAAAATTAGCTTTGAAATATTTGAATTTGATTACCACGGTAATCCTGTTGTATTGTTGCGAATTCCGGCTGCTAAAGGAGAGCCTACTCATTTCAAAAAGAAACCATTCATTAGAATTGGAAGCAATAAAACGGATTTAAGAAATTTCCCTGACTATGTGAGACAAATCTATAATTCGCTGGAAGATTGGAGTGCCAGAATTATTGGAACAGCTACTATTAATAATTTAGACAAGGAAGCCCTTGTTTTAGCACGCGAAAAGTTTAAAGAAAAGAGCAGTCGCGCATCGTACTTTGATAAGATTGATGAATGGGATGATATTACCTTTTTAGATAAGGCAAAAATTACTATCAATGGAAAGATAACCAATACAGCGATTCTACTTTTAGGAAAAGAAGAATCGTCGCACTATATTCTTCCTTCATTGGCAGAGATAACCTGGAAGCTGGAAACGGAAGAAAAAGCGTATGAACACTTTGGAACTCCGTTACTCCTGAATACGACAAAGGTTTTACAGAATATTCGAAACATAAAATACAAGTTTTTTCCGAATAATGAGCTGCTTGCAACGACAGTAAACAAATATGATACCCGTACAATCCTTGAGGCAATGCATAATTGTATAGCTCATCAGGACTACTCTATGAATAGCAGGGTTATTGTTACAGAAAAAATAGACAAACTAATCTTTTCAAATGCAGGTAGTTTTTACGAAGGTAATCCGGATGATTATTCCGCCGGTGATAAAACCCCAGACAGATATAGGAATCCTTGGTTAGCCCAGGCAATGGTGAACCTTGGAATGATAGATAGGCTTGGTTATGGAATTCATACAATGTATTTATCGCAAAAGAACAGATACTTTCCTTTGCCCGATTATGTTTTAACCGAACAACAACGAGTTGTACTACAAATATATGGTCATTCTATTGATGAGAATTACTCTAAGCTTCTAATTGAAAATAAGGACTTACCCCTTTCAAATATCGTTTTACTTGATAGGATTCAGAAAAAATTACCTATTACGGACAAGGCTGTTTCAATGCTTAAAAAGAAAAAACTAATTGAGGGAAGGAAACCAAATTATTTTGTTGCTGCTTCTGTTGCTTCTACAACAGCTGATAAAGCAACGTATATTAAGAATAGAGCTTTTGATAAAGGTTTTTATAAGTCTTTAATTATTCAGTTTATTACTGAATACAATAAAGCAAGCAGAGCTGATATCGATAATCTTGTTATAGATAAACTTTCAGATGTTTTAACCGATGTTCAGAAAAGAACAAAGGTTAGGAACTTGCTATATGAGATGTCTAAGAAAGATGGTACTATTTATAATGCTAGTACTTCTACTGCTAATCCTGTTTGGATGTTATCTGACTCTAATAAGATAGAAAAAGATAAGAATTAAGATAAGGATTAAGATAGAGCCCAAGGCAGAATTGCTGACATTTAGTAAGTTAGAACACTTAATAGAAATAACACTAAGACAGGAATATACCTTTTTAAGATAGCGATTACTATTCTTTAAGATAGTAAAAGTAAGTGGACTACTAATAATGACTTTGATAATTCAATTAATACTACATGGCTAAACCAATTTCCAAAAGCCTTATGGGAGCTACTTCCATGCTAATGATTCTTAGTATCCTCAAACAAAAAGACAGCTATGGATATGAAATCAGCAAAATTCTATTTAAAGAATCGGATGGCAGAATTGACTGGCAAGCCGGGAGTTTATACCCGATTTTAAAGAAAATGGAGAAACAGGGATTAATTAAATCTGACTGGCTTATAGAAGACAACTCACGAGCCAGAAGATATTATACAATACTTGATAAAGGTTTGGAAAAGATGGATGAACTTCGTGAAGACTGGCAGCTATTGTGCACCATTCTCAATAAATTATTAGTGAATGCCGGAGCCGAACCAATAACAAAGGAGTAAAAGGATTCTCAAACCCTACAACAAAATACCAACATTTTCGAAAGACAAACCCTATGGGTTTTCAAAAGTGTTCGGCATAAACCGTTCGTTCCAAAATTGCAAGAGTTGATTTTTGCCATCGCACAGTCCTATTTCAAAAACATTTGATTTCCGTAAACTCCAATCAAAACTTTTTGAAATCCCACATCAACACATCCAATTTTCCCACTCACTATTTATTCCGCTTCCTTTTGAAAATATTCCGAAAATATTAAAATCCGGTGTTTAACGGTTTGAGGTTAGAGGTCTGTTGAAACAAGACAGATTATAAAAGTACTTCCATTGCTTCATCAACAAGAGAATTATCCAACTCCTTTAAATACGCCTGTGTAATGGCAATGTTTTGATGTCCCATTGATTCACTAATAATATCAGTAGCAATACCTTTTTGTTTTAAGCAGTTGGCATAGCTGTGCCGTGCTACGTAGCTTGATAATGGTTTTGCGATTTCACATAATTCTCCAATCTCCCTCAGGCGTTTATTGTATCGTTTTAAAGTTTTTCGTTTGCGATTTTCCAGATGCGAAAACGTCATATTTTCTTCCAATAAAATTGGAAAAACAAAATTTGTATTTCTTTTTTGAGCTTTGTAGTAATCAAGAACCTCGAGGGCTGGAGAAAGAATTTTAATTTGGAAATTACTTTTGGTTTTTGACCGGACATAATATAGCCTATCACCATTAATATCATTCCATTTTAGCGTCATCATATCGGCAAAATTCATTCCCCGAGTGTAAAAACTGAAAATAAAATAGTTTCGGGCGTCAATTAATGTTGGGCGTTCACTCAAATCGATTTCTGCAATTTTATGAATTTCATCCAAGCTTAAAGCTTTTTTAATTCCGCTCGATTTCAATTTAGAAACCTTATATACTTTGAAGGGATAAAGGTTTTCTTTAATCCGCCCTCGCTTTATTGCAGTATTAAAAAGAGCTCTAATACAGCGCATCTTTACTCCAATACCCCCACCAGTACCACCATTTGAGCGAAGCCATGCTTCGTACTTATCCAAGAATTCAGGTGTAATTTGGTAAAAACTTAACTCTTTCCCACCACTAAATTTTTTAATGGATTTTACAACTTCTGAATGTATTCTGGCATTACCAGTTCGGCCTGCCATTTTCTGTTCTGTAATTATTTCATCCCAGAACGGATAAATCTCTTTTCCTTTTGGATTGGTTTCAATTCGCAAGGTTCTTTCAACCTCCTCCAAAGTATAATAAGTATTTTCTTGTTCAATCTGAGTAATTACAGTCGTAGCTCTATCCTGAAATTTTAGAAGTAATCTGTTCTTGTTTAAATAGTCACTTGCTTTTGTGTTAAACTTTCCTTGTTTTGCATCCCATTCCCTCACTTCTGCAGTGTAAGGGGTACGGAAAAAAATGGACTTCCTATCTTTTGTAATTCGTAAAAATATCGGATATTTACCCGTTGATAGTTTTTTCTTTTTTAGAACTGTCTTTATACTAATCATTTAACTCTATTTTGGGTACAACATAGGTACAACAAATAACCAAATAAAGGTAAATAAATACTAACTTATCTCAAAGCATAAAATCTTATTTATCTGATATGCAGCCATATATGATTTAATGAAATCAAATGAAATAAAAATGGCACCCGCTCATAATCAGGTGGTCCCTGGTTCAAGCCCAGGTGGGCCCACTTGTCTTCAAAAGGGTATGATTTGTCTTCATTACCCTTTTGTTTTTTTAACGACTTTCTCATATACATTTTCAGCTTTCACCGAATATCCAATAATTTATCGGACATATTCATGTTTTATCGAATATTTTACGGGTGATCTTTCTTCTCTGAGGTATTCCTTCATAAATTGAATTTTGTACAATTTGGCGCGATTATTTTTGAGTCCATATTGAATCATCTATGAGCCAATTGAGCCAATTATGAGCCAATCAATTTATAATATGTTCCTGCTCCAACTTCTCCTAACCTTTCCAGTAGCTTGAATTTTTCAATTAATTCTGTCAAGTCCCGCGTTGCAGTTGCTTTTGAAACTTCACAAATCTCCTGATAAATTTTATTAGTTATGCTTTTATTTTCTTTTAGATATTCTACAGCTTTGATTTGCCTTGTACTTAATCCTATTTCAATTAAACTTTTTTCGTTAAACTGATTCTTTAAAATTGTTACACTAA
>CAXXFE010000001.1:0-430883 GCA_963666825.2 uncultured Saccharicrinis sp. | reverse complement strand
CTAGTTTTTTATTCCATAGTCTACTGTGATGAGCACATGTATTTCTTAGATATACAATTGAATGAAGCCAAGATTGGAAGACCTTATCGTTAAGGCCATAAGTTTTTGCAATGTTTCGTTTAGTCATACCTGGCTTAATGATGCTGTATACCCAGGATAAGTTACCAAATGAACAAACTTCTAAAGTAATCCAACTTGGAGGGAATTCATCAATATAAGTATTATTAAACTCCTCTAAAAAAACTTCCTGACTTCTTTTTAGTTCCCCAAATATTTTACTAACAGTAGATGTATATTTTGAAAAACTTGAAAAGTTGTCCTTTTCAGACAACCAAAACGTTCCCCAGTTTAAAGAAGCTTCATAGGCTAATGCTGCTCTTACTGATATTTCTATTTTTTCAATTTGATTTAATAATAATAATCTTAATTCTCTATCGAAGCAATATAGCTTGAATGCTTGATTAAATGTGGCTCCATCCTTAAAAATATGTTCTTTTTTTGGTTCTTTTAAGAGAGTATGCCAATATCCAGAAAGTCTATAATAACTTAATTGTTTTTGGTAAGTAAGTGGTTCTTTTGAGTAGTTCCTTTTATTCATAAGGAGAATTTAGGGCAAAAAAAAACTTACCCTGAGCGCGCTTTTCAATGAAGGAAGCGGGGTAAGTACGTTGGTACAAATATAACATTAATTTTCTTTTACACAAAAAAAGATTTTGGGATTAAAAGAAAAAACATGAAGCTAAACTAATGCCAATATAGTCTCCTTTTGTGAGACTATTTTAATCTAAGAATTGGATTCGCGGTTGTGACTTATTTAATAATGTTTTATCAAACTCTTCTTTATGTTTTCGAATTCTTTCGCTTTTAAATTTTCGTTCTTCAAAATATTCGTAACCTTGTCTAATTTGTTTTTGAATATTCCTGAACTAATTCTATATGGATTAATCGAAAACCTAAATTGAGCTGAATCCTTGTCAAAAAATACATATTCTGAATTAATCAATAATGACTTTAATCTATTGAAATGTGTATCGTTTAATTGATAAAATAAATCATCATCAATTTTTTCGTACGAGGTCACAAAAACAATTGAAAATCCATTGTTAAAATAATGGTCAAATGGGTCGATGTAAATTAGAAAGTTGTAGCTATTGTATTTACCATAAAACACTTTAAAATCATCAATAATTTGTGCAGTAAAACCCGTTCTAATAAGGTTACGAAATCCATATGAGTTTGACCATCTTCTTGCTCTAATTATTCTGTATTTTTTTGATTTTAAATAAAGAATAAGAAACAGAAGACAGACAGGAATTAATATTGTTAATATGAGTTTCATTGTCTAAAGTATTTCATTAAAACAGCAAACGGATTTTTATTAAATCACATAGCGCGGTTCCTGCTGCTTTTTATTATTCATTGTCTGGACGAATGTCTCCATTTATCTTCCAATATTCATATATTACTTTATTTCTGGGTTTTGTGAGAATGTAATTAGTAGACTATCTTTAGCAAATACACACTTAGCAATCTAAACAAAAAATTATTTAGAAGAATACTCATGTAAAAAGTCTTTTAATGGATTCAAGGCAATATTCCCAATATCCCAATGAGATTTATTTGTATAATCCCTATGTTGTTCCTTTGCTTTTTCTCTACCGGAATTGCTATCTGGAAGGAGTACTGTGCAATATGTATGAATTTTTGCCTTTTTTGCAGGAATTGTTAAACCTTTGCCAACTTCAACACTTTTCCTTTCAATACACTTCTCAAAACCGTTCCAGCAATCAAAAATAGGTGTATTTTCTTTCGTGATTATTTGTTCAAGTAAAGTTTCCAGGTCACCATTACTATTATCATTTGGGAATAGAAAAATTTGACTTTCTTCGATGTGTATATCTAATGCACTTAATTTTTCTATTATTTCTTTTTTCCTACTTTTAACTCCTCCATTTTCTTTTTCAGGAGTATCTGCATCAAAAATAACAAGTGGTTTAATCCCATTAAATTTACATTGTATAAATTCGTTAACCGAATCCTCTTCAAATATATTTTTCCATCCACCACAGTTGTGTATGTGTTTCTTTTCTAATGTAATTTCAAAGGTGCTTTTTATGTAATCTCGAATGAATTTATCATCAGCAATACCTTCAACAAATATCTTTATATTTTCCATATTACCACCCCCGAATTTCATTGTCATTCGTAATCATTTTTTCCAAGCTTTTTCTATCGTAGGTTAAAGCAATATGGGACTGATCTTCGTTTTTTTCAATGCGATGTATTTTAATATCACCTTTTTGTGAAGCGAATGTGATCGTTTTTAATATTTCAGCATTATGTGTAGTGATAAATAGCTGAACATTATATTCATTACTAGCATTTATAAGATGTTCCCAGATTGTACTAAGAATACTATGATGTAAGCCATTCTCTATCTCATCAATTAAGCAAACACCGTTTTCAGTACTGATTATAGCTAAGATTATTCCAAAAAGTTTAACAAATCCTTCTCCCATTGATTTTAGGTTCATCGATTTATCTAGGCCATCTAACATGAAATATATGTCACCCTCAAGAATGAAATATTCCATAATTCGTGGTTCTATTTCCTTTAACAAGCTTAGCACTTTTAATTGAAATTTTTTTGTCATCATCGCATCTTTTGCCAGTTCTAAAACATCATTAAATGTTGCACCAGTTGGTACATAAAGAACTGGGATGCTCTTAATATTTTTAGCAAATCGATAATCAATGGAATCATCCGATTTTCTCTTAACCATTAAGCTAAATATATCCGATTTAATTGTGTAATCCCTGTTATTTTCAATTTTATCACAAATAATACGTACTCCATTTACAGGTAAATCTACTCCGCTCTCTTTTATTATATTACCATCTTTAATGTCTCCATTATAGGCTTGTAAACAGACAAATGTATTAGTGCTGGTAGTGAGGCCTTCAACTATTGGATATATATTCAGATTGGACTTAGGAAACAAAAATCTAAGATCGTCACCTTTTTTTATTGCAGCACTTCTCACATTATAAATATCTTCAATGCTTCTAGGATCCCCTTTTTTGCATAGGATATACAAAGCGTCTAGTATCGTACTTTTACCTCCATTATTTTTACCAACAATAAAATTGATCTGCCCTAAATTTTTAATAGTCAAATCATTTATGCCCTTGAATTCCTTTATATGTAGTTTATCAAATACCATCATCATCGATTTTCCAATAATCAAAAATAACTAAAATTACACAACACTAGTTCTTTTCGTCAATCATCTGCTTTTTTGATCTAAGCAATTCACTTTTTATTTTGTGATACTTGCGTTATTTGAGCCTGCATTTCAATAATCTCATTACTTGATTATAATATATAATATTTTCTTTCGATGGTTTTTTTATCCATTTCTTGTCATATATGAGTACATAGTTTTGTTTAAATCTACCATATATTTCAAGTTTTATTACTTTTCCGTTAGTTATACCATAGCCTCCGTTCGTGTTATTAACTATTGCTTCAAAAGCAAATGTATTTCCTATTCTACCGGATATATTTTTACCTTCTGACAATATGGAATCTACTTTTATTTCAACTTCTTTTTGTTTCATAACATTATTTTTGTGCGTGAAAGTATATTTATTAAGTTCTATTACTTGTGTTTTATGGAATTTGATTAAGGAAAGACTTCTAATATAGTTTCTTTTACTCAAGCTCCGCAATAAGTTTTTCTAAATCACTTTTTGTTCCGCTGAATATTTTCGTTCCATATTTTATATCTAGACCAAGTTCTAAGATTTCTCTCTTACGTTGTTTGTCTGCAAATAATATATTGGCTAAAGGTAAACCAGTGGCAATTCTCATTATATCTATTTGGTCATTAACTGTTTCCTTTTTGTTATAAAGAGAAATAATTGCACTTAAAGATGTTCTAATATCTAATGTCGGGATATTGTTAAATCCATTCTTTTTAAGTTCTGAAATCAGTTGTACAGTTTCTTTTCTTTTAAATTTGTGTTTATTGGTTAATTGAAAAATCACTTGGTCTACCCAGTATGGTACATCTCCTGACTCAAACTTAACTCCACTTATGAGAATATGTTCTTCGTTTAATAAGTCATTAAGTCTCATTATAAATTCCGAAACATTTATTGATTTTTGAGCAGAAATAACATGTTTTTTTGTTTTTATATCTATCTTTTCATTTCTTGCTATTTTTCGAATTTCATTAACCTCTTTAGTTGCCTCTTTTATCTTAAGGTCAAGTTCTATTTTATTATCAATGAAAGCGTTAATATTTTTTTCTTTAGAAAGTATATCTCCTTTAATCTTATCATAAAGATAAGTTTTTAACGTAATATTATTCTTGCGGATTAAGGAAGAAATTAATTGAGAAGTAATGAAAAGCTCTGGTTTAAAAGAAAAGCCTCCCGAAAATTTACTATATTCCTTATCTAATCGAATTGCTTTATTCTCAGTTTTTTGTACAGTTTCAAAATAATGTTCAGGAGATAACGGACAAATAACATTTCCACTTTCAAAACCTTTGGCAATCAATTCCTTTATTTTATTCCATTCTGCATTATTTGATTCAAATAATCCTACTGATGCAAATTGGTCCAAATATATAATTAATTGTTTATTCTTATTAATTACTGATAT
Organism: uncultured Saccharicrinis sp.; assembly: GCA_963666825.2. Classification (GTDB taxonomy): domain Bacteria; phylum Bacteroidota; class Bacteroidia; order Bacteroidales; family Marinilabiliaceae; genus Saccharicrinis. Next base: position 426,211 of record CAXXFE010000001.1, on the reverse strand, counting down.
CATTTGATAAGTATTTATATGTATCCATACTTGCGTTTTATGGAACTGTTTATTTTAAAAATTACTTAATTGTCTCCATAAACATCCAAATCCATATCAATACTTACATCATTAATTCTAACCTTCTTTTTGTCTAAAAACGTAAAAGTTCCTGCTCCATTAGCAACTTTATCAAATGGAACAACGAAACCATCTTTAGAGCCACCTAAAACCAATTTTGCAGAGAAATCAGCATTTTTAAATGTAAATTTTCTGTTTGGAATATCCACAAAGAATCTATCAGAGTATATTGCAACTTCCCAATCTTCTACCCCGTAATGACCAGGAGAAGTATCGTTTAATTTATAATCCCATTCCTGGCTATTTGAAAGTTCATCAATTAATTGTTCCCTAATTTTATCTAATTTCATACTTGTGAGTTTTAGTGATTCAATTGATTTTCCTAGTTGTAAAAATATTTTTTCAAGACTATCCAAGGAAATATTTTGTTTTCCTTTTTCTATTTTAGAAAGGTCACTCGCATCAATATTACATGCTTTTGCTAGATCTTTCTGAGTTATGCCTTTTTGTACTCTTATTGACCTGACTTGTTCTCCTATATTTGCTTTGTAATCCATAGTGTTATAATAATACAAATATAATTAAAAAGGGGATATATCCCTATTTTAATGTGAACATATATCCATGATATGGATACACTAATCTGAATATTGGAAATTTTGAATATATATGAATTTTAATAACCGTAATATGCATATTATGAGGTGTATATGTAATTCCAAATATTAGATTGATATTTAATTATATTGTTGATAAAAAAAGCATTTTGGACAACTTTATCATAAAATGAATCTGCGTAAATTACTGTAGTATAATGTTATATGATTTAATTTATGATAATTTTTGTTGTAGTTTATAAGTATTTCTTGTAACAAGAAATAAAGCTATTTATCTTTGAACAAAGGATTTAACTCAAAAAATCAAAAGTGATTTTTTTATTTCTGTTGAGCTTATTAGTTTAGAAATGTTCTAAATAAGTGGTGTGATTTTGATTATTTGGAAAAAATGGCAAATCTTTACACCTCGGACACGATAAAACATTCGTTTGATTTATCCATTATATGCAACTATCTATCAAGGGTAGTGTGTTTAGATGGCAAAGAAGAGAAAGGATGAAATTATAAAAGCTCAGTATTTGGAGATACTGGGCTTTTCTTTTTTTAAACGAAACGAAACAAACGGACTTAAGGATAATGGGTAGGCCCTGTCTCCGTAAGTACGGGGCAAAATCAAACACGTTTTATTATGTCTGAATATCGCGTTCGAAACGGTAAGACTGAAAAACTAGTGTACTGTAGATACAAAACCGTAAATGGTGTACGTATCTATCCAAAGAAAGCTAAGTTCTTTCGTTTTTGGGTTCCAGTAGACTAATTTATTAGATCAAACACCGAGATTGCAATGCTCCAACATTCCAATCTAAAGTTACCCGTAGCTCCAACTACGGGTTTTTTTATATAACTAAATTTAAAGGATTTTGTTTCATTTTGCAATCTTTCTTTTCTCAATAAGATTTCGGTTTGGATTTTTAAATTAGATAATCCGGTAATTATGAAAAGAACAATATTATTTTTATTGACTTTTCTTGTTTACTTGAAAAATCTCAATTTATCCAAGGTAATTTGAATTCTAATCGTAATCTTGTTTGTATGGATTTGAGGAGACTATATTTGAGGATTTACGCAATGAAGATACTCATAAAAAAAGACCGCTAAAACCTTTTAGAAATACATATTCTTTTCCCTCCTTTTGTGAGACTCTATTTTTTTTAATAAAAATGACTTTTTGTATAATTTACACGTTAGATTATTGGACTATATAACATGAATACCTATTTTAGTAAGTTTTGTAAAAGTAGATAAACACCTACAAGCATTTATTAATAGATAATTATTGATAAGTGTTGATAGCTTGATATTTAATAGAATTAAAAAGAAATGTACCTTTATACACGTTTTAACCTAAGCAGGAAGAGACACCAGAGCGTAGAATATAGATACGAAAACATTTTAAGTATATTTGCAAAAAATAAACAATAAGAAGATATGAATAGAAACCCTTATTTTGATTATATAGACGAAAGACTTCATGTTTTAGCTAGAAGGATTGAAACGAGGGGCAAACTGAATATGTTAGACTTACATTTACATTCAGAAAACTTCTATATGCATTTTTTCAATTTATTGTATGGTTATCAGCTTGAAAATTTAAATTCAAAGATGCAGAATGTTGAAGCAATTGATTTAATAGACCATACTAATAAAGTAATTATTCAAGTATCTGCAACTTGCACTAAGCAAAAAATTGAATCAGCTTTAACAAAACAAATATTGAATAATTATAAGAATTATGCATTTAAGTTTATTTCTATATCGAAGGACGCATCTAACATAAGAAAAAATACTTTTAAGAATCCTTTTTCATTAACATTCATGCCTAGCTCAGATGTTTTTGATATTACTTCTTTGTTAAATGATATTTTAAGTAAGAAAGCTGAAGTAATAAAGGTAATATACAAATTCATAAAAGATGAACTTGGCGGAGAAGTTGATGTGGTAAGACTTGATTCAAATCTTGCTTCTGTCATAAATACTCTTTCTAAAGAGAAATGGGATGAAACTAATGAAGGTGAATCTATTAATAGCTTTGAAATTGAGCGAAAAATCACACATAACGAACTTAAAGATTCAAAAGAAATTATTGATGAATACTGTGTCTTTTATAAGAAAGTAGACGAAAAATATTCTGAATTTGACACTTTAGGAGTTAATAAAAGCTCATCAGTACTGAGAAGTATTAGAAAAGAATATCGTAATCTAAAAAACTCAGGAACTCCAGATTTCGTTTTTCAGTCGGTTGTTGAAAAGGTAAAAGAAAAGATATTGGAAAGTCCTAATTTTGAAAGAATTCCTATTGATGAATTAGAACTTTGTGTTGACATTCTTGTTGTTGATGCATTTATACGATGTAAGATTTTTGAAAACCCTCAAAATTATAACTATGCTACTTCCTGATAATATTCATCCTGAAAATAGTATCTATTATAATGGTGCACTAGTATTACAAATTCTTCAAAAAAAGAATGGATTAGATATAGTTAATCTTTATCAAGAAGTAAAACAATTGAAGATGTTAACTTTCTCTGTATTTATTCTTTGCTTGGATTGGTTATATATTGCAAACATTGCAGAGGTAAAAGATGGGAGGATTGAATTATGTTCTTAAAATCATTAACAATTACAAAAGGAGCGTCTGTAATAAGAGATATCGAATTTCGTAAAGGAATTAACCTTATTGTTGATAAAAGTGAAGGGAAAATTACAGGAAATAGTGTTGGAAAAACTACTGTTTTGAAATTAATTGATTTCTGTTTTGGAGCAAACAAAAAAAATATATGGGAAGACCCTGAGAATAAAAAAGAAGTGTATACCCTTGTAAAAAACCATCTAGTAAACAATGAAATATTAGTTACTCTTACTTTAACGGAAAATCTTGATGATGAATCTGCTCTTGAAATCGTAATAGAACGGAATTTTCAAAGTTCTAAAAGTAAAGTAATAAGAAAAGTTAATGGTGAAAATCTAACAGAAAATGAATTTGAACCAAAGCTTACTGAATTACTATTTCCAGAGCATTTATCAGATAAACCTACTTTGAGGCAGATTATTTCTCATAATATCAGATATAAAGATTTAAGTATTAATAATACTCTAAAAACATTAGATAAATATACTTCTGATGCAGAATATGAAACTTTGCACTTGTTTTTATTAGGTTGTGAGTTTACTAAGGGGAATAGTAAACAAGAATTACTAGAAAAAATAAAACAAGAAGATTCATTCAGAAAAAGACTGGAGAAAATTCAGACTAAATCAGCTTACGAAACAACACTTGCAATAATAGAAAACGAAATACAAGAACTTGACAAGAAAAAGTCAAATCTTAATTTAAATGAAAATTTTGAATCAGACTTAGATGCATTAAATCAAGTAAAATACAAAATTAATAGGCTGAGTTCAGAAACAAGTAAATTAAATATTCGTAAAGACCTAATAAATGAAACCTTATTGGAATTAGAAGCCTCTAGTACTACGATTGATACAAGACAACTTAATCAAATATATCAACAAGCATCGAAAGTTATAGGGAAACTACAGAAGTCATTTGAAGACATGGTGGCATATCACAACAACATGATTTCAGAGAAGAAAAAATTTATATCAAATGAACTTCCGGCTTTAAATTCTAAGATTGAAAATAACAATGTTCAATTAAATAAGTTATTAAGACAAGAAGAGGAATTGTCACAAATTATATCAAAAAGTGATTCATTTGAAGAACTTGAAGTCTTGATTGCTGAATTAAATGAAAAATATAGATTAAAAGGGGAGTATGAAAACATTGTTCAGCAGTTGAATGATGTTGAAGAAAATTTAAAAAGTTACAATGAAACCCTAGAGTCAATAGATGAAGAATTGTTCTCGGATGACTTTGAATCTACAGTTAAAGCACAATTAAATAAGTTTAATAAACACTTTTCTTCAGTGTCAGAACTATTGTATACCGAAAAGTATGCATTAAAATATGATAAGGTTAAAAACAAAAAAGGACAAAGATTATATAAGTTTAGTGCTTTTAATACAAATTTTAGTTCTGGAAAAAAACAAGGAGAGATCTCTTGTTTTGATATTGCTTACACATTTTTTGCAGACGAAGAAAATATTCCTTGCATGCACTTTATACTTAATGACAAGAAAGAATTGATGCATGACAATCAACTTGTTAAAATAGCAGATTTAGTTAATAAAAGTGACATTCAATTTGTGGCTTCAATATTGAAGGATAAGTTACCTGATGAATTAAATAATGAGGATTACTTTATTCTTGAACTATCAGAGGATAACAAACTCTTTAGGATTGAGGAATAGTGAGTGGACTGTTGTTTGCGGAGGTTTTGTGCAAGTAATTAACTATGTTTCTGTGCGAAAAGCAGTACGGTATTATGCGCTGGTTCATATGCACAAACCGTTGATAAAATGGTGGATTTGTGGAATGATGAATTTAAAATATAATCCTCCTTATGTGAGACTATATTAATCTTAGAATTCCTTTTGCATTTGTGACTTCTATTTTTTTAATTAAGTTTTAAGAAATCTATTATAAAAATATCGTTGCTTTATATTCCTGGTTGTAAACCCTACTGCATAAAACAAAAGAGCTGCAAAACTTTTTACGTTTGCAACTCTTGTATTTTTATTCACTCCTTAGTTATTTCATTATTTGCTAATTGGCCTACTGGGGGTAACTTCATCTCGTAGTGAAAGTTTATTTATATATCAGAGCCTATGGGTTTATAATACTTATTAGTAAATTCACATGGCAGGAGTAAAATCGGTTTTTGACCTTTTCGTAGTATTAAATTTTCCTTAAGCTTTACATTTAAAGTCATATAAGATAACATATTTAAATTTAACTTTTCATGAATACTATAACATATCTCTAATTCTTTTTTTTCAAATAAACTATCAACTTGACATGGATATTCTTCTAACTTAGGCAAATAGTATTTTAAATAAATATCATTAATAACTTCTTTCTCTATATCTATCTCAAAGATTATCCTTATTGATTTTTCCTTTGATAAATAATCTAATTCAGTTGTATCAAATTCAACATTCTCAAAAAGTACTTCAGGTCTCATATTAAATGATACTTTTACCTTATCATAATATTTAAAAACCCTTTTATTTTGGCAGCAACTATTAAGAGAAATACAAATTAAACAATAAGCTATTATTCTATTCATGGATGGCTTTTTCAATAGTTTTGGTTTTCTTCAAGCAAGTTTTTGTTTTGGTCCGATTTCTGATTAAATATTAATTTATAAGTTGCGTTTTCTGAGACTATTTTAAATATAAAAGGTACAATATAACCAGTAGATTGTCATATTACTTATTTCTGTTAAGAATACTTATTACCAATTGCTTTACAATATCTGATTCTTCGGTTTTACTTGTGGCAATAAATAACGTTAAGGCAGCAAGAGTATTGTTATCAATAATTGGCTGCCCATCCTCCTTAAGCAATACGTCATTTTGTTCTAAAAAGAAAACAAAACAAGCTGCAGCTATTCTTTTATTACCATCAACAAAAGAATGATTTTTTGTAATAAAATATAAAAGGTTGGCAGCTTTTTCTTCAATGGTCTGATATAAGTCTATGCCTCCAAATCCTTGACGAATCTGATTAATAGAACTATCAAAACTATTGTCTTTAGGTTTTGCAAACACATCGGACTCAAATTCTGAGTACATGTTGTTTATCAAATTTAAATAGTCCTTCTTGTTAGGATAAACAACCTCCTTTTTAGTTGTTCCAACTTTATCCAATTCTTCATGATCATAATCATCCAATAGAGCTAATCCTTTTGAAAAGATCTGAAAAACTTCTTTATTCTGCTCATTTGTGGCTTCTTCAAAGGCTCGACTGACAATCCTTATTCCCGTTTTTAAATATTCTACTTCCTGTTGTTTTTGTGTTAAACGTTTTTCATTAATAGCATATCCTTTTACAAGATAGTCTTTTAAGCGTTGTGTTGCCCATTGACGAAATTGTGTACCTCTTTTACTATTTACACGGTATCCCACCGATATAATCATATCAAGATTATAATGGTCAATAGATCTATTTACCTCTCTTTTACCCTCTTTGCGAACTATCCGGAATTTCCGGATAGTTGAATCTTTGTGTAACTCCTGGGTGTCATAAATGTTCTTTATATGTTCATTCACAGTACGAACATCCTTGTCAAATAACTCAGCCATTTGTTGTTGAGAAAGCCAGATAGTATCTTCTTCAAGCTTTACATTGATCTCGGTACCTGTATTGGTTTTATATATTTCTATTTTATTATCCATATTAATTCTTTGTTATACAGAATGTTGCTCTGTATTAACTCTTTTTAATTAATAACAATATGAAGTTTTGTTACTGATATTAAATAACAATAAGTGGATATAAATAACATATCTTCTTATTGTTTGCAAATTTTGTGAACTCTATTAACATTTCACATTCAAATATAACGTGAATCTTGATGAATTAAGTAATTTATAATGTAAGTAAAGAATACACACTTATATTTTATTACCAATATAAGTGTGACTTTTGCTCTATCCACCTCCTTTTGTGAGACTATTTATAATGTAAGTATGTGTGCACATTTGTGCTTATAATGTAAGTAACTATGCACACTTTTTTTCATTGCAATTTAGATAGGCAAATTTTGTCTATTTGATCAATCTCGTTATCCAGGATAAAACCTAATCCCTCTGAGGCATTATAAATAAAACCTTTACAAAACTTTGAATTTAACGTAAATTTATAATGGCTAATTTATATATAGATCAGAATCCTATAATTAAATATGCATATTCATATTAATCGTTGAACTAAAAATATTATGGAAAAAAAGAATGTTTACGTAAGTTTTGATTATAATAATGAGGAGCATTACAAATTTGTACTTAATGCTTGGAATGAACATATGGAATGTGATTTTTCATACAACGATATGCCATCCGAAAAAATTAGCTCAAATAATATTTTAAAGTTAAAAGATGAGTTAACATTAAAAATTAGTAAATGTACTTATGTATTAGTTATTGTTAGTGAGGATTCAAATAAAGAGGATCTAAATTCAGGTTTAATCGGATATAAAAATTGGCAGAATTGGGAAGTAGCCAAAGCAAAAGAATTAAACAAAAAAATTGTAGGTACAAAAGTAAATTCAATGTTTGAACCTCCTGAAGAGCTAATTGGATCATGCACATCTTGGGCTCGAAATTTTAACGAATCATTTATTGCTTCTTCATTTATAGATGTCTGAAATTAAATATAGCTATCATTTATTAATGGTGCTGTATATTAATGCGATATAATCTATTTTTAATATGGTACAATAATAAATCGATTAGATTTTATATTTCATAAAAATTAATACTTTTGCACCAGGGTTAGGTTTGGTTAAAAATTAAAAGCCATTGTATTATTCATTATACAGTGGCTTTTCTATTTTCATTATTTTTCATTCGGTTCTACTTTATTAAAAACTGGGTTTAGTGAGACTAATTTATAATTTTTCACTTTCGTAGAATAATTCCATTGTATAATAAGTATATTCAGGTTGAGAAATATCAATTGCATATTTTATCAGTTTAAAATTATACAAGAAAACCTTGTTTAAACGCTTTTTCTAGTTTATATTTGTACCGAGTTCATCCTACCGTTCGGAGGAAGGAAATCGAAAAACGCAAGCCTCGAAGCTTTGCGTTTTTTGCGTTTTATAGCACTTCGTTTAGCTTTCGTTTATACTTTTTTCTAAATTTATTACGAGCTGCATCCTTGCCTCTTACATGATAAGCAGATAATAAATAATACTCATTTATCTTTCTTAAAGGCTCCAGTACAATCACGTACTTTTCATCTTCATCGTATATATAAGTTCTGTTTCCTTCGGTTTCTTTTACAGAAAAAATAAGCATGTTATCTTTCTTGTTTTCATCCACATGATGCTTTACCCAATGTAAACGAATCGACCTCTGTATATCAAACTCTCTTTTCCGTGTTTTTTTATCCACAACTTCTGTAGTTAAGTGAGTAAATAATGTACTCATTGGGATTTCACCATCTTTAGGTGTTGGCTGAATAGGCTTTCCTTTATATTGAAACGAAGGATTATTTACAATATCCCGATTAAAAACACCCATTAATGAATCTTTTCGTTGTGCCGGACTTAAACCTGTTAACTCAAGCAGGTCGTTATATTTTTTAAGTAGGTTAAATGGCATATTATTTCAAATCAATAAAAAACAGGTTCAACTTGGATTCTTCATAATTTGAAGTACCATTTAATTCTTGCTTTGCGTGGTTTTTTATTTGCTCTACCAACTGCATTTTTGCCGTTACCTTTTTATTATTGTCATTTAGGTTATATGAAAGAGCCCCCATAATTAAATCGCAAAGCTGCATTATTAAACTCTCATGCGAACGGATGTTCTGGACATTTCTGAATACCCCGAACTTAATATTCAGGATATCTTTAAGTTTTGAAACCTTATAAGCACTTAAAGTATCTTTTATGTCGAGATATACATTGTAGTTGTATAGGCTATTTTTTTTATGGTTTAACAGGTAATAATACATTTTATAATAAAAATCATCGTAATCCTGGTCAAACTCATCATTCTTTAACTTTGTTTTATCTACAACTACAGCTCTAAACCTTAAATCAGTATCGAAAAAATAATCAATCAAATCTTTGTAAAACTTGATTTGTGAATTGGATACATTTGACCATTTTATTTCTCCGTAAAAATGATGCTTCTCTTTTAAGTCTGTTATACGCTGAGAATGACGTTTTACCTGGTTGTAGGCAGAACTTACACATCCCAACAACATATATCTTTTATGGTCGTTTTCGATATGGCAACTTTCGTCACAATATATATTGAATGTTTTACTCATTGACATAGTGTTTAAACAAACATTATTCTGAAAAAATTAATGTAAGAATCAAAAATAGTTATAACTAGTCATAAACAAGTACATCTTTTACTTTTTTGTTAAAAGCAAGATGTTACCCTTGCTAATTCAAAGACTTAAACATTTGATTTATTGCTTTTTTCTTCTGTTTCTGTATTAGGACATACAAGTTTAAAGTCGTACTTATATTTGAGTGTCCCAATAATACACTAACTGTTTTATAGTCGCAATTACTCTCAATGCAGCGTGTAGCAAAGCTGTGGCCCAAACCATGAAATTTCAAGTGTGGTATTCCAAGGTCTTTCATAAAGCTTTTATAATAATTACGATAGGTTCTTGGTTCTGTTGGTTTTGCTTCGTTAGTAAGCACATAGAACGAATGATTGACAATCTTTTTTACCGACTCATACTGTTATGATTTACTCTGAAAAAAGCAGCTTTTATTCTATTTCCCTCATTTTTTGAGACTATTAATAATTCAAGCAAGTATTCTCAATTGTCATTTCTTTACTTTAGAGTTTATTATATCTAATCTAGATATTCCGGTGATCCGCCGGAATGTCATGCTAAAACCTAGCAGGAACTGGCGTCTGGAAAGGGGGTCAGCATGTTCAAGAATATCCACTTGCTACTGTAGCCTTAAACTTATTCAATTTATATAGTTTGCATCACACAAACTAAATAAATTCTAATTTGCGAATAAAAAATATGTCATAGCTAATTATTTTTCGTTTTATCAGCTTCTCTTTTTTCAAGAGTTCTTTTGCGCAATCAATATATTTATAAAAAGGTCGAAAGTCTACATATCCTTGGCTAAAGGATAATACATAGCTATTAGTTATTCTACATTAGTTTTTTAATTTCTTCAATTGTTGAATCTAGTTTTAATGGAATTTTATCTTTTAAAATCTGTGCATAACTAACTTCAATTTGATTTACTACGTCAACGGCCATGCAGAAATCGATACTTATTTTATAGTCTTTTGAGAAGTTAATATTCAAATACCTATAAAGAATATCTGTAAACATAGCGACCTTGATTATATCATATCCGTCCAATTTTGCTACGAACCATATTGCTCCTATTTCTTTATTCCCATTTTGATAAGTAAATACATGTTGTGGTATTGCCTGAACATGAAGACCTTTAATGTTTAATAAAAAATCAGATTTGTGCTTTTTAATTGTTCTAAAGTCGACTTTGGGTATCCATTTACTAAAGTCAAAGTCTTCAAATTTATAAAGAATCGAAATATTTCTCTCATACATTACTTTCGTCTTTTTATGATCAGTGCTTTCATACTTCTCTTCTAATTCATGAATCTTATCAACAATAATACTATTATCATTCAGTTTAAATCCATTACTAATAGCGCTTAAACAACTTATCCAATAATCACCTCCACTATCCGAATTTTTCTTTTCTTTATCATTTTCTAAGTTCAGAGCAAATGTCTTTTTACTTCTATCAGACTTTCCTGTAAAATCAATAATTTCTTTAATTGATAGTTTTTTCATAATTCTAGAATTAGATTCGAAATAGTTGTTTTTATATGTGTTTTGATCGTTTTATTGACAATTTCTTCATCAACTCTCAAACTCCAGTCTTAATTTGGCCCTAGTATATTGGCTAACTTTATACTAAAATAGTTATAATTTAAAGTTTTATTAGTTATATCACAATTTTTTAAATTGAAGTAAGTATTTGCTGATTATATCAATAAATGCTTTCTATGTTTTATTCAATTGGTGTTTAATTTGTAAAACTTGGGTTTTGTGGGACTATTGTCTACCTATTATTGGATTAAATCTATCCCTTAATTCTTTTTCAATAAGCACCAAAACTTCATTGGGATTTTCAGTGTTTAGTTCAAGAAATTCTACTTTAAAATCAACCTCATAAAATTCTTCTCTTGCATCTAACTTCATAGCAAATGTAGGTCTATTCAATATGAGTTCCTCATGCTGTTTAATTCTGATTGAATATTTTGTGATTTGCCTAAATATAACGGAATCCATTCTGTACAATCATTCTTCTTTAAATGGACATTAACCCTCTTTTTTGATGTATTTGGAGTAAACTTTTTCTTAATATAATCCATCTCCCAAATAGGTTGGAACCAAGATAGCCAGTCGGCAAAAGCCTTATTGTTTGTGTTCTTTATTGAAAAGAAATATAATCCTGGTGATTTTGGGATGCCTTCAAACTTTGTTTTATCTCCAGGTTTAAAATTTATACAGTTTGTAAATTCTAAAGTTAGTGCATAGTCAATTACATCTGCTTTAATCTTTGAGACCAAATCATCTATTTCTTGTATTTTTTCTTTTCCCATAGTAAATTATTGTTGTTGATTAAGTGTATATGCGTTTGGTAAGCCTATTCTCTAATCATATTCTCATTAAAGTATAAAAATGATTCAAAAGGTTTCTCCATATACCCATCTATTCTTTTAAATACATATTCGGTATCTTGAGGTAAGGTTAAACCATTTTCAAACTTAACAGGATTATTTTTTGTTGCTTTAATTTCATAATCACCTTCATGGTTTTTTAATTTAACAATTTGGCCTATTTTATATTTACACATTGAGTATTGGTTTTAATAAGGTTATAATTATTTCATTTCTTCACTTTAGTATTTGCTATACCTAATTCTTTGGTTCCGGATTTATTTTCATTTATTCGTTTTCTTCTCTTCTTACCAATTATTACTTTCTGATAATGGATTTTACTATTTTGAAATACTTCTGACATTTTTTTTATTTTAATCTGGTTCCGGGTTAAATATTAAAATATAAGTGCGTTTCCTGAGACTGTTTTATCTTAGAATTCCTTTAGGGGTTGTAATTATATTATACTGGTGTTTTTTCATGAATTCCCCACATTTTAATGATTTGACCAAATGGGCATAAAGGATGTACACTTCCTCTCTTCCATGGAGTTTTGCAATTTTCATTTGTAATATCACCTTCACTTTTACAACAGAGAGCTTGCAATTGACATTCAGTTTGTCGATTCATTAAAATTTCTCTTACTTCATTAATAGCTAGAAATGCAACTATTTTATCTGGCATTATCTCAGGGTGATAAAAAGATGTTTCCTTATTACTATTAGAAAGTAGTGGAAAACCAAACTGAGATATCATTCGGTTAAATTCATTTCTTCTTTCATGCTGAGTGGGTTTACTTAAGATATCAACCCAAAAGTTGAAATTTTCTAATCTATATGTGCTTGTTGAATTTAAAATTTTATCAATCCAAGTATTTATGTCAGAGAAAATAGGAATCGTAAAGTAGCCTTTTAGCTGACTAGCGGCTAGTTCACTTCGCTTTTCAAATAATGTGTAAATCGTGTAATTTTCTCCATCTAGTGAATTGAAATTATACATTCTAAATATTTGATAGAACTCTAAATATTCTTTGCAATTATTTTTTTTAATTATGTTTAAAAATTCAATAAGAAAACGACCTGGGTCAGGCGTATTCAAACAGTAATCACATAACATAATCAGATTGATATCTCCTGTGAGTTCTGGATATATGTAATCCACAATTTTTTCTACAACTCTATATGGGAAAAAAGGCGGATTAACATTATCATATAGATTCCTTTCAATGAGATATGCCATATTTTCCATGATGGCAATACCTCCTAATGAAAATGAATCCTTAACTCCACAGGTAACAAATTCAACTTCTATATATGGCTTGTCTTCAAAGTTTGGTATTAATCCATTCTCGATTATGTTTATTGATGTGATAAAACTACTCTCTGAAAAATTAGATTCGTTGTCTCCAAAAAACATTTGATTTAAATTATCATAAGTCTCTACGTCATAATAAGACTCATATGACAACGGCACTTTAAAGTCCGATTTCTTATTATTTCGAATTGAGTCATTAAGTGCTTTTTGAATATCTACAGTACTTATTGTGTTTGTTAACCCAAAAGTTGTTGTCAAATCTTGCATGAAATGAACGTATTCATGATATAATGTAGACTTAGTTCGGTCTGATAAATTATCAAGATTTTCCAATTTTTCAGTTGTTCCAAGCTCAATTAAGAAAAATGAGGGCAAATAGGAACCTAATAAAGTGCTTTTATATCTTTTCTGCATGATGTGATTTATTTATAAACCCTAACATATTTATAAATAGATATAACATTTATACAACATAAACATTTGCTATACTATCAATTACAAATATCAATCGTTTATAAACGATTAACAAACTATTAAATGTAATACGTAATAATGGTATATTATCAAATTTCATTAATATATTTCCATTTTCCGTGCTCTATCTCTTTTACACTCCTTTTGTGAGACTATTTAAAATGTAAGTAAGAGTGAACAATTATATTTTCGTTACTTGACGAATTCTTTATTTCTTTGATTTGAGATTAAAAATGCCTAATCCTTTACTTGTGGATATATCCTCATTAATTCTTTTTCTTCTTTTTTTACCAATTACTACTTTCTGATAGTGGCTTTTTCTATTCTGATTTTCTTCTGACATGTTTTTGTTTTGTTCCGGTTGCTTATTAATAAAATTATTTAAGCAGTGTTTAATAAGACTGTTTGTATCTTAAAATTCTATTGTATATCCTAGCCTTTTATTGTTTTCGTGATTTCCCAGTAATTGATTTAATTGAAAGTCTTAATACTTTGGTTTTATCATAGAGTTTTTTAATGTATTCTTTACCTTCTTCAACAAAATCATTAGAGTATTTTTCAATTATTAGCATTAAGGCGTTTCTTTTTTCATCACCGTCAACTTCTGATAATAACCCTGAAACGATACAACTTTCATAAAGAGTTCCAAACTTTGAAGGCATAATTTGAGTGTGACCTACCACACAAAATGACACTTTATTATTAGATCTCAAGTAATCTAATTTTTTTCCATCAACTGCACAATGAAAGTATATCTTATTTCTGTCAAAAACGTAATTTAAAGGAATACCATACCCTTCATAATCTGGAGTAGACATTGACAAAATTCCATATTCGCCTTTTGTTAATATAACTAAAGCTTCTTTATCATCAATTTTTCTATCCACTCTTCTTACTTTTTTATCCATATTATTTTTTGCTAGCCCATAATTACTCTTCAATATTTTTCCATTCTTATTTAGGTTTAAAAGCAGTGTAAATTGAGTGAAAAATTGTTATATTAGTACTTCCTTTAGAGCTTGAAAAGTTGTATTCTTAACACCTGTTGAAGTCTTAAGAATAATTTCATCGTCGTCAATATCTAATATTGATCCAATAATTTCAGAATTATTATCTAACATTACCTTAACGATTGTATTGTTAGGGGAGTTAAATATTTTATTTAAGATTAGCCTATGCTGATTCTTTTTTATTCTTTCCATTATAAATTCTATAAAGAGAAATGGTTAATAAATGATCATAGAAAGAATTGAAATTATTCAATTCCTTTAAGAAACTATTAAATGTTTACAGGAGCAATTGCTATTTTCCATTAATCAAATCATTTAACGATTCTATGTTGTTCTTTTTCAAATATGTATTAAGGTGCATATCACTTCTAACACCAAAATCTTTGCCATAATGATTTTCAATTGTACTAATATGAGTATCGCCTCTTTTTTGTCGGAGCTGACCATCTTTGTTCCTACTTCTTTGTCCCTTCATTCCAGGTGCATCATTGTTAATTTTCATATTTATAATATTAGAGTTTAAATATTATGAGTAAAAATACTAGAATAAAACTAGAATAAATATATAATTCTAGTTTTGTTATTAACATTCTGCTAAATTTGCAATATGGACTCGTTACATAAAAAACAGAATAAGATTCTTGAAGTTTTAAAAGAAAACGCCTCAAACCCTTTGTCAATAAAGGATTTGAGTGAGGCTGTTGATATTAGTTCTCCTGGAGTTTTATATCATCATTTAGGTCAACTTGAAAAAAAAGGATATTTAAAGCGAAATCCTAATAATTCAAAGGACTATATTGTTTTGGACACACCTGAAAGTAACGTAGTTTATATTGCGAAATACGGATTAGCAACTTGCGGCCCAAGTGGAAATATTTTGGATGGTTATCCTTTAGAACATATTCCAATAGCAACTAGTTTATTAAGATTTCCATCAGCTGAAGCTTTCTTAGTGGAAGCCAAAGGTGATTCCATGGAACCTAAAATTTATGAAGGAGATATTATTATTGGCAAAAAACAAAATTTTGCAGAACACGGTGATATTATTGTTTGTAGTTTAAATGAAAGGGTATTGATAAAGAAATTTGTACGATTAAATAATGCATTTAGTTTAGTTTCATTAAATCAAGAGAAATATTATCCTATACCTGTATCAGAGGAAGATGGATTCGTTGTTTCTGGTATCGTAAAAAGTATTATTCATTATAGTTAAAAATCTTTCTGTATTAATATAGTTTTAAACTTTCTGCCTATCGTGAGACTAATAGGACCATTATTTGAATATTTTAATTTTAAAATAAAGATATTCTATCTACCATTCCATTTATAATTGTCAGAGTTTTAAAATATCCAGGTTATCTAAAGTTTGTCTATACCAGGAGTTTAGTAATCCCTTTTTGATTACATGCTCAATATAATCAGGAGATTCATCATTTTTTAATAACTGTACGTCTGTTATCGTGTTATCATTATTGATGTAAATAAGCAAAGGGGTAATGCCTGCATACCCTTGAAATTTAGTATTAAAATCTCCTGAAAATAATCCTTTAGCCAAAAGGATGTTGTTTTTATCAAATATGCTAATGGTTTTATCTGCATTCACTTCCAGTGTGCTTGCATTAGAATGAATTTTTTGGATATCATTTAATGAATATG
The DNA here is from genome assembly GCA_963666825.2 of uncultured Saccharicrinis sp. Taxonomy (GTDB): domain Bacteria; phylum Bacteroidota; class Bacteroidia; order Bacteroidales; family Marinilabiliaceae; genus Saccharicrinis. The sequence continues at coordinate 409,764 of CAXXFE010000001.1, read as the reverse complement.
TAGGCTTTTCCTGTGGGAAAAGCCATTCAAATGTAGCACCTCCTCTAATAGCAACAGCCACCAAAATCAGTATCACAACTATGCAATTATATATACTATTGGCGGATATTTTTTTTGCTTTCGAAATAGAATTATTCATTTACAAATCAGTATTGTCTAATAAAGTTCATCATAATCTTATTTGGTATTTCCGGTTCCTCAAGTGATGAAATAGTAGAGGCTTCCTTCATTTTCATTATCCAAGCCATGTTTTTACCAAGAGTTTCCATAATCTGTACGCCTTCCGTATCCTGTTCTGCTTCAGCAGGAGTTGTTCCATGAATAATATTCCAATAATTTGATGTTGCCAGAATCATCTCTGAATAAGATAAATAATGGTATAGTCCGTCAAGCGTTGCCGAACCTCCACTACGACGCACTGCCACTACAGCAGCTCCAACTTTATGATGAAACAATGAATTGTTATTGCTTGTTGACACATACCAAACACGGTCTAAAAAACTTTTCATCGTTCCTGATATACCCGAGAAATGAACAGGAGAACCTAACACAATGCCGTCAGCCTCGATAATTTTTGGAATGTATTCATTTACAATGTCAGTTGTAATTCCGCACTGATTATTTTTAGTTTTAAAGCACTTTCCACATCCCAAACAACCTTGAATGGCCTTGTTGCCTATATGTAGAATTTCAAAATCAATGTTTTCTTTTTCTAATTGATTTCCAAGCATAGTTAATGCATGGTATGTATTCCCTTCTTTTTTAGGGCTGCCATTTATTGCTAATACTTTCATTACTCTATGTTATAATCTAAGTGAAAATATTTATAAAAAAATTGGTTTTCACTTCTTGATAAAAGTAAAAACCATACAGTCAAAAATAAATAATTATTATTCGAAAAGTTTTGAAACTCCTGTCATGTTCAGGTCACCTAATCCATTGTCAATACCTGCATGAAAAATTTCAGACACTCTTTTTAAAAGAGATATTTGTTCATCCGCATCATTTATTGTTGAGATATAATCAAAATCCTTTGATATTAACTCAACAGGAAACTGAGGTGCAAAATTTTTATTAATAATAGTTGAACTAATAAAATTATTTATGGGAGCCCAGGGGCTTGTTTGTGATACAGCATTTAATATTTCAGTCACATCAGCATTGTTGCTTTTAATTACACCAATAAGTTCTGATAAAGCAGCAACCTGAATACCCAATAACGAATTAGTTACCAATTTTGTAATTGCAGCATTACCAGGTGCTCCAAGAAAATTAATTTTCGAACCCATTTTTTCCAATACAGGTTTCGTAATGTCAAAAGCAACTTTGTCTCCTGCAACAAAATAAATCAACTGTGCAGAATCTGCTTGCGGACGAGTTCCTGAAACAGGAGCTTCTAAAAACTTAATGCCTGCTTTATCAAATAAAGAGGACATTTCTTTTATCCATCCCCTTGTCAATGTTGAGCTCTCAATGGCGATTGCATCTTTTTTCATTCCGACAATTGCTCCGGTTGCATCATTGAACCAAACATCTTTCGATGCTTCATTATCTCTTACCATTGAAATTACAATATCTGCATCAATCACAGCCTCTTTGGGCGTCATTGCATGTTTTGCTCCATTTTTAGCAAACTCCTCAGCTATTTGGGTAGTACGGTTCCAAACGGTTAAATCATAACCTGCTTTTAGTAAGTTTAGTGCCATTCTTGACCCCATTGCACCGAGGCCAAGAAAGGCTATTTTTACATTTTTCATATCTCAAATGATTATGTTTATTTTTTACTTTGGGCATAACTTACCAATCCATCAAGCCACTCCTGATGACCATTAATCATTGGATTAGGCTTTGTTTTAGCAAGTTCCTGTGCTGGTTTTCCAATCTGGCTTTCCTGAGTAAGAATTCGAACTCTATCGCCTGGTAAATCTTCAATCAACCAGGCGTGGATAACATCCAAGCGTGTTTCTTCATTACCTTCAGCCCAACCGTGCCAAGCTAATCGAGCTGCTTCGTTTTCACGAGGCGGAACAAATTCCGTTACCTGGGCTTCGATTGGGAAACCAAAAGTTTTAAAATGGAAACGCACATCGTCATATAATTCTTTGTCGTTAGCATTTAAAAACTCAACATCAGATGAATTTTCATAATACTCCGTCCAGACAAAAGGATTCACTAAGAATTTCCATACTTCTTGAGTTGTTAAGCCTTTAACAATTACCTCGTTTGAACAATAATTATCGGTTGTTCCGGGAGTATATTTCTCGGGGAATACAATTGCACTTTGTTTCATCTATTTAAATTATTTATTATTTTAAAATTTTCGTATCAATATCACACCTCCAACAATAAGCATCACGCCAACAATTCTCCAGATATTGATGCTGTGTTGCTGTGCTACCAGAATATTGAAATGGTCAAGCAAAACAGCAATCAACATTTGCCCTGCTATAACCAATCCGAAAGTCATGGCAGGACCAATTCTTGGAAAGGATAAAATAATTGCTGTTACATAAAAGGCACCTAATATTCCTCCTAACCATACATAGGAAGGAGCGGATTTGAATCCATTCCAGGCGATTTCTTGCTTAGTCAGAATTACAAAAAGGGTTAGAGCAATCACACCCACTGCAAAAGATACGAGTGAAGCATATACAGGACTTTCAATAGTTTTTCCCAATTTCGTATTTAGTCCCGCTTGTATCGGTAAAAAAGCACCCGATACTAAAGCTATCAGCATCCATTGCCATTTCATAATGATTTTATTTAAGAAGTTCTTTAATTGCTTCGCCAACAGCATGAGCTGATTGCGGATTTTGACCTGTCACCAATCGTTGGTCTGTCACAACATGTACCTGCCAAGGTGCAGACTTTTCAAATATTACTCCACGTTCTTTCAGTTTATCTTCTAATAAGAAAGGAACAACCTTGGTTAATCCTACAATCTCTTCCTCTTCATTCGTAAAGGCATTTACTTTTTTGCCTGCAACCAGGTAAGAGCCATCACTCAATTTGATATTTACGAGTCCTGAAGGTCCGTGACAAACTGCACCAACAACACCATTCGCTTCATAAATCTGAGCAGCAATTTTTTGCAATTCTTTGTTATCTGCAAAATCCCACATAGTACCATGACCACCGGCATAATAAATGGCAGCATATTCATTTACCGTTACTTCCGATGGTTTCAAGGTATTTTCAACTTTATGCCTGTATTCAGTATTCTCCCAAAACTTTTTATTTACAGGGTCTGTCAAATCAAAACCGTCAACAGGAGCTTCTCCTCCAAGCGGGCTGACAAAGTCTATTTCGTAGCCCGCATCGAACAACACCTCCCAGGGATGGGAAACTTCACCAAGGTAGTAACCTGTTTTCTCACCTGTGTTACCTTTTTCGCTATGGCTTGTAACTACAAACAATACTTTCTTCTTCATTTTTTTTGTGTTTTGTGCATTGGTAATTCCAACAACCGTCAAGAAGGCTATTATTACCAAAGTGATTTTATTCATTATCTTCATATCTAAACATTTAACGGATTATTCTTGAAAATTGTCAGATAGGTGCGACAGGTATGATTTGCGAAATTCAGCCACCCTTTCATCAGAAATGTTTTTCTCCACATCGTGGAAATGGAAACTACCAATAGGTGCATCCATACCTATAAAAGCATGCATGCGGTGAAAACCAAATAGAACACCATCATCCACACTTCGTCCCATAAAAAATTCATCAGGGATACTGAAAGCTGCCTCCGGAGCATTCCATGTTGTAGTTACCATATAGTTTTTACCTTGCATCAAACCACCTTTCCCGTAATTGCGTTCAGGATTGTCAGCCTTGCGACCATCACTGTAATACATCCCTTTTCTGTGACCTGCTGTTAATACATTATCGAGATACTCCTTTAATGTATAAGGCATGTTCATCCACCAGGCAGCAAAATGATAGATAACTACATCTGCCCATAGGAATTTATCTACTTCTGTTTCGATATCATAACCATCAGATAGATTTGTAATCTGTAATTCGAATCCGCTACCAGCAGTAAAGAACTCTTTATCCCAACCCGTAATTGTATTATTTAGCTTACCTCCGGAATGAGCAAAATTTTGTCCGGCATTGATTATAAATATTTTTTTCACTTTCATAACTATCATTTTTATAGTTGCAAAATTAACTTTAGTGATATACCTTTGCAATAACTATCAAATTAGATAGGTCAGAGATATGGGAAAAAACATTGAATTAAATGGAAAAACTTATCCATGCACAGTAAGTCTGGCAATGGATTTAGTGGGTGGAAAATGGAAATCTGTAATTCTGTATCACCTCAAAGATGAAGAAAAGCGTTATAACGAATTAAGGAAAGAAATACACGCTATAACTGAGATGACGCTCAGCTTACAACTAAAACAGTTGGAAGAAAGTGGTTTAGTCTCACGAAATGTGTATGGCGATAAACCCCCGATTAAAGTCATTTATAGCTTAACTGATTTCGGTAAAACATTTATTCCGGCTTTGGAAGCGATTAATGATTGGGGGAATCTGGTTGTCCAGGAAAAAGGAGGACTTGTTAAATCGGCCTCCAATTAAATTGGAGTTATCAAGAAAAATATGACGAAACTCTTTATCAAAAACATGGTTTGTAACCGCTGTATTATGGTGGTGCAAAATGAATTGGACAAACTAGGATTTAAAGTAGAAAACATCAACCTTGGCGAGGTATATCTTGAAAACGAACCTTCATTGGAAGAAAAGAAAAGATTGGATAATGCTTTAATTCAACTAGGTTTTGAAATCATTGACGATAAAAAAAGCCGTATCATTGAAAAAATAAAAAATACAATAATAAATCTTGTACATCATCAAGATAATGAAATAAAAATCAACCTTTCAGAAGAATTAGGCAATACACTGCATCACGATTATAATTATTTATCCAACCTATTTTCAGAGATTGAAGGAATCACGATTGAAAAATACTTTATCGCCCAAAAAATTGAAAAGGTAAAAGAACTGTTGGTATATGATGAACGTAAGCATGCGGTCTCGCACGTATGTTAAAATTAATTGAGTTCAAGAAGTAAAGCCATTTTTAGCAACAATGTAGAAAATCTAACAATTATTGGAATCTGTTGGAATAATCTCTGTTTTATTAGAATTTTTCCAATTGTGAGGTAAAAGATCTGCTAAATCTTTAGAGTAATCATTATTATAGTTTGGAATCTTTGTTAATACATCGATTAACCATTCTCGAACATCAACATCACAAGCATTACAGCATCCTATTAAAGAATATATAACAGCAGCGTTTTCGGCAGCTTCATGATTGCCGCAAAACAAATAATTTTTTCTACCTAAAGCCAGAGGCCTAATGGCATTTTCTGCCAAGTTGTTATCCAATTTATATCGTCCATCCAAATGATAGCGTGACAAGCGGTAAAAAAGGGAATACGTATATTTCAATGCTCTTCCCATTCGTCCATTTGGTAAAACTTTCGGATAATAATTGACAATCCATTTTTCAAATGCAACCATAATTGGATAAGCCAAACGAGTACGAAGTTCTGCTCGTTGCTGAAAATCTAATTCCTGATCATCAGCCATTGTTTCGATTTGATATAGTTTACCTATCTGAAGCAATGCATATTCAGCTCCAGCTTTATCTTCCTTGAGGCTTTCTTCAAATTTACGACGCGCATGAGCCCAGCATCCCAAGAGCAAAACACCTTTCTTTTGTTCGTAGATGGAGTAAGCTTCATATCCGTCTGTTTGGATAGCGCCTTTATAATCGTGTAAAAGTTCAACCACTACTTTTTGAGCTCTGGAACCTTTGTCGTAATGAAAATAAACCAGATTTTTCATTACTGATCGAACCATCCACAAATAAGCTTTTACCGTCTTGTGTTTTTCATCATTTACAACAGGAACGGTGCTCTCGTCAACCTGTATATAGTCACTATCCTTCACTATTTCTCCCAGTCGGTAATATAATGCCCGAAGCAAATCACAAACATCCTTAAACCATCCATTTACTGTTGATGCAGAAAGTATCAATCCCAACTGTTTGAACATGGCTATCTGGCGATGAAAAGGTATATGATAGAGATATTTATTCATGATTATCTCTGCAAGTAATGATGCATCTGCATTGCTACGTGGCAATGGTAATAAGGGAAGTGAAGCAATCCTGATTCTTGATTGTTCTTCAGTTATTTGTTCTTCTGATTTTACAGCATACTTTGGGCGTATTATTTTACGCACATAAAGTTCTCCCGGTTTATATTCTAGTACCTCAGTAACTTCTTCTCCTATACGTACCCAGTTTTCATTAAGACCTTCTGGTTCTATAAACTCTTCTTCTCTTCTAAGATCTTCAGGAAGTGGTAAACGAACAGGTTTCTTTTTTTCTTTTTGTGGTTTGCGACGTTCGTAAGCGATTATTTCTTTGTCAGCTTCTTTTGCCAGCTTTTCTTCCTCCGGCAATAAGTCCAATCCGTCCCAGTCTATTTTCCTTTGATCAGGATTCTCTGGTATATACCGTTCTCTGGAAGGATTCCACATTTTACGTTTATACCAGGCTAATTGATCTAATAGCTTATCAATTTTTTCTGATTGCTGCTTAATGATAGTATCTTTTTCTCTATTTTCTTTTTCAAGAGTATCTAATGTACCATTATCTGCATGACGAAAACGAGATACTTCTGCATAGAGTTCATCTCTTTGCTGAAGTAGTTCTTGTATGAAATCATCATTATCTGAAAATTGGCTCATTTATCCCCTGATCTATTAGACGCCTAAAGATAGTAAAATCAGGGGGTGTAGCCTAATTTGTGAATGGAAATCAGGTTGATTTTTGACGTTTTTTCAATCTTCTTTTTATAGGTTTTACATTGTCTACAATCATCATTAATTCCTGCCAGGTTATTTGCTGTGACACGATATCTTCATTAAATCTAGGTAATGTAAAAGTGCCATTTTCAAGTCTCTTATGGTAAATAACCAATCCTCCATGCTCTAAATGGAGAACTTTCATTATACTCATATTTCGATTAACAAAAATAAAGGCCTCTCCATCTTGTACATTACGTTTCATAATAGAACTAACTACGCCACTTAGGGTATAGAAACTTTTACGCATATCAACTGGTGCCGGGTATAGGAAATACTGAAGCTTCCCATGTAAATTAAACATAGTCTGGTTTTATTAAAGATGAATAATTGCTTTGAGAACTGATAGATCTAATTCCCCAGTGAGCTTTAGCTTTGTTCCGTTTGGAAAAGTAAACTCAAATGTGTTATTATCAATTGTTTTTTCATCTCTTACAATCGGTACCTCTTTTGTATATTTCTTCTCTTTTATTACCAGAGGCACAAAACTCTGAACTTGTTCTTCTTGCAATGTCTTTTTCCATTTGTAGAAAGTTGAAACTGCAAATCCTTGGTTGGAACAAAAATCTCTAACGCTTAATCCTGATTGTTCGTGTTCTTCTATTAACTTCCTGTAACTCGATTCTTTCATGCTTATATTTTGAATCAAAGCTAAGTAGGCATGCTTTTGTTAACAATATGTATCAGGCCGAATGGATACTGATGAACTTTCTTTGAGTGAAATTGCCTTCCGTTTGAACTATTCGAGTGCAGCCTATTTAAGTAATCAATTCAAGAAAGTAACAGGTTTGACACCAGGTCATTTTAAGAGAATGAAGGAGGACAAAAGAAAACTTCTGGATAAAGTATAGCAGACATATATTAATAAATTAGCTAAATGGAAACTCTGAAATTTCATAAAACTGAATGTGGAGTAGATTTTCTTCTAAATGTTTTGTCCGCAGAAGAACTCAAGGGGTATTATTTAAAACAGGAAGTGTTTAATTCCGATTTTTTTGAAATCATCTTCATTAAGAAAGGCGAAGGTCATCTTGTCTTAAATCACCAAAAAATAGAGATTAAAGATAACAGCATCATTTTTATTTCTCCTTTTGTGAGACTAAATTTTGGTTAATTTCTCAAATAAACCTGTGTTATAATTCTTACCATATAATACAAAGAGTCACAACTTTTTTTAAAAATTGTGACTCTTTTATTTTATATACAGCTTGCTTATTTCACGGACTACAAGTCCGCCAACTGAGAGTAAAAATTACTATTCATTGTTTTTAAACCAGTTCTTTGGTATAGAAATCAACATAATTTCCTTTTCTTGTTGGTCATTTAAATTACAAAACAAATAGTCAAATTTGACTATTTGTTTGTTGTTTATTATAAATTCCCAAAGAGGTGGATTGTAATTATTTGGTATATAATCATATAATCCAGTATCTTTTTCTAACTTAATTAGTGAATTTTGTTTTTTCATTAACATCTGATAATCCCCATCAACTGTTACTTTGAATTTTTTGTATTCAGTATAAAATACTTCTTCTTCTGAGTCGTTAAAAGTAAAACATGAGTTTTTAAGGATTTCCGCATTTATATATAACCGAAAATTATTAATGTTTGTTTTAGTTCCTATGATTCTTATAAAATAATCCTCTTGAGTTAAATTTTCATTGTAAGAAATAAAATAATCCAAAAGTTTTTGAATATGAGGTTCGAAAATTAACTGATCATTTTGACTATTACTACAGCTCAAAAGAGCTAAAATCAATATTGACAATATATTCCTTTTAAACATATTCAATATAACTTACTTAATTTCTACAGTTCTATTAAAACCATATTGGTGTGTTTTACCAGAAAAAGGATGATACATATAATGTTTAACTGGGACTCCATTCTTCTGGTCAATCCATTTTTTATTATGCTTTCCGTATCTAATACTTGCTCCAATAATTACAGTATTATAATCTAATAACGGTTTATTAAATGTGGAAATTTCATTAACATTTACATTGCAGCCGTTTTCTTCTAATTGTGCAGCAATATGATTACAAATTTTTAATGTATGCCCATCTACGGTTGAATATAATATGACCGCTTTACTTTTCATATGCTTAAATTCTTAATGCTCCCAAAAGCATTATAACCTTTTATCTTAGTTCATTTCTGTAACACTTCAATATAATCAAAGTAGTTTCCCCATTCAATATCAACAGAGAAAGTTCGATCAATATTAGTCTTGTTTTCATCAACAAAAATCTTGATAGTTTGCTTATCGGTTTTTATTATTTGAAACCAATCATTTTTAATAGTATCTTCAAAAAGAACCGTCGTAATTTCCCCTTGAACGTTTAAACTGACAAACCACCAATTAACATCATTTGTAGTTATCTCGGTTGAATCCTTTATCGAAGAAAACTCTATAGAATTAGAAGATATACCAATGAAGTCAGTTGATTTTTCATCCTCCTCTTTATCACAAGAAAATAAAGCGATAAGGCTAATTATAAATATCTTTAAAAATATTCTCTTCATAGTTGATTGAAATAAATTCGGTCTTTAAGATTCAAACTTAATAAAATTATTTTATGTTTTTGTGTGCCCATATGCTCAAACGTGTTTCTCCTGGTTCTTTTGTAGCTCCTTTTGTGAGACTATATATTAATCTTGGAATCCAATTTACAGTAGTGTTCTATTAGGATGTTAGGAAATAAATTAATGCGATTGGTGTAATATTAAGCAGTAATAATATACAAAGATATAAGTATACATTTACTTTTAATTTATTAGGTTTCATTACTAATTTTATTCCCTTCCCCAATAAAACGAAGTAATAAATTATTAAAACTAAATAGGGAATAAAAAAAAATCCAATAAAATCCGTATCAGAATCTATCATAAACCAAATGCCAATAAGAAATACAACTGTAGTTATTGAAATAGAAACATTTACTAGGCTTGAGATTCGCAATAGAAGATTAGTTCGTTTCATTTATAGTCAGTCATACTTTAATATTATAATTTCTTAGTTCAATTTTGTTATTTCTAATAGCCGGATTCTAATTACCTACTTTAATCTGCGTTTTCTGAGACTATTCTAAATGATTGAAGCGAAAAAATGGACGGCATTTATTCCGTCCATATACATTATATTATAAATTATCGCATCAAGCAATTCCTCTAATTCGATTGTGTAATTCTTCTTTTTTAGAGTCGTCTATTGCATTACATATATTAATATAATCATGTATTATATTAATATTATTCATACATACCTTAATAAATCTTCCCGTAGTCAAATTACTTATTCCTTCGGTTTCAATTATTGAGATAGTATTTTTACTGAAGCCTAACACAATGCTTAGTATAGATGCTGGTATATGATATCTTCCTCTAAATTGTTTTATTTCTTCAGGAGAAACAGATCCCATTGCAACCATATAGGCATTCTTTTTACTTCTTATATTTCTATCAACTTGATCCTTTGTGTAAAATCTTTCTTTCTTTGTTTTATCAACTTTTCCAGAATTCTCATCTACAGCATAATCCAAGTAATATGACTCTTTATATTGGACTAAAATACCTTTATAAGATTTTTCTACATCTCTATATAATTCATCGGTTACTTCTCCGTCTCTAGTAATAATTTTCTTTACTTCCATAACGATAATTATTTAAAAGGTTGATTCATTGGGAATTCAGGAATATGATTAGAAAAAACAAGTATTTCTAATCCATCTTCTTGTAAACCATACTTTAAATATATCTCAATAGTCTTTCCATATACAATAGAACAAAAAGCACAAACATTATGGTCTCCTGACTTTATTGAAGGATCTATTCCTCTGTAATAATTTTCAACTTTAAGGTTTAGAATTGTGTTATATATGTCATCCGATGTAATATCATATCCTTCTTCTAATTCTTCTAGTTCTTCTTGAGCTTTTCTTGATAATATCAATTCTTGACCATCCATTAATCTTTTTCTTGTTTCATTAATGAATTCTTGAACTAGTTCGACATTATCTTCTGTATATGGTAATTCTGTCATTAGTAATCATTTTAATACAAAGTTAATAAAAAATACAAATTCCCAATCATTGGGAATTTGTTAAATTTTAAAATCTTATAAATAAATACTTAGACTAATTGATGTTAGATAATTTTTAACTAATACTCTCGTTTGGTGAAACATCGTAAAGGAAATAGACTATAACTAGGAATTTAATGGTGAGTATATGCAAAGAAAGCGATTATTGGCTTCAAATTTATCAAACCTTTACAATTTAGAAACTAATTACAAACCTTAAATTTAATACTAGCACGCCTATATGGGTGTGGTTTGTCTAATTGGCAAATCCTTAAAAGGCTAGCTGCATAAAAGCTAAAATTTGTGATTGAAAACATCTAACTTGTTAATGCGATAGAACCTTATTCAGGATATATATTATATAAAAAGTGAACACATTCATCATATGAGATTCCATCTAGAGAAAACCATCCTCTACCTTTATTATATGTATTTTCAGCGTTATAATAAGAAGGTGTAGTATCTAAATAATCTGGTGTTTCACTAGAATTTCGTCCGTACCATCCCCAATTTATACTAAAGTATTGATAATAGTAAGGTCGAGAAACTCCCTCTCCAGTATGTGGTACTCTGAATGATATAATGTATTTTTGTTCTCTATACCCGTCAAGGATAAAAATATGCCATCCTTTTGATTGTATCCCTAATATTTCATTTTGTGCTGCATCCATAATTACAGGGTGTCGTTCTCTTAGATTTTTTTGTACAATACCAAGAGGTATATCACTTGCTTTTTTTCTATTAGCGCTATGACTATATCCCAAAGATTCAAATGCTCCTTCTAGTTTGTTTGGTAAACTCCAAGAAGATTTACATCCATAGTTAAAAGTAGTTTTTGACATTCCTAATTTCTTACAAACATTTGCGATTAATCTTGCTGTTTCATTTATGGATTCAGTACTACTAGTAGATCTTAATCTATTAGGTATAATATCCCAATTATAAGTAGTGGGTAATTTATAATACCTTAATACTTGTGCCATTGCTATTGGACCACAACCTGTCACAGGAAGATCATCATCACACTGACTAAGTTCCGGACACTTAATATTATAAGGATAATCTTGTCCCCATTCAGACGATAACATAGGTTCTGCTTTAACTTCATCATATATAAATTCAGCACCTATTGTTCCTACTTTCAAGCTATTATTTGTGAACTTATTCCATCTTGCGTTCTTAAAATTTCTTTTTAAAGTATCAGTTTCATCATATATATTGAGGCTATCTATAATATGATTCTTTTTACTTAACCACCATTGAAAGGAAGGACAATCTTTTAAATTTTCTAAATTAGTTTCATTACTATATGCCAATACAGGAACCTCATTTTTACTATTTGAAATTATTACAAATCCTCCATTAGCATATGATGCTTGATACATATTAATATTATTATTACTATTTTTTATTGGTTCAATATATTCAACATAATTATTTGACGATTTTAAATTACAATCACTAAATTCCTCTAATGCATTCATTGCTATTTGTTCAACAGGAGTCCCGTCAATGGAATACTCATTGCTATTATCGTATTTGTTTATATTATCTAATTCACTTTTCTTTTCGCAAGAAAGGAGTATAGTTGTTATTAATAATAGTACTGTAAAAAAATTAATTTTTCTCATCGTTAAGGTTTTTTATTATTGTTATTGTTTTGTTATTAATTAATATTTCCTCTTCATTATAATATACTTTGTTAAAAATGTAATCTAAGTTTTCATTTTCTATAAGTACAAGAGATAACATATCTCTAGAAATAATTATATCCTCTTTATAGAAATTTAAATAAATGTATATTGTATTAGTAATAACATATTGCTCTTGAATGCTTATGTTAATTTTTTCATTTGTTGGTTTAATAAAAATGTCAATAGGATCTTTCTCTGTTAAACTCCGAATTTCGTGTTCATCTTGTATTAAAAATTCTATGGAGTAATTATCTAAAAGGTTGTTATTATCTTCATCAATAATATTTAAATAGATTGTTTCTGGTAGAACGGCCTCTGTAAATACTTTATTACAACTAGTAAAAGATAAGGCAAATAATATAATAAGATATTTCATTGATTTAGTTTTAAGTTAAGCTTTAGATGATTGTAATACTACGGAATATGTACACGGTTTTGATTCGAGAGTCTCTATTTCTTTAGTTGTTAAGTTTTGATTTAATACACAACGAATATAAAAATATATATTTAATGATATACTATGTTTTCAGGGAAATCGCCTTTAAAAAAGAATTATTGCATATATTTTCTTACACTATCATCCGACTAAAGTCGGGATTATTAAATTTTCTTCTTTGTAACACCCTGTTTATGGGCAATTAATTTTTCTTCTCAAAATGGTTCTTCGTCATATTTGTGGACAAGCATCAATCTGTCTGAGAGAGAATAATTTTTTTGCGTAATAAATCGAATTTTGCACGACCATACATTTGCCTTATTTTGCTCTTAATTCTATTGACATGACCTTCAACTGCACCATTACTCCAGTGTAGGTTTATACCATTTTTTACAGCTTTTATATCAGCACTAAGACCATTAGCAAAAGAGGTAAGTCCGGTTAATTTATATTTTGATTTTTTTATAAAACTTATCCACCTTTCGATGTTGCCTTTCCCTCGCCAAAGCATTGTTTTAAATAAGATTACTAACTACCGAACAATCTGTAATTCTGGTAAATTTTCTAAAAGAGTATTCATGTATTCTTTTCTATTTTCTTCCTTTATTAAATCTAATGAACACCCAATTTATTTCGCCAACTCTCTTGTGCTTAATGGCTTTATAAATGGAATTTTTACTGTTTGAAGTTGGCCTGGATTTGAAAACGACAAATTATATTTCTCCTTAATCAAATTAATATTGTAGTAAGTCTGTGTTTGACTACCTATCATAACCTAATTTTTTAATTTCATTAATAATATGGATTCTGGTTACTGTTTGCGCTCCTTTTGTGAGACTATATTATACCTAAAAAAGACTTCTTAAATAAATTGCACATTAGATTATTTGACAATATAACCAGAATGCCTATTTTAGTAAGTGATTAATAACGATCTGTAAAAGTTGATAAACGCTTATAAATGGATAATTATTTATAGGCGTTGATAATCTAATAGTTAAAGGAATCCAGAAGAATAGTGCGTTTATAATCAAGTTGTACGCAAGCCAAACAGACAGAAACATCGTGCTAAATTGATGAGAAAAAATAAAACTGAAATACGAACAAACCCCAACGCGCAAAGCATAAGTTTGCCAGCCCATCCCAGCATTCATCCCTTCGCTGCCAAACACATGCTTTTTTGCCGACACACATTAGTAGATAGAAGTTGATATGAATAGAAAAGAAATATTTGATAGTATAGCCAAAAGTTTGAGCCGTTTTAAAAGCGAAGTTGAGATTTTGAACGGCAATAATCTTTATGATATAAACTTACACGCTGAAAATGTTCTGATTCCATTATTAAACGAAACATATGAGCTCAAACTTGAAAATGCGAATAAGATAAAGAAAAACTATCCTGGAATTGATTTAGCTGATATAGAAAATAGGATAGCATTTCAAATTACTGTGACTTCAACTATTACTAAAGTAAAACATACAGTTAAAGAGTTTGTCGACCATAAATTATATGAGGATTTCGATTTTGTTTTCATCTATATGCTATCAAGTAAACAGAAATCGTATAAAGAGGACGGTATAAAAGAATTGACTGAAGATAAATTTGACTTCGATGTAAAACAGCACATTCTTGACTCAACGGATATCTACGGAAAACTTGATACTTATTTACAGCTAACTAAACTAAGGAAAGTAGAAGAATTTCTTGCAGATGAATTTACCGATGAAAAAATTGAAGAAAGGAAGCAACTTGCAGAAAAAGAAGAATTAATAATAACTGAGGATATTTACACAAACCTTGTTCAAATTGACTTTCCTGAATATATTTATGTTGGTGATATAAATTTTGACAGAGATGATATAATTAAAAAATCATGGGAAACTGAGTTTCGTTTGAAGAAAAATGCTTCTGATAGAAAAGTTGCGCTTAGAGCACTGCAATTTATTCAAGAAAAAGGAGCAATAGGTGATTGGCATGTTGTAGATAAAAAAATCATTTCCTTTAATAATCTAAATTCAGATGATACAATTTTGAATAAAATAGTTGAATTAGGTACTGTGGAACAAATTGAAACAAAAGACTTTCCATTTCTCAGTGATAAATATAATTCAGCATTTAAACAACTATTAAATAATACAATTAATCAAAAGCTTTATTTAAAGCATATTAAATACATAGGTAAAGAAAGAATTTATCGTTTCTCACCAACTAAAAAATTGGTTGAAGTCCGAAAATTGCAGTGGAAACTAAAGAAAAGAGCAACAAGGACTGTACTTGATAGAAAATGGAATAAAGATAATACACAGGTGTTATGTTATAAGCATTTAGCGTTTAAAACACAGATTCATAATTTTAACGAAACATGGTATTTGTCGATTAATCCAACTTGGAGCTTTACATGGAATGGCTATACCAAAAGTAAATTTGAGCCAAAGATGCTTAAAGGAATAAAACAACTTGAAAATAATCAAGCTGTGTATAATGCTTTTAGATTTATTGCTTATTGCATGATGAATAAAATAGACGATGAAATTTCTAATAATTACGATTTAATAGATTTTTCCTTACCTGAACCAATGAAATTAACTTTTAACGCATGAATATAAAGTTACTTGAAGAACCGTTATTAGAGTTTGGAATGAATGAGAGTATTTGTCCAAAAAGAGGGATTAGTAATTTTCATCCGTATGACCTTGAGAATGTTCGACCAGAAAAAATTGCGATTGGAGTAATCGGCAAGAGTGAAAGTATAGAAACTGTACTTTCATGGATAGAAAAATGTAAAAAGGAAATTAAAAATCCTAAACCAAAACTTAATAATCTTTTTGCTTCGTTCCCTGGTTTTTCTAAAGATACCGCATTCAAATCTCAAATTGTATATGACCCAAATTATTTAAGGAAGATTAATAATTCTGAAATTGAATCAGTGATAAAGAAATCGGAAGACCTTGATGCATTAGTTGAAAATATGGTTGAGCTGTATGTGAATGAAATCAAATACTTGGCAAAAAATAAGAATCCTGATGTAATATTATGTGTTCTTGATGAAAAACTGACATCAATATTTTTGGGAAATGCAAATGAAGTTTTAAAGGAAGAAACAAAAGAAGAAGATGATGATGAATTAGAGGATGACGAGGAAATTGAAAATTATAATGAATATAATTTTAGAAGATTGCTTAAATCGCGAGCAATGGCATATAACATCCCTATTCAAATTATGCGTGATAGAATTGCAAATCCGACAAGTGATATGCAAGACCCTGCCACGATTGCATGGAACTTTTTTTCAGCAATATATTATAAAGCTTCTGGCGTACCATGGGCATTAAAAAAGGAATCTAACTCAATTGATTGTTTTGCAGGGATAAGTTTTTATAAAAGCAGAGACAGAAAAACTACACAAACCAGTGTTACACAGATTTTTAATGAACATGGTAAAGGAGTGATATTACGAGGTGGTCAAATTGATATGAAGAAAGGAGATTTAGAACCTCACTTGTCAGAAAGTCAAGCTTTTGAATTAATGGATAATGCATTAAAAGAATACTACGAAGCATTAAAAATTTTTCCACAAAGACTTGTAGTACATAAGTCTTCAAATTATAGTCAGCAAGAAATCGATGGATTTATTAAAGCAGCTCATGAAAATAGAATTAATTCTGTTGATTTGGTTACTATTATGCCATCTTCATTAAGATTATACAGAGAGGCTGGTTATCCGCCATTGCGAGGTACCTTTGCAAGTATTGATGACAATAATTTTCTTTTATATACACGTGGATTTGTAAATTATTTCGAGACTTACCCAGGTCAATATATTCCTAATCCACTTCATATAAGACTATTCTCTCATGACGAATCTCCTGAAAAGATTTGTAAAGAGATATTGGGTTTAACGAAAATGAATTGGAATAATACCCAATTTGATAGAAAGTTTCCGATTACAATAGAATGTAGTAGAAAGGTTGGTGATATTTTAAAATACATTGATATTAATGAAACACCTCAGATTAAATATAGCTTCTATATGTAGCCAGAGAATGACCATCCCTTCACTTTCAGGCACATTTGGCATTCCCGCAGGGCTTACCCTCAATCCAAAATTGCCAAAAGAGCCTTCAAGCCCTTCCCGCTCCAGCGCACGGATTGATTGACAGTTGCGGGATGAAATGAATCAAGGCCAGCGTGCAACACGCAATATACGAAAGCCGGGGGCTGTGGGTAATTTAAACTTTTGTACATTTATTAAAAATCGCAACGGTTTGACAAGTTGGAGCTTCGAAATCCCGGCCTCCGCATACCGCCATCCGTTCAGGTTCTTATGTAGCTCATTTTGTGAGACTATAAAAGGTTAACAAAAATATTGTTACATAGGATTATTAATAACTAATAATTATATTTGAGTAAATGAAATGCGTAATCTACTTTTAATAGTATATTGTTAACTGTTCAAATTTTAGGACGGCACTTTCATTCCATAAATTAACTATAAAAGTAGAGAGAGAGTATCTAACCGAATAATCAATTAATGAAAATAAAATATAAGTTTTTTCAAGAGGAAAAGCTTCTTGTGTATCGTGTTTTAGGAAAGTTTTCTATAAATGAGTGGGAGAAGTATTATCATAAATTATTGCAAAGAAAAGAATGGGAGTCTGTTGAAAATGTATTAGTTGATTTCAGAGAAACTGTTAATTTACTTGAAGTTATAAATGATATACCTGAAATGAAAAAATTCAGAACAGAAATTGTAAAAAAGAAATATCAGACAGTACTTTTAGCAGATAATCCTGATACGACCGTTTTTACACATTTATATGTTAATGAATTATTGCAAGATTATCCATGCACTTATTGTTCGACCATCGAGTATGCATTAAAAGTTTTTGAAATAGATATGATTTTACCTGATTTTGAAGCAATGATTTGTTCCTTGGATGAATTATTCAGTAATTAAGCCACTGTTTCTGTGGAGCTATTAATAATTTATAGTATGATTATAAATATTTCACTAAAAATAATATTTTTGCATCAGGGTTAGGTTTGGTTAAAGATTAAAAGGCACTATCAGAATAGCTGATAGTGCCTTTTTTATGTGTGCCGTGCATGGTAAATTACTAGATGGTGGAAGTCCATTGTGGGTGTTTGTAGTAGCTAACCACTAGCTCAAGGCAAGGGTGCTTACTGTGAGGTATAACCTGAAGGAAGCTGGCGGCAAATTTCCGACCCAAGGAACACGAACATTATCAGGCATTGCCGTTGGGATGAATTTGCATAACAAAACGAAGTCCAAATACTACACAGACAACGGAGTGTAAATGATGTGGGTACATGGAATGAAAGTAATTTACCTTACCACGGGAGGTCTCACAGACGTGTGGAAACAATGAGTATGAAACATGGTCGAAAAAGGTTTATTGTGAGAAGTCAGCAGAGGTCATAGTACCTCGTTTTTTTTTACGAGGGAAGGATTGAACTTTAATCGGCAGTATTAATGACTGTTACCAAATGAAAGGATTACAACAGAAAATATCGAAAGATACCTTCTTGCAGGAAGTAGGTGCGGAACATCGAGGTAATGCAAAAGGGTTTACTTCTATTTGGATAACTGAAAACAATACTGTAGCACTCCCCGAGGAAGATGGTTTATTAGGTCAAGTGTTGAACCCTTATAACCTTAACAGAGCTTATTTGCAAGTTTGTAGGAACAAAGGGAGTCATGGAGTTGATGGTATTCCTGTGGAGTTGTTAAAGGGCTACCTCAAACAAAATGGTTCAGAGCTAATAAAGCTGATTAAATCGGGAAAGTATCGCCCCAATCCTGTACGCAGGGTAGAAATACCCAAAGATGGCAAATCAAAACGCCCTTTAGGTATACCTACGGTTGTAGATAGGATGATACAAAAGGCGATACATCAGGTTTTATCCCCAATTTATGAGCGACAGTTTTCAAATAATAGTTTTGGTTTCCGTCCTAAACGGAGTACACACAAAGCCTTGTTTAAATGTAAGGAGTTTATAGCCGAAGGTTATAAATATGCAGTAGATTTGGATATGGCAAAGTTATTCGATACGGTAAACCACAGCAAGTTGATTGAAATACTGTCGAGAACAATTAAAGATGGTCGAGTAATTTCATTAATTCATAAATATCTGAATGCAGGTGTTGTGATGGAACATAAACTTGAGAAAAGCGAAGCAGGTGTACCTCAAGGTGGGCCACTCAGTCCTTTGTTGAGCAATATAATGCTAAACGAACTCGACAAAGAACTTCATAAACGAGGACATAAGTTTGTTCGTTATGCGGATGATCTTGTGATTTTATGCAAAAGCAAAAGAGCAGGAGAACGTATAAAGAACAATGTAACCAAGTTTATAGAGGGTTGTCTTTTCTTGAAAGTAAACTGTGATAAAACTTCGGTGGTGTGCTTTAACCAAATTAAGTTCGTAGGCTACTCTTTTTATCAATCAAAAGGAGTAGTTCGTTTTCGTATTCATCCTCAAAGCATTGTTAAAATGAAATCGAAGCTTCGTTTATTAACAAGCCGAAGTAATGGATGGGGAAACGAAAAGCGTAAGCGTGAATTATCCCTATTCATAAAAGGATGGATTAATTATTACAAATACGCTGACATTCTAAAATTGCTTAAAGAGGTTGATAAATGGTATCGCCGCCGACTGCGGATGGTAAGTAAGCATGCGGTCTCGCACGTATGTTAAAATTAATTGAGTTCAAGAAGTAAAGCCATTTTTAGCAACAATGTAGAAAATCTAACAATTATTGGAATCTGTTGGAATAATCTCTGTTTTATTAGAATTTTTCCAATTGTGAGGTAAAAGATCTGCTAAATCTTTAGAGTAATCATTATTATAGTTTGGAATCTTTGTTAATACATCGATTAACCATTCTCGAACATCAACATCACAAGCATTACAGCATCCTATTAAAGAATATATAACAGCAGCGTTTTCGGCAGCTTCATGATTGCCGCAAAACAAATAATTTTTTCTACCTAAAGCCAGAGGCCTAATGGCATTTTCTGCCAAGTTGTTATCCAATTTATATCGTCCATCCAAATGATAGCGTGACAAGCGGTAAAAAAGGGAATACGTATATTTCAATGCTCTTCCCATTCGTCCATTTGGTAAAACTTTCGGATAATAATTGACAATCCATTTTTCAAATGCAACCATAATTGGATAAGCCAAACGAGTACGAAGTTCTGCTCGTTGCTGAAAATCTAATTCCTGATCATCAGCCATTGTTTCGATTTGATATAGTTTACCTATCTGAAGCAATGCATATTCAGCTCCAGCTTTATCTTCCTTGAGGCTTTCTTCAAATTTACGACGCGCATGAGCCCAGCATCCCAAGAGCAAAACACCTTTCTTTTGTTCGTAGATGGAGTAAGCTTCATATCCGTCTGTTTGGATAGCGCCTTTATAATCGTGTAAAAGTTCAACCACTACTTTTTGAGCTCTGGAACCTTTGTCGTAATGAAAATAAACCAGATTTTTCATTACTGATCGAACCATCCACAAATAAGCTTTTACCGTCTTGTGTTTTTCATCATTTACAACAGGAACGGTGCTCTCGTCAACCTGTATATAGTCACTATCCTTCACTATTTCTCCCAGTCGGTAATATAATGCCCGAAGCAAATCACAAACATCCTTAAACCATCCATTTACTGTTGATGCAGAAAGTATCAATCCCAACTGTTTGAACATGGCTATCTGGCGATGAAAAGGTATATGATAGAGATATTTATTCATGATTATCTCTGCAAGTAATGATGCATCTGCATTGCTACGTGGCAATGGTAATAAGGGAAGTGAAGCAATCCTGATTCTTGATTGTTCTTCAGTTATTTGTTCTTCTGATTTTACAGCATACTTTGGGCGTATTATTTTACGCACATAAAGTTCTCCCGGTTTATATTCTAGTACCTCAGTAACTTCTTCTCCTATACGTACCCAGTTTTCATTAAGACCTTCTGGTTCTATAAACTCTTCTTCTCTTCTAAGATCTTCAGGAAGTGGTAAACGAACAGGTTTCTTTTTTTCTTTTTGTGGTTTGCGACGTTCGTAAGCGATTATTTCTTTGTCAGCTTCTTTTGCCAGCTTTTCTTCCTCCGGCAATAAGTCCAATCCGTCCCAGTCTATTTTCCTTTGATCAGGATTCTCTGGTATATACCGTTCTCTGGAAGGATTCCACATTTTACGTTTATACCAGGCTAATTGATCTAATAGCTTATCAATTTTTTCTGATTGCTGCTTAATGATAGTATCTTTTTCTCTATTTTCTTTTTCAAGAGTATCTAATGTACCATTATCTGCATGACGAAAACGAGATACTTCTGCATAGAGTTCATCTCTTTGCTGAAGTAGTTCTTGTATGAAATCATCATTATCTGAAAATTGGCTCATTTATCCCCTGATCTATTAGACGCCTAAAGATAGTAAAATCAGGGGGTGTAGCCTAATTTGTGAATGGAAATCAGGTTGATTTTTGACGTTTTTTCAATCTTCTTTTTATAGGTTTTACATTGTCTACAATCATCATTAATTCCTGCCAGGTTATTTGCTGTGACACGATATCTTCATTAAATCTAGGTAATGTAAAAGTGCCATTTTCAAGTCTCTTATGGTAAATAACCAATCCTCCATGCTCTAAATGGAGAACTTTCATTATACTCATATTTCGATTAACAAAAATAAAGGCCTCTCCATCTTGTACATTACGTTTCATAATAGAACTAACTACGCCACTTAGGGTATAGAAACTTTTACGCATATCAACTGGTGCCGGGTATAGGAAATACTGAAGCTTCCCATGTAAATTAAACATAGTCTGGTTTTATTAAAGATGAATAATTGCTTTGAGAACTGATAGATCTAATTCCCCAGTGAGCTTTAGCTTTGTTCCGTTTGGAAAAGTAAACTCAAATGTGTTATTATCAATTGTTTTTTCATCTCTTACAATCGGTACCTCTTTTGTATATTTCTTCTCTTTTATTACCAGAGGCACAAAACTCTGAACTTGTTCTTCTTGCAATGTCTTTTTCCATTTGTAGAAAGTTGAAACTGCAAATCCTTGGTTGGAACAAAAATCTCTAACGCTTAATCCTGATTGTTCGTGTTCTTCTATTAACTTCCTGTAACTCGATTCTTTCATGCTTATATTTTGAATCAAAGCTAAGTAGGCATGCTTTTGTTAACAATATGTATCAGGCCGAATGGATACGATGGTAATCTGGAAACAATGGAAGAAGATTAAGACAAAGCAACGTAATTTAGTCAAACTAGGTATTACTAAATACAAAGCTTGGGAATTTGTCAATACGCGCAAGGCATACTGGCGTACTTCCATTAGTCCGATTCTTGCTTCTAGTATTACCAATGAGCTATTAAAGCGTGCTGGATATATTTTTATGTCCGACTATTATAAGCAGGTAAGAGTGTGATTGAGGAACCGCCTTGGTACGGATCCGTATGCCGGGTGGGAGGTGCATCAGAGAGATTTTTTTTTTTATCTCTCTGACCATCTACCCGATTATATTCTTCTCATTTTATAATTTTGTTGTTTCTTTATGGTAGTATTGATTTTAGTTGCTTTTTGTGAGATTGATGAAACCTAACTTAAAAAGAATTAATCCGCCTTATGCCTTTTCTTATTAAAGAAAATTCAATCACTATTAAGGTAAACTTATAATTAAATTTTCCCAAGACTTATCAACATACCCTCCAAATCCATAAAATCCTGCATCTTTATATTGAAGATCTAAGAATCCAATCGAAATCATTAGAACTCCTATGGTTTTGTTACTTTTCATTAGATTGAAATGAACTTATTGAGATTATTATATTAAGTTGCGTATTTTATTAGTTCTTAATTATATCTTTCAGATCAATAGCTAAAAAACTTTTGTCTCGTTTGTCATATAATCTTTCCCCAATCAAAAAGGCATTTGAAGTTGCCTCAATCTCTGCGATTCGTTTTCCGTCATTGTCAATAATCAATGTCTGATTATTCTTTGTGATAAATTTATAATCTGCTGTACGTAAATAATAAATACTTAATTCTTCATAATCAATTGTGTCTTTAACATTTAATTGATTGTCGATTGATAATGTTTTTCCTTGATTTGTAAAAACAAACACTTTTGAAGTATCAGATTGAGTAAGACTTATCAAATCGTTATTTTCATTTGTTACAAAAACTTGATTTCCGACAAAGTACTTTAAATTTCCAAAATCTTCTTCAGGAAACTCCTTTTCAATTATTTGACTTCCTGTTTGAATTGAATATTTAGCAATCCTATTTTTAAAAATTAAGTATAATTCATCTTGTAATAAATGAGATCCAAGAATTGGGTCATTTATTACGTTTATTAGTATCAAATATTTTTGTTTACCTGTTTCTCTGTCAAATGCTGAAATAAAGGGTTTCCCAAAATCTAATCGCCTTTGTCCCATAAATGCATAACCTTTATTTACCATATAAACAGCACTATCATTCATGAAGAGTGCAGACTTACTTGCTAAATCTTTTGGAAAAGGATTACACCAAACAATTTTACCAGTTTGTTTATCAATTTTTGATAATTGTTCTTTTGATGCAAAATAGATATATGAGCTATCAACAAGGCAATTAGAAACGACGTCTCTTACTAAATTATAACCTGTTGATGTAATAAAAGTTCCAGTTAGTAAACCGGCTGCAATTCCTACAGCATTTGCAGCTACTGTTCCTGTATAATCCTTTTTTCCTGTTATTGTGTTATAATCCCAACCTTCACCATTATTTATATTTATAGAATGTAATCCTGCTGCAACTATAATCATAATGGAATCATTTGTATAAAAAATATCATTCCAACCGTATTCTCTGTTTAAATCTCTATTCCAAATTACATTACCATTTTTTAAGTCAATTCCTTCAAGTTCATTTGAATAATCAGTTGAATTTTTAAATCGATATCCTATTCCAATATTATCTATTGGGTCAACATAGTAAATATTATTTTTTACTTCCCAAATCTCATTCCCTGTTGTGATGTCCAAACAATTACTTTTATTAGCAATTGTAAAAATCATTGTATTGCTAAATTGCTGTAGACTACTGGTTTGATAAGCAATCTTTTTGCTCCACAATAATTTTTCATTGTTTAAATCATATTGCAAAATATTACCTGTGTTAGAAAGCCATTTTTCTTTTCGTAATTTGCGTAATTGAATCGTTAAGAATCCGTTTGTAGTATCAAGAAAAGTTTTATGGATTCTCTCAGGAAATATATATTCTACTCCTCTAATTTCAGTATTGTCAATGAAATTTTTTCCTACTACTTTCTCATTATGTAATATCAGAAAGTCTTTTTGTGCATAAGATACACTTGAAATTAGGAGTAGTAATCCAAATATCATTTTTCTCATAATCTAATTTTGTTTTATTGAGAGTTGTTTGATTTTATAAGCTCAACCTTAATAGGAGAGTATCCATTGTTTGAACAAGATACGTAAAAAGTTAAACATTGAATTTCCACTAATATATAAACCGGATTTCTATTAAAGATAAAACTGAGCAGAAGTATAGAAATTTCTTTTACTGACTTTTCTTGTATATATTTGTTTACTGCTATTATCAAATAAAAATAAGAGTAAAAAGTAATTTATCCTCTTATTATTCGCAAATTTTGCGAACTCTATTAACAATTTACATTCAAATATAGCCTCGTTTCGTGAGTCTATTTATAATGTTAGATAATACTCACTTTGGTCTTTTAATATTTCATTGTTTTGTTATTCAAAAAGAAGTGTTAATCTAGTTCATTAGATTTGAGTTTACTACTATTTCCATTTCGTTAAAAAAGATATAAATACATTCCGTTTTTAATGTGCAGATAATGAGTGTGATATGGTTTGTATATAAAAAATATTAAAAAAAGGCGGTAAAAATTTAGTTCTTGTGGATATTATATATAAACGTATAAAATACACGTGTTTTACAAATAAATCAATAATAAATTTAAAACAATAATCCATTAGAGTAATTAGCTGGCGACTTAGTTTGAAGTTTAATAAAAAAGAAAAATCTATGAAAACAAATCTAAAAAATAATCAAAACCATTCAAGAAAGGAGTACCTATCTAAAAAAGGAAAAAGAATATAGTAGTAACTCTGTTTCCATTAAAGTTCTTCATATTATTTTCTATGAAATAGAAAATAAAGTAAGATGATATGTTGTAGAATAAGCCATCATTAAGCATCAATTCCATTGGTATTTCTATAATAAAATGTATGCAATAGAGACTATTAATAAGAACCTATCAGAAATAGTTGTCATCAATTAAAGGTATGTATTTTTGTAAATGATCAATATTTGCGTCTATGCGTTATATGTCGAGACCAGATTTCATATTTGTTGAAATTGATTCGATTTAGTGTGTTTGATAATATCTAAATAGTATCCAGATATTATTTTACGCAATGTTGAAAGTATGAATACTTACATATTACAAGTAGCTTTGAATAACTCTCAATCGATTGATGTTTTTTGAGTTATAATGTGTACGATAAATTATACATGATTTCAATTCCAAATTCAAATCGAAAAAGTTGATAGTTACTACAATGCAAATATCAATTACTTGAATTACCTAATTACATCCTAATAATATAGATATTCAAAAGTAAAATTATATAATTAATATATCAATCAGATATGCATTATTCTGTATTGGTATTGAATTATCTACCTAAATGAAATAAACTTAATAAAAAACAATTATGAAAAAATTAATCTTCTTGGCTCTGATATTAACGGTGACTAGTAGTATATGGGGACAATATGCAGATAAAACAAAGAATGATACAATTATAGCAAAATGGTTATTTGAGAATGAATTGGAGTTACAAACAATTAATGGTTCACAATTAATTTTTGAACCATGGGACACATGGATTAGTAGTTATTCAAATGACATATATGTGAGAGATATTCATCGTAGTTTTAAATATGGAGGATCAAGAAGCTATGCAACTACTACTCCTGCTAATAGTTATATTTTTTCTCATGAATGGGGCACAAGTGTAGCAAGATTTAATCTGGGAACAATGACCGTTAGAATGAGGGGGGAAGCTGCTTTAAAAAAGTTTCAGTGGGCTATTAGAACAGGTAGCTATAATGGACAAGAAATAATTTCAGTTAATAATGAAGGCTCAGGAAGAGTAGGGATTAATCAGAGTAATCCAACTGAAGCTTTAGATGTAAATGGTACTATACTTGCTACAGAAATAAAGGTAGCTGCCAATGGCAACACTGCCGACTTTGTTTTCTCCGATACCTACAATTTAAAAGACCTTACCGAAGTAGAAAACTACATTAAAACACACAAACATTTACCTGACATTCCAAGTGCCGAAGAAATGGAAGCATCAGGAGTAAACTTGGCTGAAATGAATAAGTTACTGTTGCAAAAGGTGGAAGAGTTGACTTTGTATGTGATAAAGAAAGATAAACAGAATAAAATATTAGATGAAAAATTGAAACAACAAGATAAACGCTTAGATCAACTGGAAATTCTTTTACAATCATATCTCCAAAAGTAATTCTTAAATGGTTGAAATATAAAAATATAACAAACATATGAAAACTAGTAGTTATCCATGTTTAAAGCATTTATTCTTGAATTTTTTCTTGATTACTTTATTTCTATATTTAGGTGAAAAAAATGTATTTTGTCAAGATGAATCCTTTAAATCATTCAATGAAATTACAGATATATTACCACCTTCACCTAATGCTGCTTCACTTGGAAAATATGGGGGTATAAATCTAAATATGTCCTCAGGAGCTATCCAGAAGACTATTCCTATATTTGAGTTGACATCAAGCAAATTAAGTTTACCTATTTCAATTAGTTATGCAAGTACAGGTTTTAAGGTAGATGAAATAGCTTCAAGGGTAGGAACAGGATGGAATCTCAATTGTGGTGGGGTTATTACCCGAACAGTATATGGAGAGGAAGATGATTTAATAAGGGCAGTACCACCTAGTAATTATGCTGAGATGGATGGGGACATGGTGTATTTTTTAGAGAGTATTTCCAATAAGTTTCCCTGGGCAGATGGACAACCTGATATTTTTAGTTATAACTTCAATGGTTATACAGGAAAGTTTATTATAAAAAAAGATGATTCTAATAATTATGAAGTAATACAGCTTACGCATTCCAATATCGAATTTACATTTCTAAATTCCCGATCTATTCAGGCAAAGGATCCCAATGGTATTACCTATTTATTTGATGATGTTGAAACAACAATTAGGGCACAATCTGGATCAAATTGTAGTCAAAAATATCAAGATGATACAGCTGTCACTGCATTTTATTTAAGTCAGATGACACATCCTGAAGGTGATGTCATAACATTTAACTATGAAAATAAAACAGTTGCCTATATCACCAATAAAAGTGAATCAATATTTGCAGCCACTCCTGGATCACTTTCAGGAATCCAGATGTATTGTATACCATCTACGACTGAAATCAGTGCTAGTGTTCCTGGGGATGCTAATTGTAGCAATTATTTATCTTCTAATTGTGTTATACTAAAAGAGATTAATTGTTCTACGGGAAGTAAGATAAAATTTGATTATGCATCAAGATCGGATTATAATGATTCAATCGTTTCAACTATCAATGTTTATAACTCAACAGATGATACGGTAAGGAGCTTTGAGTTTAATTATAAAAATTGTTCTGATAGACCTTTTTTAACTGAATTTAAGGAAATAAACCAAGAAAATAGTCTTACAAATAAAAGCTATAAATTCAACTACTATGATTTAAATGATGTTCCTTATCGCTTATCCTATTCTCAGGATTATTGGGGGTATTATAACGGTAAGTCAAATAGTACACTGATTCCAACACCTAGTAGTGCAAGTCTTCAAATTTTGTTTCCAGAAGCTTCTGCAAATAGGGAACCTGATTCAAATTATACTAAAGTTGGCTTATTGTCATCTATTACCTATCCAACAGGAGGGATAGACAGTATTGTATATTCAGGAAATAAAGCCTATGAAGAGACTCTGATTGAGCCGGACCCGGTTAATATAGATGTGAGCGTCAGTAATTCTTCTACTTCAGTGACTAGTGTAATGGAGTATTCGGAAAGCTTTTCAATAGCCAGTAGCCAGTCTCAAATTATTAGTGCAACCTGTTCTTCTACAGGAACTGTTTATGGTGGCAATATGTATGTTGAATTAATAAATGAATCTACAGATGAAACAAAGCTATCGTTTAACGTATATGATGGATCTACGGAATCCTCAGTTTGTAACTTATCAGCAGGGGTAACTTACTCAATAAGGATTACGATTGCTGGTTATATTCAACAAGGAGGAACTCTTTCTGGGGAATCAGGCCTTGATTATACTCCAGAGGCTTCAATATCCCTGATGAAAAATGTGGAAAAAGGAGGAGTAAGGGTCTCTAAAGTTATAACACATGATCCTAATACAAATGAAAGTTCTACAATTAGTTATTATTATAATAATTTATCAACTCCTAATATATCTTCTGGATATGCATTAACACCTACCCCTAGGTATTATGAACGAAAATACTTTTATAAAAAATGTTCTGGAGCTTATACTCCTTCTTTAGGAGTATTAAAATACCCTATTCATTGTATGCATTCAAATTCAATTCAGAGTTTATATAGATTTGGAGGTTATGTGGTCACATACGAATATGTAATTGAAGAATTTGGTGAAAACTTTGAAAATGGAGGAATACTACATCAATACTCAGTTGAACCAGATAAGTGTGGATATACAATAAAAACTTCTGGTGAATTGATATCAGGACCTTACACTGATTATTCCCAACTAAATGGATTAGAGTTATATAAGAAAATATTTTCCTTAGAAGAGAGTAGTTATAAGTCTATTAAAGAAGTGCTTAGATCATATAAAGAGGATACTAATTCATCCGTGAATAATAATTATAAATCATATGTGGTTAACAAATTATATGATGTTTATGATTATATAGATCCAGATGATGCATCTTATAACCAACTTCTATTTGATTCATATGAATTATATGAATATGATATATTACAACGCTGGTTATATGTTGATACATTAACTACAAGAAGTTATGACTTAGAAGGGAATAATTATATAGAAACTAAAGAAATCTATAAGTACGATAATTATGTACATGCGTTACCAACGTTAATACGAAAAACAGAAAGTGATGGAGAAATAAAAACTGAGGAATTTTATTACCCAACAGATTCTATAGAATTAAATTTAACAGGTAATTCCGAAATTGCCAGAAGAAAATTAATTGATCAACATAAATATTCACTTTTAAGAAAAAATATTAAAAAGGAAAATAATCTAATATATTCATTCAATACTGAATATAAGAATTTTGATAATGACTATGTATTACCCTATAAAAAATATTATTATTCAAATGCAACAGAAATAGATACTGTAGTGACATTTAATAATTATGATGATTATGGTAACTTACTTGAATTAGTGAATAAGGATTTGACAACTTCTTATTTATGGGGATACAATAATCAATACCCTATTGCTAAAATAGAGAATGCCCAGTGTTCCCAAGTATATTTAGCAGTTGATACGGTATTAATCAATTCTTTGTCTAATTCAGATAATGACCATGGAATAAGAGGAAGTGGAACTAATGAAGATGCATTGAGAACAGCCTTGGATGCATTGAGAGATATTAGCGGAGCCATGGTAACTACCTACACCTACGATCCATTAATAGGTATGACCAGCGAAACTGATCCCAACGGTCGAACTACCTATTACGAATACGATGATTATGGCAGGCTGGAGTATATCCGTGATCAGGATGGAAATATCATCAAGAAATACGAATACAAGTATGCAACTCAAACCGAATAATCCTATGAGACAAATGAATAACCAAAAACAACAACTTATAATAGGTATATGTATGGTTTTGTTTTTTATGGGCAATAGTGTATTAACCTTAGCGCAGGATTCACAAAAGATATGGCATTGGATGGAGCAACTGGGTGGCCCGGGTTGGGATATCCCTAACGGAATAGTTACAGATAGTAAAAACAATGTTTACATAGCCGGAGGATTTACTAATCAACTTCAGGGAAATAAAAAAACAATTACCAGTGAAGGGAACAGAGATATTTATGTGGCACGTTATAATGATAAAGGTAAACTGGAATGGCTATGGCAGGCCGGAGGAGTATACCTGGATAAAATCATGGCCATCAAAAATGCTCCTGATAATGATCTTTATATCAGTGGAGTTATTAGGGGAGAGATGAAGTTTGGAAAACGGAAAATAGAAGGAGACGATAAAAAACTATTTGTTGCCCGAATCAACAAACGAGGAAAAGCAGATTGGGTAACAACCATACCTTTTTACAATGCAGCATCGGGCTATTTATTAGATACAGATCAAAGTGGAAATATACTTTTAGGAGGTGTTTTTGCTGATACTTTGCACTGTTCTGGTAATGATTTAATCAGCCAGGGACATAATGATGTTTTTTTAATGCGTTTATTAAGCGATGGCTCTGTAGATCAGGTAAAACAGATAGGTACCAAAGGAGCAGAAAAATTGACTGCTCTTTCTCTGGATAGTTTGGGAAACGTATATCTCACCGGTAGTTACGAGAAAACTTTAAGTATAGATGCCTTGGAGTTAGAAGCCAACGGAAAACATCTTGAGCAAAATAACTTTATTCTGCAATTAGACAGTACACTAAAAGCGGTTTGGGCTAAGCCCATATCAAGTACTTCTTATACCGAAGTTAGAGGTATGGTATGTAATAAAAACAATCAGTTGTATCTCTCTGGTAATTTTAATCACAACTTATCCATAGATACTTTAAACTATGAGGCTAAAGGATTAAATGATTTTTTTGTATGTCGGGCTGATACCTCAGGAAACATTACATGGATAAAGACTTTTGGCGGTAAGTACTCGGATAATGTAAGTGATATGAAGTTGAATCATCTGGGAGGAGCCATGATTACCGGAAGTTTTAATGATACACTTTACCTGGATACATTGATGATAAATACCCAAAGTGTCAATAAAGACGCATTTATCGCTCAGCTGGATACTGCAGGTATGGTAACATGGACCGAGGCTATTCATGGTGAAGGAGGAAGTGCCAGTAGTGGAGCAACACTGGATAGTAAAGGAAACTTATACTTAATGGGTAGTTTTAACGGTATGATAAAAGCTGGCTCCCAGGAACTGGAAACTCTTGGGGATGAAGATATTTTTGTTGCCAAATACTACAACTGTCCGGAGGTAAACAATGCCATTGAAGCGCCACAATACCTATGTCAGGGCAGCAGTGTAACTTTAAGTGTAGCCAATAGTTATTCCAATATCATATGGAATGATACGCTAAAAGATGTAAATGAACTACAGGTTTTTGAACCTGGTTTGTATCATGTAAATATGGTTGATAAACGAGGTTGTGTAGTTTCAGATACTGTTAGTATTACAGAAGTAATGGCTCAGGAGTTTACACTGGGAAATGATACTGCTATGTTGATTTCAGATCCATTAGAACTGTTGGGTCCCGATCATGCATTTGCCTACCTGTGGAATACAGGAAGTAATAACCAAAGTATACTGGCAAGTAGTGAAGATGGTCAGCCAGGCAAATATCAGTATGAACTTACCATTACAGATTCGTTGGGCTGTCATTGGAGTGATGATATAAAAATAGAGTTTTATACACTGCCTGAATATGCCGATTTAAGCGAAGGTGAACGTTTAATAACGATGTTCCCAAACCCGGTACAAGAATCATTTACCTGGATGCTTGAAACCAATAAAGAAGTGCAAATAACAGTGGAAATACTGGATGGCGGAGGAATGGTAAAATATCACGAAAAACTGATGCGATATCAACCGGGCCAACAAATGAAGGTAGAAGCTTCGAGCCTTAATCCAGGTATCTATTATTTTTCTGTCATCAGTAATGATAAAAGAATTACTAAGAAGTTTGTAAAAGAATAAATGAATCATGAAAAATAAAATATATATCCTAATAGTCTTTCTGACAATGGGGATGGTCTCCCTGTTGGCCCAGGAAAATGTCACTATAGATGATGTAATTACGGGTAAGGCCACGGTCACCGCACCACAGAGTATTACCTTAAAACAAGGTTTTCATGCTGTGGAGGGTTCTCAATTTCATGCCTACATTGATACTGCAGCAACCTTTACACCCATATCCACAGCATATTCAAGCAAAACAGTAAGTGGAACGCCGAGTTCTACAGGGCACAACTATATACGCAGTATTACTTTTAGAGAAGCCTATAGCGATACTACTCAAGATATAAATAATTATGCCCATAATGAGGAGATACAATATTTTGACGGTTTAGGGCGACCCAGTCAGGTTATCCAGGTCAATGCTTCACCTAATGGATTTGATATTGTTCAACCTATTGTATACGATGAATTTGGAAGAGAGGCTAGAAAGTTCTTACCCTATGCGGTTTCTACCAACTCAGAATCTGGTCTGTATAGAAGTAATGATACAACAGCATGTAAAACTTTTTATAGTGCTTCTGGAGGTATTGTTGGTAAGGAAGCCGATGCTGAGCCTTTTTCCATTACAAACTTTGAACCTTCTCCTTTAAACAGGGTTGAGAGTCAGTTGGGTGAAGGGCTGGATTGGCATACCAATAACAAAGCGATAGATTATACCTACACAACCAATACGGATGATATTTCTTCGTGGGATGAGAATGGAGAAGGTATAACATATCCTAAAAACTCATTATTTGTAACCGAAGTTGTTGATGAAAATGAAAGTATAACAAAAGAATACAAAGATAAACAAGATCAGGTTGTATTGAAAGAGGCCATTAATGGGGAAGAAACTCTACAAACCTTTTATATCTATGATGATTTTGGACTATTAAGAACTGTAGTGCCTCCTTTGGCAGATTCTCCTTCAGATTCAGCACTGTGCTATTATTATACCTATGACAGTCGCAATAGAATGATATCAAAAAAAATACCTGGAGCAGATCCTGTAAATATGATATATGACAGGCGTGATCGGTTGGTATTGACGCAGGATGGAAATATGCGTGAAGAGAACAGTAATAAATACCTTTTTACTAAATATGATCAATTAAACCGTCCTGTATTAACAGGAACAGTCATTGCAAGCAAAGAATTAAGTGCTTTAAGAACAGACTTTAATAATTACGGAGACGAAAGTTCTGAGATACTATACGAAGAATATCAAGGAAGAAGTTATCAAACAAGTTGGGGATATACTTATGATCAAAGTTTTCCCTCTTCATGTAAAGTAGATACAACAAAGATATTAACAGCTACCTGGTATGATGACAGTAATTATTCATTTATTACAGATCTGGAACTTAATAATAAACTAGATTTCTCATCCAGTGATATGCCTGAGGGCTATGACAGTGATAGGTCAACAAAAACAAAGGGAGCAGTAATTGGTACAATGATAAAAGCCCTACCTGTTAGTGGATCCGGTTTAACCTTAGCAAATACAAAATTAGTTACAGTACCTTATTATGATGATTATGGTAATGTAATCATGTCGGTCAGTACCAACCATAAAGATGGTATTGATCGTGTTTGCACTTTATATAAAGATATTACGCATGAGGTTTTACAAACAACGCAAGTTCATTCGGTACCCGGACAGGATGATTTAACTGTTACCAAGGAATTTGATTATGACCATATGGGAAGGCTATTGGAAACTCGTATACAGGTCAATACTCAGGATAAGATTGTATTAAATCAATCACGATACAATGAATTGGGAGAATTGGTAACAAAATATTTACATTCAGAAGATGTTACAACGAGTTCCAGTAAGGAATTTGTTCAAGAGGTAAATTACACATACAATGTCAGGGGATGGCTTACTTCTATTAATGATCCGGATTTATCGGCCAATAGTGATAATGACCTCTTTGGCATGAAATTGTATTACAACAATATATCCGGATTAAATACCACCAGTGTTCCTACTTCAGGCAAACAGTACAACGGTAATATCTCAGCAATGGTTTGTAGTACTCTTGGTGACGATGTGGAAACAAAAGGGTATGGCTTTAGTTATGACCCATTAAACCGATTAGCAGCATCTCGATATGGAGAGGGTGTAGCACTATCAGATAATCAAGGTAAGTACAATGTAACTATTTCCAACTACGATAAAAATGGTAATATTATCAATTTAGACCGATATTTTAAAGGTGATTTAGTTGACGGTCTAACCTATACTTACAGAGATAATAATAGGAGTAATCAGCTAGAATCGGTAGTAGATACAGGAGTAAGCAGAGACTCCATTTCGGATTATACGCAGGGTACAGGTACTTATTCATACGACTTAAATGGTAACATGAAACATGACCCTGCCAAAGGAACAGATATAGCATATAACTATTTAAATCTGCCTCAATCGGTTAAGATAAACGATGATCAGAAAATATTTTATCATTACGATGCTACAGGAAACAAACTGGCTAAGTATGTAGAGGATAATACATCATCAGATAAAACTACGGATTATATTGCCAATATTGTATATACTGACGGACAACAAAGCTTTTTCTCAACAGAAGAAGGAAGAGCAGTTCCAATAGTAAGCGGAGGAAATACCATCTGGCATTTGGAATATACCTTAAAGGATCATCTGGGTAATACAAGGGTAACCTTTGGAGGAAGTAAGATACCTGGAGGGGCCGATATTGTACAAACCAGCAGTTATTATCCGTTTGGTATGGTAATGACACAGAAAAACTACAATACTTCCGGCACCAATTATCAACAAAATAAATATCTTTATAATGGTAAAGAAATCCAAGATGACGTTCTTGATGGGGTGAATTTAGGACTTTACGATTATGGAGCTAGATTCTATGACCCAAGTCTGGGGAGGTGGAACTGTGTCGACCCACAAGCAGAACGATATAGTTCAATGTCACCATACAACTATGTTGCCAATAATCCAATACTGTTAAATGATCCAAATGGAGAGGAGATTTCCTTTGATGTTGGTTATAAAAAGAATGAAAATGGTGATTATATATTAGATAAATATGGAAATAAAATAATTACCTCCATTACGATGTCAATTACAGGAAAAGTTTTAAATAACACCAATAAAAACATTGATATGGACAAAGCTGTTTCTGATATAAATAAAATGTTGGAAAGCTCTTTTAAAGGAAAGGATGGCAATGGAGTTACATTTAAAACAGTATCAAATTTTGAAGTTGCAAAGTCAATGGATGATGTTAAAGATTCAGATCATTTGCTTGTCTTAAGTGATATGAAAACAGTAGGACGAGACTCCCATGGTTTTCCTCTTGCAGCAAATGGAGTAGCTTCTGGACATGGTTATAAGACCGCGTTTATAGATGCTGATTATTTCACAGGATATTGGGATGTAAACTATGGAAATACAGGAGAAAGAACTGCAGCTCATGAAATGGGGCATTTAATGTATTTGTTCCATCATGAAAGTAAAGACAACGTTATGAAAGATAACATTGGTTCAAGATGGAATATAGATGCTACTAAAACTACAATATCTCAACTTGTATATATCTATTCTAATAGAAAGAAACTAAATCGAGGAAAAAATTATAAATATGTTCCATATGTTAATTCCAGTGGTCGTCTTAGTTACAAAAAAGTACCTTTTAAGGGCGAAGCAAGGGGATATATTAAATAAAAGAGTATGAATAGATATAAAAAGAGAATAGCATTTGTATTGGGTATATTCTTTTTCTTAGTACTTCTTCATCAGTTGATTTTAATTTATACATATAAAGGAAATCTTATTATATGCATATCGAATCAATCAAAGTATCAAGATAAAATAGAATTGATAGTTAACGAAAAAATCATATTTAGTGATTCAATAAATCCAGGTTTAGTTCATGATAGGAAGATGTTATCAAAATATGAATTTATGGGTTCTAATCACTTGATGGTGAAATCTAAAAAAACCAATATTGTAAACGAAACAAATATTAACTTGTATCTTGTTAGATTTATATATATTGAAGTATTTGATGATCTAGAATCAGAATCTAACCCAGTTCGAAAATTTAGTATTTCAAAAGGCCTAACACCCTTTTTTGTACAATAGCTTAAACTACTTTTTTGATGTACATTAGAGAAGTAATATCCGTAAAATCCATAGACTGTTTTATAATGCATTTATGTTTTTATTAAAGCAGTCTTTGAATTTTTTCTTCTATTTGAAAATGAAAATATTTGGAGAATAATCAATATTTTAGAATTTGTTAAACGTTCTTTGAAACGTAATCTGAAAGTGTGTAAAGGTCACATAAACAGATAAGTAAATTGCGTAAATTGGTACGATTATGGAGCTAGATTCTATGACCCTAGTTTGGGAAGGTGGCACTGTGTTGACCCGTTGACAGAAAAGTTTGTTGAATGGACTCCTTATAATTATTGTTTTAATAATCCAATCTTATTTATAGATCCCGATGGACAAGAAGGAGTTGTTGTTTCGGGACAGCCAGGTGACCATAAGAATAGAAAACATTTTCTTGAAAATGTTTTGGTAGGGCCAAAACTCTTAATAAACAATATAAGAAAGAAGGTAATGGAGAGAAGGCTACTTGGTTTGTATATAATGGCGGTGGTAAAGGAGGGTATGACGAAAAAACAATAGCTGCATATCAAAAGAAAGCTGAAAAAGCTGGGGTTACAATGAAAGTAGTTTCTGATGCAGATGAAATTGTTGACTATGTAAATGAAAAAAATGGAGGCGATAGTAGAAGTGAAGATTTAGTTTCTAATTTTGTATATGTTGGTCATGCTACACCTGGTGATCTAGATATTGGATTTGAAGACCATGGTAATTGGAATATGTGGACCAACGAAACTCTAGATGTGGGAGATTTCAATAAAGAAGCCTTTTCAGAAAATTCTAATGCAAACTTAGTTGGAGGTTGTCGAACTGCTGTAGATGGTAATTTACCTGGAGAAAGAAGTGTTGCGGAGCAAATGGCTGATAAAGTAGGTGGAGTTGTAAAGGCATCTAATGTACGGGTTTATTACCCAGGTGGGATTGTCTCAGATAAAGCTCTTGTTAGTAAAAACAATGGACAGATTATAACAATTCAGGGTAGAAACAGAAAAACAAAAAAATAAGATGTTGAAAAAAGTATTAATAATTGTAACATCCTTAATTCTACTGTTTTATCTTGGTGAGATTATTACAGGTAATACTATTGTATTATGCGTTTCAAAACCTACTTATCAAATTAAAAGTTCGACTAATGATAGTATTGTTAATCTCTTTGAAAGTTTTGATTTTGAGGATGGAAAATGGGACGTATATCTTGTAATCGGTCAAGAGGACAAAAAAAGTGCTTTATTAAATAAAAAGAGAGCCAACTGCCTTCATAGTACTGATGATGAATTGTTTGCAACAATAAAGAGCGATTGGCGATTTAAATTGACAGAAGGAGATATAAGCACAGTAGAAAGTAGAGTCTATTTAATTAAAGATGGAGTGTTGATGTTTGAGTCTGGAATAGTATTAGATAAGAATATTGAAGGATTACAGAATCGACAATATGGATGGAAGCACAAAACAAATGTCTCTCAAATGCTCTTCAGTATTTTAAACGAGTGTATTTACCTATCATTATAATTTAACAAAAAAGCCCGGATTTGCTGGGCTTTTTTATTCTGGTTTTTTGAGACTTTTTAATTTCTGTTAATTTGGATTTATAAATGAAGAGAGAATTTAATTCAAAAAGGATAGAAAATGTTTGTGAAATATATGTTTAATAAATATTGTGAATTTTACTTCTCTACGATCTGATTTAGTTATTTATAGATCGTAATAAATGCTATAACTTTAAAATACTATTTAATTATAGCACATTCCTTATCCCTGTAAAATTGTCTCTAAATTCGGTAGGTGTACAACCTTGTATTTTTTTAAATGATCTATTAAAGTTTGATAAATTGTTAAATCCACACTCGAAACATACTTCTGAAATGGTTTTGTTTGTTTCTATTAATAGACGTGTTGCATTACCTAACCTAATCTCATTTACAAATTCAACAAAGGATTTACCTGTACTTTGCTTAATTAATCTACTGAATGCCGTAATAGATAGATTAACTAGCTTGGCAGCGTCTGTTACTTTTATTTTAGTATTGCAATTGTCTTTTATATAATTATATACGATTTCAATTTTTTCACTATTGTGAAAGTCTGATTGACGTTGGAATGATACATTTGTTAGTGATTGCTGATCACGTGAAGTTGATAGATCATAAAGGATTGAAAGAAATAGCAGAAAGCTATCGAATCCTCTTTTTTTACTTAGTTCAATTATTTTTCCTTCAACAGATTTAATGGTTTCCTGAGAAAATAGTATCCCTCGGTGTGAATTATCTAAAAGTTCTTTAATAGGATTTAAAATATTTTTATCCAGCAATGAATCTTCAAATAGTTCTCTTGGAAATTGGATTGTGATCTCATGAAGAGTTTGATTTGTGTCATATTTGTAATTTTCCCAACTATGGTGTAGGTTGGGTCCTGTCATGACAAGTTCTTTCTCCTGTATTTCCCCAATGTGATCCCCAACTATTCGCTTAGCGCCCTTTGCGTTGGAGATGTAATTTATCTCATACTCAGGATGAAAATGTATAGGGAATGAAAATCCTTGTCTTTCTCTGTCAAAGATTAAAAAACAGTCATTTTCTTTCAAAGGAGTTATCTCTCTATGTATTTTACTACTCATGATATAATGTAAAAGTATGATTTAAGTGATATAAAAGTATCAATAAAAAATAGAATAAGTATAAAAAAACATTAAAAAAATGCCTTTGGATTTAGCTTTGGATTTGCTTTGAATAACTTAAGGGTCTGTATAAAAGGGTTTAACGGTCTATTTTAGTTTATGTTTGTTAATGTTGTGTGTTATTATGAAGTGTATAATAGTATTAGTAATGTGTT
The DNA here is from genome assembly GCA_963666825.2 of uncultured Saccharicrinis sp. Classification (GTDB taxonomy): domain Bacteria; phylum Bacteroidota; class Bacteroidia; order Bacteroidales; family Marinilabiliaceae; genus Saccharicrinis. The sequence continues at coordinate 370,573 of CAXXFE010000001.1, read as the reverse complement.
TAAAAATACTTGATGAAGTATAGGTTCGTATCTAAATTTGTATTGATGATTTATTTCCGGAAATCAGATTGAGTCAATGTATAATTAAATCTTACAAAACAGATGTTTATGAAAAGTAGTCTGCGAATATTTATGATGCTGTTTATGCTTTCGGCATTTTGGGTGGTAAATGCCCAACAGCGATCAATTAGCGGAAAGGTAGTGGATTCTACAGGTGAATCTTTACCAGGAGTATCTATTGTTGTAAAAGGAACGACTAATGGAACTATTACAGATATTGATGGTAATTATCAATTATCAATAGGAGAAGAAGCACAAACTTTAGTTTATTCATTTATTGGATATGATACTCAGGAAGTGAATGTTGGAAGTAATTTGTTGATTAATGTCACAATGGTTTCAAGTGTTCAGGATATTGATGAAGTAGTAGTTGTTGGTTACGGTACCATAAGGAAAAGTGATTTGACTGGTGCTGTTTCTAAAGTAGGAGGTGACGATTTGCAACAGGTTGCTACTACTGATGTAGTGCAAACGTTACAAGGAAAAGTTGCAGGTGTTGATGTTGTGGCTAATTCAGGGGAACCTGGATCTGGAGTGAAAATTCGAATAAGAGGAGTTGGTTCTTGGGGTGATAGTAATCCTATATATGTTGTTGATGGATTTCCTACTAGTGATATAAGTAACTTGGATCCTTCAAATATAGAAAGTATAGAAATATTAAAAGATGCTTCTGCTACTGCAATATATGGTTCCAGAGGAGCTAATGGAGTTGTGTTAGTAACTACAAAACAAGGTAAAAAAGGTAAGGCAGTTGTTGAGGCCAATGCCTTTGCAGGTGTACAATATGTTAATAATACAATAGATCTTACTAATGCTGCAGAATATGCAACATTACGACTAGAGGCATATGAAAATGATGGTAAGTTAGGTTTAATTTCTGAGTCAGACAGAACTAAGCTTAATTATGTAATAGATAATAAATTAAAGGGTACAGATTGGCAAGATGAATTACTTCAGGTCGCACCAATTCAAAATTATAATCTTTCAATTCGCGGAGGTAGTGAAAATGTAAGTTATAATGTTGGAGCCACTTTGTTTATGCAGGAAGGTATTGTTGATAATAGTGGAATGGATAAACTATTTTTATGGGCGAATAATGAGTATCAAATAAGTGAGAAAATTAAAATTGGAGCTAAAATTGCCTATTCAACTTACAAAAAGAATATTCATAATGATAATGCTTGGACTGGGGCATTACCGGTTTCTTTACAGATAGATCCGTTAACAGCTGCATGGGATGATTACAAAAATGATTATGGTAGTCGTGTTATTGGAGGTACAGTTCTTGGTAATCCTGCAAGATTTATAGATGAAGCAAAATATCAAACTAAGGGAGATCATAAAATTGTAGGTAATTTCAATATGAAGGTTGATGATTTATTTCTTGAGGGACTGAGTTTTACAACTATGTTTGGAGCTGATTTGAAATTTAATAGCGAAAAGCAGTATTATCCGGCATATTATGCAGATGTAGATCAAAAAAGAGATGAGAGTGAACTTTATGAGAAAAGGGAACAAATGATAAATTATACCTGGAATGGATACTTTAATTATAGTAAGATTTCGGGTGATCATAGTGTAAATGCAATGGCAGGAGCAGAGGCTCAGATATTTACTTCGAATGATATTTCAGCGCGTGGTTATGGTGTGTCATCAAATGAAGATTTAATGTATTTAGGTCTCGCTACTAATGTGGATATGATGGAAATTGGTGGAGGCGCATCTAAAAATACCTTATTATCCTATTTTGCAAGGGCAAACTACTCATATAAGAGTCGCTACTTATTTACAGCAACAGTTCGTACAGATGGATCTTCTAAATTCTTAGGAGATAATAAATGGGGTGTTTTCCCTTCATTTTCTGCAGGATGGAATGTAAAAGAAGAATCATTTATGCAAAACGTATCCTTCCTTGATAGATTTAAAGTTCGTGCAGGATGGGGACAGGTTGGTAATGAGCAATCAGCCGGTAACTTTAACTACGTAACAACTATGGTAAACGGATATACTTATGTATTTGGAGGAACTATAGTTGATGGAGCTGTAGCAAAACGTTTAGCTAATCCAGATCTTAAGTGGGAAACATCTGACCAAACTAACTTTGGTATTGACTTGAGTTTCTTAGATCAGAAATTAGATGTGTCATTGGATTATTTTAATAGAAAAACAAAAGACATGTTAATGGATGCTCCAATTCCTTATTATGTAGGTGCTCAGCGACCATATATTAATGCTGCATCAATGGAGAATATTGGTTATGATATTGCATTAACATGGAGAGAACAGTTTGAATCAGGTTTCCAATATTCAGTAGGATTAAATGTGAGTACTGTTAAAAACGAAATCACAAAAATGGCTGCAGGAGGAGAACTTAGGGATGATGGAGTTTCTGGATTTACTTCAACAACAAGAACTGTTGAAGGTGATGAGTTGGCATATTTCTATGGAATGAAAACTGATGGAATTATCAATACACAACAGGAGCTGGATGAATATTTAGCTATGTTACCTGGTGAAAAAGCACAATTAGGAGATGTTAAATTTGTTGATTCTCATCAAGATGGAGTAATTGATGATAGTGACCTTGTGAAATTAGGAAGTGCCTTTCCTGATTTTACTGCTGGATTAAATATTACAATGGGTTATAAAGGTTTGGATTTTAAAGCATTCTTTTATGCATCAGTGGGTAATGAAATAGTAAATGGACCAGCATTCTGGTATCAAACAGGCGGTGTTTTATCTAATTATTCAACAGATCGATTAAATCGATGGACAGCAGAAACACCTGAAAATAACGAACCAAGAATGACTGCTAGTGATCCAAACAATAATGATCGTTTTTCAGATCGATATGTTGAAGATGGAACTTACTTAAGATTAAGAAATCTTCAATTGGGTTATACGCTGCCTAAAACTTTGGTTAGCAAAATAGGCCTTTCACGCCTAAGAATTTATTGCTCGGCAGATAACTTATTTACTCTTACAGATTATTCAGGATGGAATCCTGAAATTGGAAACTTCCAAGGAGATGCTCTTCGTGCAGGTGTAGATGGTGCTACGTACCCAATACCAACCGTTTTAACAGGAGGTATTAATATCACTTTTTAATTTTAAAGTAATTGAATGATGAAAAAATTATATACAATATGGTTGTTGGGGCTAACTGTGATGATTAGTAGTTGCTCTGATTTTTTAGAAGTTGACCCTATTGCTGCAGAAACTGAAAGTAATTTCTTTGATACTCCGGAGAATGCAGTATATGCAGTAAATGCGTGTTACGATTTAATTGGAATGACAGAGGGACCTGGACCTGATGATCAATGGTTAACACATAATTATGAGTGGTTTTTTGGAGATTTACTTAGTGATGATTCAGAAAAGGGAAGTACTGAAGCTGATTTTACCGAAATTCAGGATATCGTAGAATGGAGAACTACTACAGATAATCCTATTATTGTATCATTATGGATAAAGTGTTACGATGGTATTTACAGAGCAAATAATGTTTTATTTCAATTAGAGAATAGCGAATTAGATGAAGATTTGCTTAACAGACTAAAGGGCGAAGCTTCATTTATTAGGGGGTATTTTTACTTTTATTTAGTTAAAGTATTCGGAGGAGTACCTGTTTTTACTACTCCTGTTACACCTGATCAGTTTGGTAAAATAGAAAGGGCAACTTATCATGAAGCTTTTGAACAAGTTATTTCTGATTTTAAAGCAGCTGTTGAGTTATTACCTGAAAGAAGTGCATATGATGCTACTGATTTAGGACGAGCAACAAAAGGTGCTGCACGTACATTCTTGGCTCGTGCATTGATGTATCAAATCGGTATGGACGCACAGAGTACTGCAACATGGCAAGATGTCTATGACCAGACAAATGCAGTAATAGCAAGTAACGAGTATTCGTTAGTTAGTAATTATGCAACCATTTTTGAAATGGAAGGAGAAAATAATTCAGAATCTATTTTCGAATTACAAATGGAAGTAGGGTCTACAGGTACAGCTCCTGGTAAAACAGGAACAAACAGTAATCAATTCCAAGGAAATCGAATGGATTGGGGTTGGGGATTTAATAATCCAACTATTAATTTATTTGAAGCTTTTGAAGAAGGTGACCCTCGTTTAAGTTGTAGTTTGTATGGTGAAAGTATTAATGGAGGAGTTGTTCATGGTGTTGCTCAGGAATTTGATTTAAGTCAGCAAATGACGCCTTATTTAAACAGAAAAGCTGCTTTAGAGCCTGGATATCGACCTTCTAATAGTACAAGTAGTCCTGCTAATATTCGCAAAGCACGTTATTCAGAAGTCTTATTAATGCAAGCAGAAGCATCATATCATTTAAATGATGTAGCTACAGCCAGATTAATGCTTAATGAAGTTAGAGAAAGAGCCAGGATCAGTACTTATCCCAAAGGAGCTGTTGAAGGTGAATTAACTTATATGCCAACAGGTTTTAGTGGTAATCTTCCTGATATTACATCGGCAGGACAGGAGTTACTTCAGGATATTTATCACGAAAGAAGAGTTGAATTAGCAGTGGAGGGATTTCGTTTTTGGGATTTAGTTAGAACTGGTCAATACCTGGATGTTTTAGATCTTAAAAAAGAAACATTTACTGTATCTGATGGATCAGCACTTAGATATGAATCTGTTGATTTAAGAGGGAATTGTTTAGCTAAATGTATTGATGGTCCAAATGGGAATAAAGTTCCATTATTACCAATTCCACTATCAGAAGTTCAGGATTGGGGATTGCAACAAAATAATGGATACTAATTAAATCTATATTATTATGAAGAAAATAAATCAATTTATATATCTATTTGTAATTACAACCATGGTGTTATTGGCTTCTGGTTGTGAGGACAAGCAATGGGGCGAAGATTATGATATTGAATGGCCGGTGTCAACAATATCTTCTATCAGCTCAGATGACGTAATGGTTGATGACATTGTAACTATTTCAGGAGAAAATCTTGATAAAGTTTATAAGGTCTATCTTTCAGGAAAAGAATGTACTGTTGTTGAAGGATCTGCTTCTACCAGTCAAATTCAGTTTGTGGTTGGACGAAGAGCAACAACCGGTTTTCTTTCATTAACAAATTTATATGACAGAGAATACACTTACGAGGGAGCAACTGTAAAAGTAAGTTATCCTGAGATTGTAGTGACAGGCTGGCCAAATAAAATAGTTGCAGGAGAGGCCTTTACTATAGAAGGTGATAATGTTGACTTAATTACATCTGTTACTATTAACGAACAGGTTGTAGCTATATCAAATCCTTCCGAAATAGGAAAGATTTCGGTTCCAACAGCAGGGTTAGTTCTTGTTCCTGGTGAAACAGCAACAATTGTAATTGCTGGTTTAGGTGAGATTGCAGAATATGAAAAAACAGAGATTCCAATAGAAGAACCAACGGATGTATTTGAACCAGCACAGCCAATTATTCTGTGGAATTTTGAATCAGGAGCGCCTGTAATGGAAGATGTTGAGAATTCACCTCAGCAAGCCGGTCTTAACCTGGGAGGTCTTACAAAAGCTCGTGGAAATAACTATTATTCAGTAATAAATAATGGTGAAACTTCAGGATGGAAAACTTATTTCTACATCAGATATGGTCAGTCTTTTGATTTATCTGAATTTCATGAGCCAAACCTTACATTCCTTGTGAACACAAACGGAAAACGAGGATATATTAATCCGTTTATGACACAAGATGGTAGCGAAAAGGATAATCACTTAACGAATGCCAATGCCAATGAAGATTTAAAATATGGTGATGATTATGCCGTTCAGACAGATGGTTGGGAATGGAGATCTTATCCAATTGAAAAACTATTTGCAGATTTTAATCCTACTGGTGTATTTGATGATGTTGCTATGCGTTTTATTACAGGAAATGTGGCTAATGGCGATCCTGAGGATTTTGAGATACATGTGGATCAAATTATGATTACAGATGGTCCGGTTAACCCTGTAGCTAAAGTCTTTGATTTTGAAGATGCAGAACCAACATACGAGGAAAATGTAGCCGGAGCTACTTACGGATTAAATGTTGCTGGTATTGATTTAGGAGCTGGAGATAGTTATTATACAGTTAAAATTGACAATGTACCTGGATCATGGCAATGGATGGGTGCTATTGGAAACTATAATGCTATTGATTTAAGTTCAGTTGTTGATCCTCATATAAGTTTCCTTGTAAATACAAATGGAAATAAAGGTATGATTCAAGTTGAAACATATCAAAATGATACAAAATGGGGTGGTAGTATTGAATCGGTTAACTATTATGTTGAAACTACAGGTTGGGAACCTATTTCGCTTAGACTTTCTGATATTTTAGGTAATTGGGGAGGTGATGCTTCTGAATTTGACCCATCAGTTGCTTTGGATTATGTGAAATTAGGATTTACAACAGGTAACATTGAGAGTGGTACTTACGAAATAAATATCGATGATGTTTATATCACGGATGGACCAATGTGGTAGTAGCTTGTAATCTATTCCAGGCAGGGTACTCATCCCTGCCTGGTTATTACTCCTATAACAGTCATTACTGTTTTTGAACAATTTAAAATCATTTATCTATGAAGGCTTTATCCCATTCCATATTGTTGTTCCTGACTTTGCTCTTTGCATGTAAAGATGATGAGATTAAGAGTGATCTGGCGGAACTTGAGTCTTTTTCCATAAAAGAATTACCAGAACTAAATTTTGAGATATTTGATGATAATAGAGTTGAAGCAACTGCTTCGGATGGTACCAGCTTAAATAGTTTAACTGCCATATTTGAGATTTCAGAGGGAGCTTCAATCTTCGTTGGAGCACAATATCAAGGATCAGGATCAACAAAACAGGATTTTAGTAATACAGTTACCTATCGAGTTGAGGCTGAGGATGGAACAGAAGAAGAGTACCCTGTGACCATCTTTACAGACCTAAAAATAAGAAGTTTTTCTATAGTAGAGTTACCTGATATCACATTTAATATAATGGATGAAAGTATATCTGCAACTGTTCCTTTCGGAACTAATTTGAATAATCTTACAGCAAAATATTCAATTGCAGAAGGAGCTACTCTTTATGTAAATAATATTGAACAAGTATCAGAAGAAACAACTAATAATTTCACACAATCTTTAACTTATGTTTTAAAATCGGAAGGTAATCCGAAAAAACAATATTCTGTAATAATTACTATTGCTGAAAATATGGCACCTATAGCTAATGCAGGAGATGATAAAAAATATTATATCCCTAGTGGAAGTGCAAATGTAAATGTTGTTTTAGATGCATCTTTATCGCAAGATACAGAAGGTAATATCGTGAGTTATTTGTGGGAGGAAAATAATACAGAACTCGCCATTGGAATATCTGCAGATGTTGAATTAGAAGAAGGTATCCATAATATTTCATTAGTAGTTACAGATAGTGAGGGATTAACAAGTACAGATGAGGTTGTGATTACAATAGTTCAATCTGGTAATTATATTGCAGTTGATGATAATGTTAATGCAGCAACCCAAAATTTGTTATCCAATTTAGGTCAAATAGCTAATGGTGAACAATTTATTTTTGGACAGGAGTTTCCATTGTCATTTAAATTAAGTGGATTAAGTTATGATTTAACTACATCAGATTGTAAAGATGTTGCTGGCGATCATCCCGGGGTATATGGTATTGATCCTCATTATATGCTGTATAAGTCTGATACAGAAAAACAATTACATATTAATGAAGCCAAGGAAGCTTATCAAAATGGAGCTGTTGTAACTTTTGATTTTCATCAACAAAGTCGAACAGACCATAAGATTTATATGAGCGAAATCACATCCACTACAGATAAAAGCCTTATGTATGATATAGTAAATGATAATAATGGAGCTCGTAGTTGGTTTTATAGTGAACTGGATGAAATTATTGATATTATAAACAATGATCTTGGATTTCCTATTGTTTGGAGACTATACCATGAAATGGGTGGTGGTTGGTTTTGGTGGGGAAGTGAAGCTACATATCATAGCACCAATCTATATATAAGTTTTTATCAATTGGCTGTGAACTATATCAAAGAAAGAACAGATTTAGTGTTGTTTGCATGGTCGCCAAATTATCCTTTAGATGAAAGTTACTACCCGGGAGATGATTATGTTGACATAATAGGTGTGGATATTTATGAACCAACTATATCAACTTTAAAAAGTTCGCTTATAAATCTTTCAGACTTTGCTTTAAATCATAATAAAATTGCTGTTTTAGCAGAGACCGGATATAGAAACGATTATATCAATACAAAAGAGGGATTCTGGAATGATATAGTTTTAGATGCCATAAAGCAAGGAGGCGAAGATATACGAATTGCATGGGCTTTAGCGTGGTTTAATGCCCCTTGGGCAAGCGAGCAAAGTGATCTGTTTATACCAAATAGTGATAGTCCACAAAATGCAAAATATAAATTCATTGAGTTTAAAAATGATCCGATAACACTATTTCAGGAAGATGTGGAGGATTTGAAAGTTTACGAATAATAATGATTAGTATTAAATAATTGTCAGAAATGAAAATTGAAAAAATATTATACGTTTTAATAGTTTCCATAATATCTTTTATATCGTGTAAAACAACAGTAAAGAAGGATGTGGTTAATGATAAAAACCCAATAGTTAAGACATTAGAGGCAATACGAAGGAAAGGTATTTTATTTGGACACCAAGATGATTTAGCTTATGGAATAAATTGGAGTTATATCGAAGGTGAATCTGATGTAAAACGAGTAACAGGTGATTACCCTGCTGTTTTTGGATGGGAACTTGGAGGGATAGAAATGGACTCTGCTTGTAATCTGGACAGTGTACCATTTGAAGTAATACGTAGGTTATCTGTTTGGGCCAATAAACAAGGAGGCATAAATACCTTTAGCTGGCATCCGTATTCGCCACTAGATAGTGTGACTGCCTGGAGCGGAGATTCCATCGTTGTAAAACACATTATTCAAGGAGGTGGTTTTCAAGATGCGTTTAAAGGACAATTGGATAAGCTTGCTTTATTTTTACAAACATTAAAAGATGAGAATGGAAATGCGATTCCATTTATTTTTCGACCATGGCATGAAATGGATGGAGGTTGGTTTTGGTGGGGAAGTAAAGCTTGTACCTCTGAAGAGTTTAAGGCTTTGTTTAGATTAACTATTGAATATTTAAGAGATATAAAAGGTTTAACAAATATGGTAGTGGCCTATTCTCCGGACAGAAATTTCTCGTCGAAAGAAGAATATTTAACATGGTATCCCGGAGATGATATCATTGATATTTTAGGAGTTGATGATTACTGGGACTTTAAGCAACCGGAAGGTGAAAAAGATGTGATTAAGAAATTGCAAATTGTTATCAATACTGCGAAAGAAAAAGGAAAGCTTGCAGCCCTTACAGAAACCGGATTTGAAAATGTAACGGATTCATTGTGGTTTACCCAAAAGTTAGGTGTGGTATTAAGTGATTCTTTAATCAATAAAGAATTAAGCTATGCTATGGTTTGGCGAAATGATCCTAAAGTGCATTATTTTTTCCCTTATGTTGGTCATCCAGCAGAAAATGATGCTAAGTTATTTGCACAAAGAAATGATGTGTTGCTATTGCAAGACTTGAATAATTTAATGAAATAAAACATATCTATTAATAAGATTAACTATGGAAAGAATGGAGTATGATAAGAGAGTGAAGTTGGTTAAAGAGAAGCATGAAGAATTACTTTCTAAAAAGAATATAGAGCAATTTAGTACAAACGGTGTTTATAACCGTTATCAAAATCCTATTGTAACAAGAGATCATATTCCTTTGCATTGGCGTTATGATTTAAACTCTGATACAAATCCATATTTTATGGAACGTATAGGTTTTAATGCCACACTAAATGCAGGTGCCATCAAATTAAACGGAAAGTATTTAATTGTTGTGCGGGTTGAAGGAAATGATCGTAAATCTTTTTTTGCTGTAGCAGAAAGTCCAAATGGTATCGATAATTTTAAATTTTGGGACAGACCTATTGCAATGCCACAGAATGAAGAGTGGGATACCAATGTATATGATATGCGTTTAACGCAACACGATGATGGTTATATTTATGGTGTGTTTTGTAGTGAACGTAAGGATCCTAATGCGTCTGATGGAGATACATCAAGTGCTGTAGCATCAGCAGGAATTGCTCGTACAAAAGATTTAATTACATGGGAGCGCCTACCTGATTTAGTATCAACAAGCGGGCAGCAACGTAATGTGGTTTTATTTCCTCATTTAATTGAAGGTAAATACGCTTTTTACACTCGACCTCAAGATGGATTTATAGACACCGGAAAAGGGGGTGGTATAGGGTTTGGTTTATCTGATACTATTGAAAATCCTGAGGTTAAAGAAGAAGTGATTGTGGATGCTAAAACCTATCATACGATATATGAAGTAAAGAATGGATTAGGACCTGCTCCAATAAAAACAGAAAAAGGATGGTTACAATTGGCTCATGGAGTTCGTAATACTGCCGCAGGTTTAAGATATACTTTGTACATGTTTATGACTGATTTGGCGAAACCGTGGATTGTAACACATAAGCCACATGGTCATTTTATAGCTCCATTAGGAGATGAACGTGTTGGAGATGTATCAAATGTGGCATTTGCAAATGGATGGATTACTGATGAAGATGGAAAAGTATATATTTATTATGCATCTTCAGATACAAGAATGCATGTAGCAACATCAACAATAGATCAACTTGTCGATTATTGTATCAATTCTCCACAGGATAAATTATATTCCCATTTATCAGTTGAAACTATCAATTCTTTAATCAGTGATAATGCTGATTTTATGAATGTGATAAAGTAAGAAAAGCATCAGGTGACCGTGGCAATCCTATTTTGCCCGGTTCCTGATATTAAAAGAATTAAATATAGAATTGATAAGTTCTTTTACGTCGACAACAAATTAGAGTATATGAAACAACAACAATTAAATACAGCGCAAAAACTTTCTACTGAGATTCTTTATTTACAAAAGGAGTTCAAAAAGGAGTTAAATGAAATTTTGAACTTTTGGGAGGATAAAACACAGGACCATATGTATGGTGGTTTTATAGGAAGAATGGATTTTTATGGTGAAGTCGACAGTCTTGCAGATAAAGGAATCATATTAAATGCACGTATTTTATGGACTTTTTCAGCTGCCTACAGAATCTTGAATGAAGAAAAGTATAAAAATCTTGCCGACAGAGCTTATCATTATTTAATTACAAAATTTTGGGATAAAAGAGAAGGTGGTTTTGTGTGGTCATTAAGCTATGATGGTAAAGTCAAAAATGACAGAAAACAAACTTATGCACAGGCGTTTGGAATATATGCACTTGCTGAATATTATCGCTCAATAAAAAATGAGGATGCCATTGAATATGCCAGACAAATTTATTTTATTATTGAAAATAAACTATGGGATTATGAATTTGGTGGATATTTAGAAGCTTTGACGAGAGATTGGAGCATTATGGAGGATATGCGTTTAAGTGAAAAGGATGCCAATCTACCCAAATCAATGAATACACATTTGCATATTCTGGAGAGTTATACTTGTTTGTATCGAGTTTGGCCTGATCAGCAGTTAAAATCCAGCATTATATCTTTATTAGATATCTTTCATGATAAAATTATGGATGCTAATTCAGAACATTTCAATTTGTTTTTTGATTACGAATGGAATGTAAAATCAGATATTGTTTCTTATGGACATGATATTGAAGGTGCATGGTTAATGCATGAAGCAGCGGATGTAATAGGGGATACAATTTATATTGACAAAATTCAAAAAGTAGCAGTTCAATTAGTTGATGCAACCATATCACAAGGACTTGATAAGGACGGTAGTGTTTTTAATGAAAAGGAAGGACCGTATTTGGATGTAGACAAGCATTGGTGGCCACAAGCAGAAGCAATGGTAGGATTATTTGATGCCTGGGAGATTACTGGCGAAACAACATACTTAAATAAAATCGAGCCTATATGGGCTTTTATTAAAGACAAGTTGATTGATAAAAAGCAAGGAGAGTGGTTTTGGAGTGTAGATGCTGACGGTATTCCATATACAACCGATGATAAAGTCGGACCATGGAAATGTCCATATCACAATAGCCGTGCAATGATGGAATTGTATGAAAGAATAAATAAGTATAAGAGTTAGATTGAAATGTGTTGAAACTATTTTTTCATAAAAGAAATATTATGACAGAAAGATTAAAATTAAGCGAAAAGATTGGGTATGGATTTGGGGATTTTGCATCATCCATGTTTTGGAAGTTGTTTGCAATGTATCTGACCTTTTTTTATACAGATGTGGTTGAACTAACACCCGAATCAGTAGCTTTAATGTTTATTTTAGTAAGATTATGGGATGGTTTGAACGACCCAATAATGGGCATAATTGCAGATAGAACATCTACCTCTCAAGGTAAATTCAGACCATTTTTGTTATGGGTGGCCATACCATTTGGTGTAATAGGAGTATTAACTTTCACCGTTTTTGATTTAGGACCTTCCGGAAAACTTCTTTATGCCTATATAACATATACCTTAATGATGATGGTATATACAGCGATTAATGTACCATATGGTTCATTAATGGCAGTAATGACTAATAGTTCAAAAGAAAGAACAACACTTGCTTCGTATCGATTTATTGGTGCTTATTCTGGAGGAATTGCAATGACAATCTCTGCTCCATATATTCTTGATTTTTTTAAGAATAGTGATCATTCTTTATCGAGTAGTTATCAATATACGATAACAATCTATGCTGTTGTAGCAGTTTTGTTTTTTATAGGTACTTATTTATTGACAAAAGAAAGAGTAAAACCATTAGAAGAAAAAAATTCAATTAAAGATGATTTAAAAGATCTAGTCAGGAATGGACAATGGTTTATTATGCTTGGTGCAGGTATATTAATGTTGGTTTTTAATACTTTTAGAGATGCCAGTATTATGTATTATTTTAAGTATTTTGTTCAAGATCAGACAGTAGTAGTTTTTGGAGATGTGAAATGGGATAAGCTTGCTGGGGCTTATATGTCAGTTTGGTTAGGGACAAATATGATTGGTGTTTTATTAGCTAAGCCAATAGCTAATGTATTAGGTAAAAAAAGAACTTTTATAATTGCAATGGTATGTTCTGCCATATTTAGTATTCTATTGTTTTGGTTACAACCTAATCAGGTTTACTTTATTTTTGGATTAAATGTTTTTATAGGAATTAGTGCTGGTATTGTATTGCCGTTAGTTTGGTCGATGTATGCTGATATTGCTGATTATTCAGAATGGAAAACGGGACGCAGAGCAACCGGATTAATATTTTCTTCTTCATCTATGTCTCAAAAGTTAGGTTTAACTATAGGAGGAGCGATACCACTTTATATTTTAGCATTATATGGTTTTAAAGCTAATGCCGAACAAACTGCTGAATCATTAGTAGGTATTAAGTTAATGATAAGTATCTATCCAGGAATTGCAGCAGGATTGTCTGCCACATTATTGTTGATATATAAACTTACAGATAAATACATGAGTGAAATATCTCACGAACTTGTTTCGAAAAGAAGTAAGTAACAGGATACTTTAGACTAAAAGATAATTGAAATTAAATCGAATAATATGAAGAAAATTCTATTTGTTGCAATAGCTTTTATAAGCTGTTTTCAGGTTAATGGACAAAAGTATGAAGGTCTGGCTAAAACGCCACCAATGGGATGGAATAGTTGGAATACTTTTGGTACGCGGATTAATGAGGATATGATAAAAGAAATGGCAGATGCCATGGTAGAAACCGGTTTACTTGATGCCGGATACGAATATCTGGTTTTAGATGACGGTTGGATGGCGATGCAGAGAGATGAAAATGGAAAATTATATGGTGATCCAGAGAGATTTCCAAATGGAATGAAAGACTTAGGAGACTATATACATTCAAAAGGATTGAAATTTGGGATTTATAATTGTGCAGGAAATAAAACTTGTGGAGGTTATCCTGGGACTAGAGGTTATGAGTTTATTGATGCAAAAACATATGCAGAGTGGGGAGTTGATTTCTTAAAGTATGATTGGTGTAATACAGAAAAACTAAATGCAGAAGGTGCTTATATGACTATGCGTGACGCTTTATTTACAACAGGAAGACCTATTGTGTTTAGCATTTGTGAGTGGGGTGATAATAAACCTTGGAAATGGGGTAAAGATGTTGGTCATTTATGGAGAGTAACAGGTGATATTGTTAATTGTTGGGATTGTGAAGTAGGGCATGGAAGCTGGAATTCAAAAGGAATCTGGAAGATAATTAACCTTCGAGAAGGAATTAGAAAATACTCAGGACCTGGCCACTGGAATGATTATGATATGATGGAAGTAGGTAATGACCTGACAGATGCAGAAAACAGAAGCCATTTTGCTATGTGGTCAATGTTGGCTTCTCCGCTTATAATGGGAAACGATATTCGAAAAGCAAGTCAGGAAACTATTAACACTTTATCAAATGAGGGTGTAATTGCTGTTAATCAGGATACGTTAGGTATTCAGGGATTTAGGTTTAGCAACGAATTTAATATAGAAACATGGATCAAGCCGTTGGCAGGTGGAGATTGGGCTATTGTTTTTATAAATATGAATAACAAAGATTTTGAAATAGATTTTGATTGGCAGAAACATGAAATGGGAGATGATATTAATCAAAGGTTTGTAGATTTTAATAAGGAGGTTTATGAAATAAAAGACCTTTATAATCATAAAAAATTAGGAGATACTTCTAAGCATTTAAAAGCTGTTATAGGAGTGCATGATGCATTAATGCTTCGTATAAGTAAAATGTAAAGAACGGGGATTTAGGATACTTTCATTAATAACATAGAGAATACTAAATAACAAAGCTAAGTCATTTTGTATTTTGAGGTTTAAGTGACTACTGTTAAATAGTTTGTGTATTTTAGTTTTAAGTCTTTGCAATACGGGGGGCAAGGATAATTTTAGTGATTTCTGATGATAGAAATTTTTCGAAGTGTTATATGAAAGTATCCATTATTATAAAATAAAATAGCGCTTATTTATAACATGAAAAATGAAAATCATTAAGATGAAATGGTTTATTATTATTGCATTTTTATGGTTGACTATTTTTGTGAAAGCAAACTCCTTTGTTGGATTACATGGGCATATTTCAGTAAAAGGTTCCATTCTTGTAGATTGCAATTGTAATCCATTGATGCTCCGTGGTGTAACATTAGGTTGGAGTCATGAAGATTTTAATTTTTACAATCATGATTGTATTGAATGGCTCGAAAAGGATTGGAAAGTAAATGTTGTTAGGACTGCTATTTCAATGGAGCAGGAAGGTGGATATCTTGATTGTCCCAATAAAACATTGCAATTAGCAGATAGTGTTATTACTGCTGCCATAAATAGTGGCATATATGTAATAGTAGCAATTCATTGTCATAATATTCATGAAAAAGAAACTGAAGAATTTTTTAAATATATTTCTTCAAAATACGGGCATTTTCCAAATTTAATTTATGAGATACTTTCTGAACCGGATGATGAGCCATGGGCTGTACTTATTCCATTTTATGAAAAAATCTTAAATGTCATTAGGTTTTATGATAAAACCAATGTGGTTATTGTTAGTGGATCATATTGGACTCAAGACCTAAAAAGCATAAAAGAAAAACCAATTAAAAATAAAGGAAATGTAATATATGCCTTACACTTCTGTACAGGGGATAGTGGTAAAGAACTTCGTACATTGGCAAGAAGTGCGATAGAGGATGATTTACCTTTGATTGTTTCTGATCATGTAATTACAGATTGTTCATGTATGGGAAAAATATTTTATGATAATTGGATGCAATGGATAAAATGGATGGAAAGTAACTATATAAGTTGGATTGTATGGTCAATATCAGATACTAAAGAATCTTGTACATTATTAAAACAAGGAGCATCATACTATGGGAATTGGGATATGTCAGATCTCAAAGAAAGTGGAGTATTAGTTCGAAAAACTATAAAAACAGCTTCAAATTATAGAAACCAAATAAAAGACTTAAAATGAAAAGAAACTTGTTCTTAGTGTTGGGAATTGTAGCTATGCTTATAACCCAAATTTCATGTCAACCCATAAGTAGTACTAATATGAAAGAGATTGTTATTGATAAAAACTGGCAGTATGAACAAGTAAATGGTAATTTTTCAGGTTTAGCTACAGTTCCAGGAGTTATTCATACAGATTTATTGAATAATGAACAAATTGCAGATCCTTTTTACCGTACGAATGAAAAAGATTTGCAATGGATTGATAAGGAAGATTGGAGATATACTACTGTGTTTAAGTTGACATCGGAAGAATTATCGCACGATAAAATCATTCTTTTTTTTCAAGGATTAGATACTTATGCAGATGTGTTTGTCAATGATAAGAAACTTCTGGAAGCAGACAACATGTTTCGAGAATGGGAAATAGATATTAAAAATATTGCAAAAGAAGGGGAAAACAAATTAGAGGTTTATTTTCATTCTCCAATTAATGAGGGTTTAAAACTGTTGGAAGCCTCTGCATATCCTTATCCGGCAGTCAATGATCAATCTGAAAATGGAGGTTTGGGAGATAAGAAAGTATCCATTTTTACCCGCAAAGCAGGTTATCATTATGGTTGGGATTGGGGGCCTCGTTTTGTTACCAGTGGTATCTGGCGACCAGTAACACTGAAGATGTGGAATGATATTAGAATTAAGAATACATTTATAAAGCAACCATCTGTAACTAAGGAGTTGGCTAAATTAGATGCAAATGTTACAGTTGATGCAGTTAAAGATGAAGAGTTGACTGTCAGAATATTAAATACCCAATCAAAAGAAATTTTAGCACAACAAAAGTTTAGAGTAAGCAAAGGTGTTACAAATCATAGTCTTCCATTTGAAATAAAGAACCCAAAATTGTGGTGGACAGCAGGATTGGGTGAGCCAAATATGTATCAATTTACAATACAGATACTAAAAGGAGGTACTGTAGTAGCAACGAATGAGGTTGAAGCAGGATTGAGAAGATTAAAATTACTTAGAGAGAAAGATCAATGGGGAGAGTCTTTTATATTTGAAATAAATGGAATTAAAGTATTTGCAAAGGGTGCTAATTATATTCCAAATGATAACTTTCTTCCAAGAGTTACAAAAGCTGATTATGAAAAGGTAGTTGCAGATGCAGTTAATGCCAATATGAATATGTTGCGTGTATGGGGAGGAGGTATATACGAGAATGATTACTTCTATGAGTTATGTGATAAAAATGGCATAATGGTCTGGCAGGATTTTATGTTCGCCTGCAGCATGTATCCTGGAAATGAAAAAATGCTGAATTCAATCAAAGAAGAAGCAAAAGAAAATGTAGTTCGATTACGTAATCATCCATCTATTGCTGTTTGGTGTGGAAATAATGAAATGAATACTGCATGGAGTTATTATAGTAAAAATGGCTGGGGATGGAAAGAACTTTATACGGAAGAACAACGAGACGAAATTCAAAAAGCTTACATGGATATTTTTCACGAAATATTACCTCAGGTTGTGAGTCAATATACTGATGGCGATGATTATTGGCCTTCATCTCCTCAAGCAGGTTATGAAGCGAGTCAACATTCTGATTACGAAAGCACAAGTGGAGATATGCATTATTGGGGAGTATGGCATGCTTTACATCCATTTAAAGACTTTGATAAATATAAAGCTCGTTTTATGAGTGAATACGGATTTCAATCATTTCCTGATTTTGAAACCGTAAAAAAATATGCTATTACCGAGGATTATGATATCGAATCAGAGGTCATGGCTTCACATCAAAGAAGTGGTATCGGTAATTTACGAATTAAGGAATATATGAGCTGGTACTATAGGGTACCTGAAGACTTTGAGCAATTTTTATATATGAGTCAGATTTTACAAGCTCAGGGAATTAAAATGGCAATTGAAGCACATCGTAGAGCTATGCCATATTGTATGGGATCGTTGTATTGGCAAATTAATGATTGTTGGCCTGTTGCTAGTTGGAGTAGTACGGACTATTATCACAAGTGGAAGGCTGTACATTATGCTGCAAAAAAAGCTTATGAACCATTGCTGATTAATGTACCAATAAAAGGTGATGAAGTAGAGATATTTGTAGTATCAGATTTATTAGAGGAAATAGATGCAGAATTAAAAATAGAAGTACTGGATTTTAAGGGAAATAAAATAACTGAAAAAATAATACCTGCTTTAATAAAGGCAAATACAAGTAATTTGATTCAGAAAATTGAGGTGGATAAATTAATTGGAGAGAAAGAGAGAGCTGAAGTGTTTATGAAGATTACATTGCTAGAAAATGAAAAAGGACTTACGTCAAATCTTTTTTATTTTACTCATCCTAAAAAGTTAAAACTACTTGATGCTAAAATTAATGTAGTCTTTGAAGAAAGTAAAGGTGTAAAGATTATTAAAGTTTCAACAGATAATTTAGCTAAAGCTGTATACCTAAATATTCCTAATCAGGAGGTTTTCTTTTCGGAAAATTATTTTGATTTAGTACCTGGTGAAACTAAGAAGATTGAAATGTCTGGACCTGGAGTATTTTCCTTAGACTCATTAAGGTTATTGTATTTAAATCAGATGTATTGAGTTGTTCATTAAAGCATAGTAAAAACAATAACATAAGAATTGTATGCAAAAGTTATCATATCCAATAAAGTTCCAGCCAATATTAAAAGATAAAATATGGGGAGGAAAAAAGCTAAAAAGTGTTTTAAATAAAGATTCGATAAGTGATACTATTGGTGAATCGTGGGAAATATCAGGCGTTGATGGGAATATTTCTATTGTTTCAAATGGTGCATTGGTAGGTTGCGATTTAAATAGTTTAGTAACGAAATATAAAGGTGAGTTTGTAGGAAATAGTGTTTATAAAGAGTTTGGAAATCAGTTTCCATTATTGCTTAAATTTATTGATGCTAATCGGGATCTTTCAATTCAAGTTCATCCAGATGATATCATAGCAAAAGAAAGGCATGATTCAAATGGTAAAACAGAAATGTGGTATGTCATAGATTCGGAACCAAAGAGTAAACTTATATCCGGGTTTAATGAAAAGATTACAAAGGATAAGTATTTAGGAGCATTAAACAGTGGAAACTTGATGTCATTGTTAAAAGCTCATGAGGTGGAAAGTGGAGATGTTTTTTTTATTCCAACGGGGAATGTTCATGCAACAGGAGCAGGAATTTTGTTTGCTGAGATTCAACAAACTTCAGATGTTACATATCGCATTTATGATTATGACAGGAAAGATAATCAAGGAAAAAGGCGTGAGTTACATACGGATTTAGCTGTAGATGTAATTAATTATGAAGATGAAAATGAGAAAGTAAATTATAAGGCTACTAAAAATGAAGATATTAATCTTGTAAAATGTAATTATTTTACAACTAATATTTTAATTCTTGATGAAGTCTTAAATAAAGATGTTTCTAATCTGGATTCGTTTATAGTATATATGTGTTTAGAAGGTTCTGCTTATATAGAATGCAGAAATGGATTTAAAGAAAATATTAATATAGGAGATACGGTGTTAATTCCTTCTTCAGTTAAGGAATTCAAGATTACACCTAATCAAGAAATTAAATTGTTGGAAGTTTATATAGAGTAGAGATATACTTTATACTTCTACAGATAAGATTTATAGTCAGCTTTATTTGTTCTAGTATTTATTGAGAATGGTTGACCTTATTTTAACTATTAGGTATCCATTCTCTGTTCATATTCTTTTTTTTGAGGATAGTGTATGTTTAGAGTTGACGTGTTAATGTGTTTATAACAAGGAGGTAAAGTGGATTTTGTTGATGGAAAGAAGGATGGAGATATTATAGAATATATGAATATTGAGTATTTTACTTTGTTTTCAGATAAGGGTGTTTGTGTCTTAAAAGGTGATTGTTTAAATGAATTTTCTTTTGAAAATATTGAACCTGGAGATTATCATTTAATTCTAAATTATACTGTAGGTAAAATAGTTTGTTATAACTTAAAAATTGAATTAGGTATGTTTTTTGGTAATCATTGGAGTATTAAGTAAACAATTAAGTTTAGAAATGTGAAAATCATTCATATAATAATAGTGGCTGCTCAGTTCCTTTTATCAATAAAAATATGCGGTGGAATAATAAATCTGCGTTTTGTGAGATTAATTTTATGCTAAGGCTACCAAGATGACAATTACTTATTTCTGTTAAGAATACTAATTACCAATTGCTTTACAATTTCTGATTCTTCGGTTTTACTTGTAGCAATAAATAACGTTAAGGCAGCAAGAGTATTGTTATCAATAATTGGCAGTCCATTTTCTTTAAGTAAGGTGTCATTTTGTTCTAAAAAGTAAACGAAACAAGCTGCAGCTATTCTTTTATTACCATCAACAAAAGAATGATTTTTTGTAATAAAATATAAAAGGTTGGCAGCTTTTTCTTCAATGGTTTGATATAAGTCTACACCTCCAAATCCTTGACGAATCTGATTAATAGAACTGTCAAAACTATTGTCTTTAGGTTTAGCAAACACATCGGACTCAAATTCTGAGTACATGTTGTTTATCAAATTTAAATAGTCCTTCTTGTTAGGATAAACAACCTCCTTTTTAGTTGTTCCAACTTTATCCAATTCTTCATGATCATAATCATCCAATAGAGCTAATCCTTTTGAAAAGATCTGAAAAACTTCTTTATTCTGCTCATTTGTGGCTTCTTCAATGGCTCGACTGACAATCCTTATTCCTGTTTTTAAATATTCTACTTCCTGTTGTTTTTGTGTTAAACGTTTTTCATTAATAGCATATCCTTTTACAAGATAGTCTTTTAAGCGTTGTGTTGCCCATTGACGAAATTGTGTACCTCTTTTACTATTTACACGGTATCCCACCGATATAATCATATCAAGATTATAATGGTCAATAGATCTATTTACTTCTCTTTTACCCTCTTTGCGAACTATCCGGAATTTCCGGATAGTTGAATCTTTGTATAACTCCTGGGTGTCATAGATGTTCTTTATATGTTCATTCACAGTACGAACATCCTTGTCAAATAACTCAGCCATTTGTTGTTGAGAAAGCCAGATAGTATCTTCTTCAAGCTTTACATTAATCTCGGTACCTGTATTGGTTTTATATATTTCTATTTTATTATCCATATTAATTCTCTGCTATACAGAATACTGTTCTATATTAATTCTTTTTAAGTAATAACAATATGAAGTTTTGTTACTGATATTAAATAATAATAAGATGACATAAATAACATATCCTCTTATTGTATGCAAATTTTGTGAACTCTATTAACATTTCACATTCAAATATAATGTGAATATTGATGAATTAAATAATTTATAATGTAAGTAAAGTATACGCACTTATATTACGTCACCAATATTAAGAGTGACTTTAGCTTTATTTTCCTCCTTTTGTGAGACTACATTAATTTTAGAATTCGATACTATTGAGGTGAATAAAGCAAGTTATAAACAATTGCCGTGTCCTTGTTCCATCCTTTAATCTCAATCTTATTAGAATTAGCTCTTTTTATTAATGTATCACTCGCGCTAACAAGATGAAAAATATCCTGATTTCTATTGGGTGTATAGAACTTAAATCTTTTATTGGTTTCAGTTAAGGATTTGCATTCTATAACAAGATTTGCATGATTATAATAATCTATATAAACTTTTTCTACAAAACCGAGATATTCCGTTTTAAAAAATTTTCTCTGAAAAAAATACGAGTCTGGAGAAGCATAATAAAATTCATACACTACAACTGTAATTAAAATTGCAAACATTATGATATACTGATAACTCTTCTTAATCATTTATATTCATTATTTGTATATGCTTAATCTATACCTAGCAATATCTAATCTGCGTTTACTGAGAATGTCCAAAAAATATAATCTTTTTTCACAACAACAACAAAAGATATAATCTTAGAATTATAATATATATCATATAATATCTTTAAGACTTATAACCCTTTTTAAATCATTATAGGTTGGATTTAGTTTATTGTCACTGTGCTTACCAAATTCACCATATTTCGCAATAAACTGATACCATATAAGTTCCATATCTAATTTCTCACATAGTTCTTCAAGCATATCCTTTCTAATATAATACAACGAAGAACCTTCTGCCCAAATTATTTTGGTAACTTGCTCTTTACTAGAATTATGAAAAGATAATGTATCAGTATTGAATTCTAATTCTAAAAGTTTGGATAATTCAGGATTAAGAAATTTAAAATGAGGGTGTTCATAACGCTGTGAAGACCAACTGGACCACGAATACTCTCGGATTAGTTCTTTAATAGATAGCTCTTCTTCATAATAATCAGGTTCAACAGGCAATGCAAAATCACTCCAGTCGATTTCACCTGCATATAGATTATGAAATGAGGTAGTACTATGATGAAATCTACTTGTTTCAATTTTATCCTCAAAGTCCTTTATTCGCTCCTGAGTAATAAGAAAACCTGATAGGTAAATATTTATTCGAGTAGCATTCTCCTTTCCTTCTTGTCCAAGGCTTAGTGAAAGTAGTACCCAATCACAATTTGTATATAGATTATGCACTAAAAAATCATCAACAAAATTATTTGAATCTGAGTTTATCCACTTTTGAATATCCCCATCTTTTGGAGGAAAGAAACAATCGCTGATAAGTTGAAACTTTTGAGGTAACCTTGGGAAAGTAGGGTCAAAAAAGTTATTATCACTTCGATAACGTTTATGATAGTCGGGCTTTAGCTTGCCAGTTAAAACTAAATAACCCGTAAATTCTAAATACACCTGCCATAAATACTTTTCAGGGTATATTACTAGGTTATTATTGCTTTCTCTTGCATACTTAAACCTTTTATCATCTTGAAAATCTTCTGTTATTTTTTTAAATAAACTTTCATCAAATCCTTTACGTTTAATATTACTTACAATAATTGCCAAACAATCTGATGTGGAGAAAGTGTCCCGCTCTTCATATTGGTCTGATGCAATACTGCTTACTTGATACTTATTAAAGTCATATAGGTCAATGCCGAAAATATAAGGAAAGTGAACATTCCCATCTAAAGCCTCTTCTACATCAATATCTTTAGTTAAATTAAATAATTCTTGATTAAACTTAATGTCGCTTTTAAAATCTATGTCAAAATTAACTTTAGCAAATTCCTGAATTGTAATTATATAATCAATAATACAAATATGGGTGCTATTGAATTTTGGCACAAAACAGTTTTCTAGATACTTTAGAACATTTATAGTGAATGACTTATTTCTGATAGTTAACACACAGCCACAAACAGAAACAATAAGGGATTCAATACTGTTTATATCAGTAAAAGGAGTTGCAACATTTGCGAAATCCAACAAGAAATTATAATTTTTCTTTCCTACTAAATATAGATTTTCTGTTGCAAGGCTTCTGATTGCTTTATCGCTTGAGGTTGTAGAAAGGAAACAGATAAAAAAGTCTTCACCACTATAGCGACTGTCACTAACTTGATAGTTTTTATTGATGTCCTCTAAAAGAATATAAACATTGTGTCTATTTTTACGGATTAGTTCACTCCAGTAAATATCAATTTCTGCTTGGTTCATTGTAGAAAGAACCTTAATTGTAAACTCACCTAATCCATGTATTTCTTTTTTAAATATATTTTCAAATAACCTCTCACAAAGAACTCTGATATTGCTGGTACTAACTTTAGATGTATTAAAATACTCAAGGATTTTCTGTTGCCCTTCTGTTTTTCCAATGAAGTAATCTATATTATTAAAACACTCTTCAATTACTGACTCATTACTAAATAACTCAAACAAATGTATATCAAAGTGTTTAGGAAGCAAATGCATCAAAGAAACCAAAATATCTTGCCTTAAAGGATGGTATGTTTCTTTATTAAAAAGCATAACTTCAATACCCTTCTCAAGGAGTTTATTCTTTATATCATCCGATTTACAGATTGATTTCAATAATATTTTTGATGCAATGGCATAACCTGCAACAAGGTCATATGTAAACTGTACTGTTTCATCATCATCTTCCAAATTTCGTTGAAAACACAAACCTTCATCCAACAGTTTCTGAGTTAAACTACCTGCAATGGTATTACTTTCAGGAGATATTATTTCGTGAAAATCCTCTAACATTATTTCTCTAGTACTATTTTCCCAAAGGTTCTGACAATAACGACTAATTCTTTTTTTAATTTTCTTTTTCAGTATAATGTCTACAGAAGAGTTAACTAGACTAGCTTTTTCTTCAATTTGGTTGATATATGTATCAAGACTTTCAAATATGTTCCCTAATGATATATGGAGATTTTGCTTACCATTATTTACCTCAGAAAAAATCTTTAGTAATAAAGGGTTGATAAATAATTCCTGATTAAAATTCCATGAAGTAGGGGTAATATTGTACTTTTTAAAATACTTAGGTATCGCTTTTAATCTTTGGTTTTCACTCAGCCCACTAAGCACTTTTGCATTTTTAATTTCTGTAATATCTTTAACTTCAAATATAGATTCTACGTATCTATTTCTACAAGTTGTGATTAATATGACGAAATCAAGTTCATCAATATCTCGTTTGATGTCCTTTATGTTTGACTTCCATATATCATCAAATGGCTTACTTTCATTTAAACCGTCAATGATAATTGGTATTTTGATGCCTTTTGAACAACCTAAGGTGTTTAGAGCTTCTAAAAATTGTTTAAATGTATATTGATTATTTAACCCTAATTGTTCTAAAATAATTGTTTGTGGAAGTTCTGATTTACGAAAAGAGGAACCCAAAATCAATAACGAAGGAATCTTTTGTTCTAATAATTTGATGCAAATATTACATGCTATATTAGTCTTGCCATAACCAGCACTACTCAAAATATGAATGTCTTTCGTATTTGCAGAATATACTAATTTTAACAAACTGCTATCTTTATCATCTTTAGATGAAAAAAGATAGTCCCTTAACTTTGTTATTGAAGGAATTAAATAGTCATCATTAAAATGTTTTTCCTGCCAATTACTATCCTCAACTAAGTGTTTTTTTGATTTTAGTATTCTATCAAGAATAGTAGCTGCCTTATCATATTCTTCAGAGAAAGTAACTAAAATAGCTTTAAGAATGTTTACTCTCGCTAAAGTCAATCCTGAATTAATTATTTTAATACATTCCTTTGATGCTATAATACATTTTTGCAGCAATGATAGTGCAGTTTCGATATATTCTTTATTAAAGGCATTATAAGATGCTTTGTTATATGAGTCATCATTTTCAATTACACTAACATCATCTAAAAGATACTTTGACTTGATATTTAATTCCTCAAATATTCTTTTATAATCAACTATAAAGAATATTTCATCATCATAGTGTGATGGAGTATATAGGTCTGTATCAAACTTCTTTTGTAAATCATCTATTCTTCTTTGAGAATACTGATTAATAAGACTAAAACCTATAAAATTTGAGCTAAAGTAATGATTAAATAGACCATTGAATTCTTCAATATTTTGTGTTAAGAAATTAGAGAAGACATCCTTATTCCAATGGGAGAATTCAGTATTTACTGAAATTGATTTTAACTGCTCTTTAAGTCTCGTGTATGCATCCTCATTAAAACTATTTGGTGTGCATATTATCCAATGTTTAATACAAGCATGACGAGAAAGAGTTGTATTAAAATTTGTAATTAATTTATCCCTTCTTGCTTGCCCTAAAGAAGTTCCTTTATCCTCTCCATCCAGCCACCACTTGGCTTGCCAACCTATTTCATCACCTGCTTTAAGGTTTAGTTCGGGTAAATCAGAATGTAAGACTAAGTAAAACTCAGAGCCAGGTGTATTATAGAAATTATCAAAAAACCAAAATCTTTATATTTGATATAGGCAACCTGATAGCAGAATGATTCAAAGCTAATATCTTTAGCCTGTTGGTTTTGCTCAAATTGACTCCACTGAATATTTATCATTGGATTACTTTTGATGACACATTTGTTTTGCATAGGTTTATTTGATTATAGTAAGGACATCCACCTCTGCAATTATCCGTATTCTTACATTCTTTCTGACAATCGTTAATTTGTGCCTTTCTATAAGCATCCCAATGCTTATTCCAAATTGTATTAAATGAATGCTCTTTTAAATTGTAGTTATCTAAATGATTATTTGTAAACGAACAAGGCTTGACAACTAATTTTTCATCAATATATGCTGAAAAGAAAGCACATTCACATGCTTCAATAAAATCCATTGGTGTATTTGTAAAATGCATTAGCATAGGCATAAAACAAGAATCAAAACCTACACTAATGCTACAGTTGTTATTATCTACGAGAAGACAGAATTCTTTTAAATCATCATTTAATTTAAGACATAAGTCTTCAGTTCCCCGACCAAACGGCTTAAATGTTAGAAATATAATGGAATTAAATCCATTTAGGACTTCATTGTATTCTCCTTTCAGTATCCTTATCGCTTGTTTAATGCTTTGTATATCAAGAATAAAATGGATATTTGTTTTAATTCCTTCTCTAATAAAAATATTAGCATTTGATGAAGGAATTAATTCAACATCTGAATATGAGATTGCAGCAGCTCCAATAAAGCTTTTTATTTCAGAAGCTAGCTCAGGCGTTATGTTGATTCCATTTGTTGTGAAATTTGGTATTACATTGTATTTCCTAGTTATTTTCAGAATTTCTATAAAATTAGGATGCTCTAGCGGTTCACCACCACCAAGAGCTACTTGAAATACATTACCCCATTTTTCATCGTTTAATGATTTTAAAATATATTCATAGTCTTCTAAACTAATAAATTCATTGTTCGTAGTACTATTTCTGTAACAATAGGTACAACCTTTAGAGCAATGATTAGAAATTGATATATCAACTAATTCAGGTAATGGGGCTACATGTGGGTTATCCGATAAGTTCTTTCCCCACCTCATTGTTACTCCAGTTTCAGAATCTGCAACAAAATTATAATCTATACTGTGTCTTCTTATAAGGGTCATATTAATAAGTCTCAACTTGAGTAGAACCAAAACCAGAAATTTGCCCTAGTTTTCCACTAAGAATATATTCTCCATATATGTAACTCCACAACTCTTCATCGCTCATTTTTGAAACGTCTACTTCTTTACCTTCTTGCTCAATCCATTCACGATTATTAGTGTCTCCGTCTGTTTGAAATTTCAATTTCTTGAATAACATTTCTTCTCCTTCCATATAGATTCGTGTACCATTCTCTATAAGGTCATTCTTAAGAAATTCTGTTATTTCTTGAATTTCTTTATCTCTGTAATCTCCATAGAATCTAGCAAAAATATCAATAATTTCCTTTTTCATAGTTACTATATAACTAACAGAACTGCTGTTTGAAACAAAGTCATTTCTTATTTTCATGATTGTTAATTAAGTTGTTTTGACATATTAACTTATAAAGATATTTAGATAAGCTTTATGATTTTTTATTATTCACTTTTAATATACCTTTGTATTCAAGTTCCTATAGATTGAGTTATTTAGTTAGAATGTGAGACAGTTATGCTAAAAAAAGATTTATAAACTTTAAATCTTTGGATTTTAGATAATTTTATTTCCTGATTATTTGCCAGGTTCCTGTTGTATCACTACCAACTCTCTTTATGATGTTTTTCTTCTTTAATGATGCAATGTTTTTATCTACAGCAGTTGTGCTAATACCAATGCTTTCTGCCATTTTCTTTTTTGAAATATTTGGGTTTTTTGCAATTAGGGTGACTATCTTTTGCTGGCTTTCTACCAACCCTTCTACCAACCCTTCTACCAACCTTGCATCATTAGAACTTTGATTACTTGTTTGGTTTCCATTCAATTGTATGTTTTCAATAACAAAGTTGACATGAATGGGTAATTCGCAAACAAAATGCCTTCTATCTGGTTCATCTGTGTCAAATAATGGTTTTGGAGAACCGTTATTATCCATGCTTCTGTAGATTGTCGGTAAGCCGGTTCCCCTACCTTCAGTTAATTCAAGCTCTTTTAAGAATTCCCCAATCCTTCGATTACGATAACGTCTAGTTCTTATGATTCCTTTTTCAAAGTCAGTTTGCTTTAAAGACGGATCTACACCATTGTAACTGATAATCTCAATCGCTGTTGGCAGAATTCTAATTTCAATTGGTTCTCTTAGTTCATAGTTACGGTGATATACAGCATTAGCCAATGCTTCTTCCAATGCATCGTAAGGAAAGTTCAGAATCCGGTCTGCTTCAGCTCTATCTGCATATTTAATCACCTTTCCTTTAATTATATTCGCTTTTAGATATGATAATGCATTTATTAACTGTTTTTGAATAGGGCCGTCAAAAGTCTTTTCCTTGAATTGTTTGGCTCCAGCACCTTCGGGAAATTCAACTATATCAATTTGTACTGCAGGAAAGTACTTTTGGGGATTATCAGAGAACATTAACAAGGCTACATTTTTAGGGAATCGGTGTTCTTCCGCACCCTGGCATAGATTCATAGCTTCAGCTAATTCTTCAACTTCCATTGCAGCACTCTCACTGTACAGTTTACTTTTAGTTTGGTACAAGTGTTCACGCATTAAACCAAAGTTTAAATCATTGACGCTGGCATGTGTATTCACCCTGTCATCAAAAGGTATTTTAGACGTAAGCTGGATTAACTCTTCTTCTTGTTCTTCATTTGGGATTACAGTGTTAGAGTTTATCCTAATTCTGTAATTATATGTTTTGTGCTTTTTTACCTTAACATCATCTGGTACTTTGTAAGGACGATTACTACCGGCTGGAACCCAAACAACCAATACATATTTACCATCAATTTCTTCTAAGGACATACGTGGCATGTAACCCGGTTGAATCAAATTACTATATCCCACCATTTCTTTTTCAATCTTCTCCAGCATATCAGGGTTAAAACCTAAAACTGGACGGATTGGTTTGCCATTCTCTTCCTTGACCCCAACTATTATGTATCCACTACCCTGATTTTCAAAATCATTCGCAAAAGCGCAAACAGTCCTCATTATGGAGGTAGGGTTCCAATCTTCTTTAAATTCCATTCTGCTTCCTTCTACCTTTTTTCCAGAAAGTAATTCTTCAACGCTTATTAGAATACTCATTATTATTTATTTGTATGTGATATTTAGTGGATATAAAGATTACTTATTTGCCTTATTCTCATTTTCTTGATTAAGAACTTATAAAAGTATGTATTTATTCTTTTTATCTTATTTTAAATTAACAACGAAATATTAACTGATTATGAACAGTATTAGTAAACTTTCTTCTTTTTACTTGATTTATTTTAGCCTTGTTCATTTATATGAAATCTTTATTATATTTTAATATAAATTGTCATCATCTTATGGCAATTTACAGCAAAATCATTTTATTTATCCTTTCTCTTCACCTTTTTTACCCAATCAATATACCTATAAAAAGTAGCCTTACTAACATTAACAATCTTCAAAATATCTGAAATAGACCGGGAGTGATCCTCCCATAATTGATAGCAAGCAAAAGCAGTTTTCTTTGCATCAGGAGACAAGCCTTTCTTTCTTCCTCCAATACGCCCACGTTCACGAGCAGCTTGTAGTCCTGCCAAAGTTCTTTCGCGGATAATCTCACGTTCGAACTCAGCGAAGCTGGCAAAAATGTTAAATGTCAAACGTCCTTGGGCTGTTGTGGTATCAATACTATCATTAAGACTAATAAACTCAATTCCTTTTTCGCGGAAACCGGAAACCAGGTCGATTAAATGTTTTAAGGATCTTCCGAGTCGATCCAGTTTCCAAACTACTACAACATCTCCTTCACGGAGGTGGGCTAACATACTTTCAAGTTCCGGACGTTCCTTAACTGCACTTTTAGTTTCCTTAAATATTTTTTGGCAACCGGCTTTTTCCAAAGCTTCGGTTTGCATCTCTAGATTTTGGTCCCTTGTTGAAACTCTTGCATACCCTATCTTCATATTCGTTCAAATTAACCATAAAACGTGAAACACATTAAAGATACTAAATAATGAGACTTAGCGGTATTTAGTGGAGAACAATTTTTTAGAGTATCGCATAACCGGGGTTGGTAAAACTATAGAAAGAAAGCATCATTTAACGATTTGTTATAAACCTTATCTAATCTGCCTGGAATATTTTTAGATTTGAGCGAAATAATTAGCTTAAGTTTTCTTCATGAAAAAATATAGATCTTACCATACCATGTTAAAACGACTAGCGCAAAGAAATACCCTTCCCCAAAGCTATAGCTCTAATATTGACCGTTCGACACTGTGGCGGTGGAGAAGAGAACCAGAAAATAAATATACCGGAAGTGAACTGGTGGATATAGAAGTATTGGAAGAATTTATTTTAAGAAAGGAAGCGCAAACCATTATGAGGAATTACATGAGACTGGTTATATCCATCGCTTCTTTTCTTTCGGTTTCCAATGAATTTGGAAGGATGCTCCAATCTAACAAGGAATCCTTTGTTCGGGTATTTAGCCAATATCAAAAGGTGACCGACATTAAAATGATATTACGATTGCTCAAACTACCCGTTTCAGTCTTTTATTATTGGAAAAATCAATTTTTGTATCAATGTGTCATTTCGCCGTTTGGTTTGTGCAAAAGAATCTATCCCCACCAACTGACAGTAAAAGAAGCTAACGTTATTAAAGAACCGGTATCGTCTGATAAATTTCAGTATTGGCCTATTTGTTCGTTGGCTTGGTACGCATCAAGAAAAAACTTATTACATGTTTCTTTATCGACCTGGTACAAGTATGTACGTAAATTGGGATTGAGTAAATTGAGAATCAAAAAAAAGAAGTCTTATACCAAAGGAATATCAGCTGTTTTCCCTAATCAGGTATGGCATGCCGATATAACAGTAGTGAAAAGTTTAGATGGTATGAAGAACTATGTATACCTGTTGATGGACAATTATTCAAAGTATATAATTAACTGGCGATTGGAATCTGTTGTTTCAGGAGAGATAAGGACATACACGATTAAAGAAGGTTACCAAGAACATATAAAAGGATTGAAAAACTTGCAATTGATCATGGATGGAGGCCCAGAGAATAACAATCATAATATGGACAACTATATTGGTTCTGAAGGGATCAACATCAGTAAGCTTGTTGCTCAAAAAGATATACCTTATTCTAATTCACAGATAGAGGTACAGAATATGTTGATAAAGTACAGGTACCTTTTTAAATGTCAATTTCAGGATATCTATGCATTACATAAGCCAGGATTACAACCATCAAAGGCCACACAACTCTTTAAATGGGTTAACACCCCATGAAGCATATACAGGAAAGTAGATTGATATAGCAGTACAAAAAGAAAATATAAAACAAGCTAAACAATTAAGAGTAATTGAAAACCAGAAAAATCTTTGTTGTATATGCCAATGAAAATCCTAAAACAGTATTAAGTAGGATTTAGAAATATTGTTGTTTCCTCTTAAGTAAAACTAGTGAATGAATCCATTTATAACTTAATCAACCTAAAATGAAAAATGGAGCTAATCGAAAAACAGTCTTATTACTGAGTAACGATTAACTCCATTAACAAACATTGCACAGTCATTTATCTATTAGGTAGATACAATTGGTATGTTGCAATATTGCAACGTATTTTTCCAACTTTACCATGTGATTTGCGGGGAAATTATATTTAAGCTATCAAATTAATAATGAAGGAGCTATTAAAGTAAGTCAGAAATTGGAGGCAGGAGATAAAGAATCAGTTTCGGAGTTGTTCCGTTTTGGAATGAAGTTGGAAATGCCTGAGGATTATGATTTCATTAAGTATTACGGCAGAGGACCTGGCGAAAATTATATCGATAGAAAAGATTCTGAGTTTATTGGTTTATACCAACAAAAAGTGGACGATCAGCCTTATTCATATATCCGTTTACAGGAAACCGGAACCAAAACAGATGTAAGATGGTGGAAACAAGTTGATATATCAGGAAAGGGAATCTGTTTTAAATCGGATGCAGCAATTTCAATGACGGCATTAAATTATTCAGTAGAATCCTTAGATGATGGAAAAGAGAAAGATCAAAGACATTTTCCTCAGGTAAAAGAAAGTGATTTTGTTACAATTTGTATTGATAAGGTACTAATGTGATTGGGATGTGTTGATAGTTGGTATTCAATTCCAAGAGATGAATATAGAATGCCTTATCAGGATTATGATTTTGAATTTGTTGTAGAACCTGCTAACCACATAATTAATCTTTTTTTATTAAACCTGTTCTATGCAATAGAAATAGAAAAAATCTAGTAAATGCTTATATTAGTTTGTATTATACAACAATAATATTTAACCCATATGGTTAATCTTCCAATTGAATGTTCAGATAAGAAAGTAACTCCATTTGGAGGTATGAGTTTAATAAAACGTTTTGTTGATTCAATAGGGATACGTGATTTTCTGGATTCATTAGATTTACCAGAAAAAGGTTCCAATAGAAGCTATGACGCCAAGCATATTATTGAATCATTTTGGTTAAGTATTTGGACAGGAG
This sequence comes from uncultured Saccharicrinis sp., assembly GCA_963666825.2. Lineage (GTDB taxonomy): Bacteria > Bacteroidota > Bacteroidia > Bacteroidales > Marinilabiliaceae > Saccharicrinis. Next base: position 337,806 of record CAXXFE010000001.1, on the reverse strand, counting down.
CCTCCAGATATATCCATGCGGACTGGCTCCGTTATGATACAACCTTACAAGATATTTTTGGTTGGGACAAGATGCTTTCTCAAAGTACCTATAGCCGCTTTTTTGGTAAGTTTTCACAACAACGTAACACCGAAGTTTTTCCCACTTTACAAAAGTGGTTTTTTTCACAATTACAAGTTAATGATATTACCTTAGATATAGTTGTTATGTTACCAACCTGGATCTTCCTCTTGATGTAATTTGGAACATGTATAATACACGGGCTGATTGTGAAAATAAAATCAAGGAACTAAAGCAAGATTTTGGTTTAGAAAACTTCTGTTTAAAAGATTTTTGAGCTACAGAAGCTTCTTTTCGATTTATAATGGTAGCCTATAATATAATGAGTTTGTTCCGGCATTTTGCATTACAATCTTATAACAAAGCAACATTAGCAACACTGAAAGTCTATTGCTTTGCATTAGGAGCATGGAGTGTAAATCACGCTAATAAAAAGGTATTGAAGATTGCTTTAAATGCAAAACGTAGACCTTGGCTTGATGGAATTTTTGCTAAAGTTGAAAATTTAAGTCCTCCATTTAAATACTCTAATGCATAAATCGGGTTAAAACAAACATTCATAAGTGAGGTTTTGTATGTAAGTGTAAGTAAGTAGATTATGATTGAAATATCCATCTGTATGATTGAATATTTAACAAAAATCCGGTATAAGGTGATTATTTTTATCAATGAAAATTTATACTACCACATGTAATTTATATTTTGAATAATATTGGAGTGGGTATATAAATAATTAATTAAATACAATTAATATGATTTTATTAAAGCTGATTTTTAAACGATACTTTTGTTTTTTTTTGTTTTGTATACCATTTTAGTTTCATGTAATGAAGTTAACCCCCCGATGCCTTATGGTCCAATACCATCAGAAAATCAGATGAATTGGCAAAATATGGAATATTATGCTTTTGTTCATTTTTCGTTGAATACTTATACTGATCAATCATGGGGATTTGGTAATGAAGATGTGAATTTGTTTAATCCTGAGAAATTGGATTGCCGCCAATGGGCACGAATTTGCAAAGAAGCGGGAATGAAAGGGATAATAATAACTGCTAAGCACCATTGCGGTTTTTGTCTTTGGCCATCAAAGTACACTGAATATTCAGTGAAAAATACTCCATGGAAAGATGGGAAAGGAGATGTAGTTAAAGAAATGGCTGATGCCTGTAAGGAATATGGGTTGAAAATGGGGATTTATTTATCACCGTGGGATAGAAACCATGCTGATTATGCGAAGCCAGAATATATCACCTATTTTAGAAATCAGTTAAAAGAGTTATTAACCAACTATGGAGATATATTCGAAATATGGTTTGACGGTGCCAATGGGGGTGATGGTTATTATGGCGGAACTAATGAATATCGTAAAATATATAGAACAACTTATTACGATTGGAAACCAACATATAAAATGATTAGGCAGCTACAGCCTAAAATTGTAATATGGAATGATGGTGGAGACCGAGGTGATTTACGCTGGGTAGGTACTGAAGCTGGTTTTGTAGGTGAAACAAATTGGAGTTTATTAGATAGTGCGGGTACAGTCACAAATGATATGTTGCGTTATGGTAAAGAAGATGGAAATGCTTGGGTGGCTGGAGAGGTCAATACCTCTATTCGTCCAGAGTGGTTTTATCATGTTAGCGAAGATGGTAAAGTAAAGACTTTACCTCAGTTAATGGATATTTACTATCATTCAATTGGTCGGAATGGAACTTTATTGCTTAATTTCCCGATTATGCCCAATGGTTTAATTCATGAAAAGGATGAAACGGCAGTACTTGAGTTTGCAAAAGCTGTGAAAGAAGTATTCGCTAGTAATCTAGCAGAAAAGGCAATGGTTGTAGCTTCAAATGTGCGTGGGAATAGTAATCAATATAATGCTGAGAAGGCTGTTGATAATGACAATGAAAGCTATTGGACTGTAGATGATGATATCACCAATCCCTCAATAACTATAGATTTTAGTGAACCAACAACTTTTAATCGCTTTTTGGTTCAGGAGTATATTAAGTTAGGACAAAGAGTAAAGTCTTTTACTATAGAAGCCATGGTTAATGGTCAATGGCAAGAGTTGGCTAAAGAAACTACAATCGGTTATAAACGAATCTTGCAGTTCAAAAGTGTGGAGGCAACAAAACTCAGATTGAATATAAGTAATTCAAAAGCATGTCCAATAATTTCCAACATAGGAGTTTATAATGCACCTCAAATTTTTACATCACCTACAATCATTCGTAAAAAATCAGGAGATGTTAAAATTATTCCAGCAGATCCAGAATCTATTATTTATTATACACTAAATGGGGAAGATCCAAATGTAAGTTCAAAAAAGTATACCGAACCTATTCAAATTAGAGAAGGTAAAGTAAACGTATGTGCAATAGCATATGATCCGTTATCTGATAAAAGTAGCTCTAAAGTCAGGGAGCAATTTGATATACCACGTACGTTATGGCAAATAATGGATGTAAAAGATGAAATGGCAAATGCTATAATTGATGGAAATAAGCAAACGGCATGGAAGCATTTAGCAGAAAAAGAATTGCCTGTAGATTTGAAAATTGATTTAGGGAAAGAGGAAGAATTAGTTGGGTTTAGATATTATCCAAATCAAGAATTACGTAATCCCGGCATCATTTCAAACTATCAGTTTTTTGTGTCTCAAAATAGCAAAGATTGGTAGTTGATCATCCAGGGTGAATTTTCTAATATTAAGAATAATCCATTATGGCAAACAAAAAAATTTGATTTGGTAAAAGCTGGCTATATAAAGTTGTGTGCGTTAAAAACTACCAATGAAAATAATATTGTTGGATATGGTGAATTTGATGTAATTACAAACTAAAATTGAATGAAACAAACTAAAGTATTAGCAATAAGTGTTGTATTAATTGTATTTAATTTATGCTCTATTAAAGCACAAAATAATAGTGTGTTATGGTATGATGAACCTGCCTATTATTTTGAGGAGGCTTTGGTTATTGGTAATGGTAAGATGGGGGCGACTGTATTTGGAGGAGTTCAATCTGATAAGATTTATTTAAATGATGCAACTCTATGGTCGGGAGAACCTTTTGATCCAAACAATAATCCGGAAGCATATAAATATGTTGAAAAAGTCAGAGAGGCTTTAAGGAATGAAAATTATGTTTTAGCAGATTCTTTAAATCGTTATTTGCAAGGAGAATTTTCTCAATCTTTTGCTCCATTGGGTACAATGTATATTGATTTTGACAATCAGGATTCATTTTCAAATTACAAAAGAGAATTAAATATAAGCAACGCTATTTCAAAAGTAAGTTATGATGTAAATGGAATAAATTACCAAAGAGAGTATTTTGTGTCATATCCGGATCAAATCATGGCTATCAAACTATCAAGCAGTAAAAAGAAGTCGTTGAATTGTACTATCCGTTTTGAAAGTCTTTTGAAATTTAAAACTAGTGTGAAGGATGAAATACTAACTGTGAATGGTTATGCTCCTTATCATGCAGAACCTGGTTACAGAGGAAATATACCAAATGCTGTAAGGTTTGATGTAAACAGGGGAACTCGTTTTACTTCATTGTTTAAGATTGATCATAAAGGTGGAAAAATATCATCAACAGATAGTACACTTGTATTACGCAATTGTAATGAAGCTACAATTTACGTTTCTATAGCAACAAGTTTTAATGGTTTTGATAAAGATCCTGTAAAAGAAGGTTTGGATAACCAGTCGGTCGCTTCTTTGCAATTAGAAAATGGAATTAAAAAAACATATTCATCATTAAAAGAAAATCATATTTCCGATTATCAATCCTTATTTAATAGAGTTCGCTTTAATTTAGAAGGAGCTAACAATAATGGTATTCCTACAGATGTGAGATTGCTTCAATATGGAAAGGGAAATGTTGATAAGGGATTAGAAATATTATATTTCCAATATGGAAGATATTTATTAATATCATCAAGCCGCACCAAAGAAGTTCCTGCAAATTTGCAAGGGATATGGAATCCATATATGCGTCCGCCTTGGAGCAGTAATTATACCGTAAATATTAATGTCGAGGAAAATTACTGGTTGGCTGAAATCGCCAACCTTTCGGAGTTGCATGAACCATTATTGGGCTTTATTAAAAATGCATCAAAAACCGGAAGTGTAATAGCTAAAACCTATTATGGCGTAAATGGTTGGACAGTATGTCAGAATTCAGATATATGGGCATTAAGTAATCCTGTTGGTGATTTTGGTGGAGGAGACCCGAATTGGGCAAACTGGAATATGGGAGGCCCTTGGTTGGCTACTCACTTATGGGAGCATTATACCTTTACACAGGATTCTGCATATCTTAAAGATTTTGCCTATGACTTGATAAAAGGAGCTGTTGATTTTTCGTTAGAATGGATGATTAAGGATAAAGATGGTTACTGGATTACATCGCCATGTACATCGCCTGAAAATAAATACATTACTTCTACCGGATATCATGGTTCTACTCTTTATGGCGGTAGTGCAGATCTGGCTATGATCCGTGAGTTGCTACAAGACTTTATGGAAGCATCAAAAGTTTTAAAGATTAATGGCGATTTGCAGGAGAAAGTTCGTGATATTCTGGGTAATATTCTTCCATATAAAATAGGAGCAAAGGGTAATCTTCAGGAATGGTATTATGATTGGGAAGATGAAGATCCTAAGCATCGTCATCAATCACATTTGTTTGGTTTATACCCGGGGCATCATATTTCGCCATCAGAAACACCAGATCTGTCTAATGCTTGTAAAAAGACTCTTGAAATTAAGGGAGATGAATCAACAGGATGGTCTAAAGGATGGCGTATAAATCTGTGGGCCAGATTAAAGGATGGAAACCATGCTTATAAAATGTATCGTGAGCTTTTAAGATATGTTAAACCGGATGCATTGCATGTTACACGTGAAGATCATCATGGTGGAACATACCCAAATCTGCTTGATGCACATCCTCCATTTCAAATAGATGGAAATTTTGGAGGGTCAGCCGCTGTAATTGAAATGTTGATGCAATCAACAGAAGAAAAGATTGAATTATTACCTGCTTTACCGGATTCATGGTCTACAGGTAGTATAAAAGGAATTTGCGCAAGAGGTGGATTTGAAGTATCACTTGAATGGAAAGATATGAAGTTGGTTAAAACTGTAGTTAGAGCAAAAGTAGCAGGGAAAACTACATTGGTGTATGGGGATTTGAAAAAAGAAATATCCTTAAATGCTAATCATCAGTTTGAGATTGATTGGTAATGAAATATTGTAAAAAAAGGAGATAGAAAGCAATTCTTTAATTACTTTCTACTCCTTTTTATTGGTTTTTGTATCAATAACTATGGTAATTTCTATCCAGATATTTGATTATTATAGTTATCCATACATTAATTTTATTAATTGACTAAACTCTTCTCTTCGTCTAAATTTGACAATTAGACATTTTAAATAACGCATTTTATAGTAGGGTTATTATAGCAGTTATAATACCAAATTGTTATAAAATACAATTTTAATTTACGATTACTGAATTAGGATGTTTTTATGTATGCTAAATTACCTGTTGGGGAAATCTAAATCTATTAAACTAACCAACTTGTATATTCCCCAAAGGTAATATTTTTATAATTTTCAATTATTTATGCGAAAGAAATCATTGATTTGAATAATATTTTAAAAGTAAATATAACAATGTTTTAGCATGGTTATTGAATATTAAATTTAGCTTTTTCAATGATATTATTTGAAGAATTACCGAGATAAATCATATAATTTCCTTTTTCCAGATTCCAACCAGAAATAGACTCATCGTAATATTTAAGCTTATCAATAGGTATTTCTATTGTTATAGTTTTACTTTCACCTGCTTTTAGATTTAATTTTTCAAATCCCTTTAATTCTTTTAATGCCCTTTCAACCTTAGACTTTGGTTTTCCAATATAAATCTGAACTACTTCGGATCCATCTACATTACCGGTATTTTTCACCTTACAACTAACTTTGATAACATCAGATCCTGAATAATCTGTTTTATCCAGTGAAAAACCTGATAGTTCAAATTTTGAATAGGATAGTCCATAACCAAATGCAAACTGAGGTTTAATTTTTTTAGAATCAAACCAACGATAACCAACAAAAATACCTTCTTTATAATATTGATTTACACTATCTCCAGGATACGAAAGTTCACCAAAATGATGCGCTGCATTATCTTCTAACTTTACAGGATACGAAAAAGGTAACTTACCTGAAGGATTTACTTTTCCTGATAATATATCTGTTAAAGCATTTCCGGCTTCACTACCATTGTACCATGATTGAATTAAACCATTAACCTTACTTAACCAAGGCATTTCAACTGAATTTCCACTTATTAATACAACACCAACTTTAGGGTTTACATTTATTATTTTGTCTAAAAGTTCATCTTGCCCAAAAGGTAATTGATAATGCTTGCGATCACCTCCTTCACAATCCTGATAGTGGTTTTTGTTTAAACCTCCAATAAACAAAACAATATCAGCTTTTGATGCTGCATTTACAGCAGCATTTACTAAAGAATCGGCATCTAAAACTGAAGGAATTTCTCTTCCATAAACCGAAGGGCCTGAGGCATATCCCATTGAATGGATAATAGTTGCATTCTTAAATTGTTTTTTTATTCCTTCAAGTGGAGATATCTCATATTTTGCTTTAAGTTCTGACGAACCACCACCAATTGTCATAGAACGAGTAGCATTTTCTCCAATAACTGCAATAGTCATTTTAGTATTTGGATCTATTGGGAAAAAGTTTTCTTTATTTTTTAATAGTACAACACCTTCAGTAGCCACTTTATAGGCTATCTGCGAGTGCTCTTCAGTATTCATTTTACCAAACGTACGACTTGAATTCATATTGGTTCTTATCATCAAGCGTAGGATTCGACGAACTTTATCATCCAATACAGCTTCTTCGATTTCTCCATCCTGAATTATCTTTTTAAATGGTTTTGCTAAGAAATAGTCATCATATGCAAATTTAGCAGAAGCAGTTAAGCCGTTTGTCCAGGTTCCCATTTCAATATCTAATCCATTTAAAGCGGCATCCTTTGTATCATGAGCACCACCCCAATCCGTAATTACAGCACCATCAAATGCCCAATCTTCTTTTAGTATTTTATTTAACAAGATTTCATTATGACAACATTGCTGACCTCTGAATTGATTATAAGCTCCCATTATAGACCAAACTTCACCTTCAATAACCGCAGCTTTAAATGCCGGCAAATAAATTTCATGTAAAGCTTTGTCACTAACATTAACATTAATATGCATTCTCCACTCTTCCTGATTATTTAAAGCATAATGTTTAACACAAGCAGCCACGCCATTTTCCTGAACTCCTTTAATATAAGGAACCACCATAATAGAGGCTAAATAGGGATCTTCTCCCATGTACTCAAAGTTTCTACCATTCAATGGAGTTCTGTAAATATTTACTCCTGGTCCTAAAAGCACGTCTTTCTTTCTGTATCTCGCTTCTTCGCCAATTGCTACTCCGTATTCGTATGATAATTCGGGATTAAATGTAGCAGCCAAACAGGTTAATGCAGGAAACGCAGTAATTGAATCATTTGTCCAGTTAGCATATCCCCAGTCATCCCAATTGATTTCTCCTCTCACTCCATGCGGTCCGTCAGACATCCATAGCTCCGGAATTCCCAACCGTTCTACTCCGGGTATACTAAATTTGGATTGTGCATGACACATGGCAATTTTTTCATCTAATGACAATTGCTTTATGATCGCATCTATACGTTGTTCCATTTTTGTATCCTCTGTAACCTGAGCATTTACCATAGTTACTCCAAATAAAAATATGCAAGTCAATAATCTTCTCATTCTGTACATTATATCTCAATTTTGATCTATCTAGTTTAATACTAATATTTTTAGATGTTAACACAATATCAATTTCTTATTCTTAATTTTTCATTTCAATTTTCTGTATAAAATTAATCCCCACAAACAATTGCCTGTCGGGATTAATAAATATTTCCATAAAGTATAATTAATCTGAGTTCGATCTGAATCCAAAATTTAAAGTCGAACTCAGGCTATTACTGTACAGATATAATATCAACATAGTAACCATGTCCTATACAAATGAAACCGGATTCTGCCTGAATCTTATCCAACACTTCTTGTGTAAGTATAACATCTTTCACTCCGTTTTCTGAAAAATCTATTGCCGATGTACCGGGCAAATCGTTCCACCAACCGGTAGCGGTGCGAAGTTGATGATATTCAGCTTCAGGTGCTACGGAATAGTTGATACTTAATACAGCTCCTGCCTTTAGAGAAGCAAATACATCAGCACCAATTAGGTTGAAAGTCTTATTCGGATTATCGTCAGCAAGATCCCACGATACGTAGTGGTGCCCTTCCCAAAGGACTGTAGTTGAAGAAACAGTAACAGTTTGTTCCATTGTTATAACCCCCGAGTTATAGAATTCTACATCTTCTCCGCTCACTGTTTTACCAACTAAACTATATTCTCCGTCTGTTAGTGCAGGACAAATAAATGCAAGTTCAGTAGCAGATTGTTGAGTAAATTCAGTGATGACTTCACCATTTATGATCATTGAAGAAATTTGATCAAGATTAATACCGCTCATGAGCCACTCTCTGTTAGCATTAGTTCTTGCTGCCCCTGTAGTAATAAGTGATGCATTGGTTACTGTAACTATGTTACCACCATATTCATTACCTCCGGCATCTAATAAAACTACTCGATGTTCACCTTCCTGCAGATCACCCGGAACTTCATATTCTATATAGTTATTCTCTTCAGCTTCTATATAGTTGATGTTTGTTATGCTTATGCCGTCAATCATCAAACTAGTAACACTACTAAGATTATCACCATAAAGACGAGCCGGTATATTTGAGGTTATGATACGCTCTAAGTCTACTTCTGTTGCCCATGGATCACCAGTTAATGGGTTCACCTGCACAAGGCCCTCGCGATAGGTTGATTTACCTTCTGAAGTAGATACAACCACCTTAAAATGATATGTTCCGGCATTTAAATTGATATCTAATTCTGTTCCGGTTTGTACTTCATTGCCATCAATTAGCCATACCACGGTAGTATAATCGGCCGGTGTTACGGTCAATGTCATGGTAAGGTTAGCATCTCTGCTTATAGTTGAGATAACCGGTAACTCACCATTTACCCTGTCAGGAAAAATAGGATCCAATATTCTCGGTTCATCGTTGCTTGTTGCTGTTGAAAAAGGATCTTCCTCACTACATGCTGTGAATGCCAAATTCAAAGCAATTATACCAAGTAGTATAAAATATATTTTTTTCATGTGTTTTAGTTTTGTTCTTGATGGTCACATAAAACTCGCCAAAAATCATTATCGTGGGTGAGAAGAGCATTCTCTAGGTTCGTTTTATATTAGTGTAATTTATTATTAATGACCATATGGAACACCCAAAATAAAATCATCTTCCTGTGCAAAGAGCTTTTATATGGGTGTTTCATATGGGTGTTTATAATCTGATTTTGATAGGTAATTTAGAACTCGCAAAGAACAATCATCCCTATATGGGAGAAATATCCCTCATGGCTCATATACGTTTCTTTATTTATTATTCCACCACATTTGTGTATGCCAATTGTCTGTTCCTCCCATTCGGGATAAAGCTTCGTTGTAATTTTCTTTGTTGTAAGACGATTCAAGTACAGGATAACATAGGCGTACCGGAATTTCAGTACCTCCGGTTAGGAACTGACCAAAGCCATAATATTCAGGAGAATTGAGCGCAGGGAATCCTGAGCGACGCAAGTTGGCCCAACATTCTGCAGGATTTGTAAGATGTAAAATCCATGCTTGTGTGTTAATGGCTTGCTTTTTTTGTTCATCAGTGTAACCTAAACTAATATTAGGGAAGAAAGTATCAAAATCACTCTCGGATACCGTCTCACAATTATAATTATCGGTCAGAAAGTCCATAGCTGCACGCACTCCTTGTCTATATAAGTCATTAATGGATGCACCTCCAACATTCCATCCTTTCAAACTAGCCTCTGCTAATAGAAGTTTAACTTCTGCAGAAGTGATGATAACCCCCGGATTGTCACTTTTAAGAAAATTATTAGCAAGCTTTGGTTCTGTTTCTCTATTCACAGAGGATGAAATTGAGCTGTTATTTTTAGCCAACCCAATCAATATATCGCTGTCGTAACCGGTAGGCCATGGTTCCCAAGAGAAAGCTCCCGGATCACGTGGTTGAAAAGGTATACCTTTGGAGATCATTTCATCCGTTAAATCAATACGATTGTCAGTACTTGTAGCACTCATAAGCCCATCATAATAAAAACGTGCGATTCTGAAAGTACGTGGATCCCCTGTGTTATTGAGCTGATTGAACAATGTAGAACATAGGTAGCTTGGATTATTAGCAGGATCATTACCAAATAGAATTTGCGATAAGGCATTACCGCGATAATCAGTATAAGCCTCTTGTCCAAAACTCAATGCTATATTTATATATTTGATAAGAGCGTCTTCACTGCCTTTTTCGATAATACCGCCATCTGCTTGCAGTGCATTTTCAAATTCTTCCTGTGCTTTTTGCGGTGCTGCATCAGAGATTCGCATCGCGTAACGCAAACGAAGCGAATTGCCCAGCTTTTTCCATTTTGCTAAATCACCGTTGTAAATTACATCACCTGTAATTTTATTTTGGCTGGCATCAAAGCTATTAACAGCTTCACTCAGTTCAATAAAAAAATCATTGTATATCTCTTCCTGTGTGTCATAACGAGGATTGAAGTTTTCTTCAAGAAAACCCTTACCGGCTTCACTATATGGTACATCTCATTAAATATCTGTAATTATGGACATCAGGTAAACTCGGTATATACGTAAGGCCGAATTAATATTAACCTTTAAAGGATCATTAGCTGTATGGTACTCGGCATCAGTAATATTTTTGATGGATGTTGTATAAAAGGTAGTCCATATACGGCTCATCTCACTGTTATCTTGTGTGTGTCGACCACCAAAATTTGTGGTATTCCAACATCCCATAAGTTGCTGATTGAACGAATAAAGGTAGCTACGATAAATCTCAACCATACCCAGGTCTCCATAAGTTTGTAATTGAGCTGAGGTTAGCTGGGCATTAGGATCAATTGTGGCTGCCTTCGAAGGATCAGTATTCAAATCTTCCATGTACTCGTCACTGCAAGCGGTAAAGAACATGGTTGATACCATTAATATTATTGCAATATATAATAGATTGTATTTCATTGTTTAATATTCTTAGTTAATGAATTAAAATAAAAATTCGCTTAGAATTTTATATTAACGTTACAACCAAAGCTCCTGCGCGATGGCAAAGAACCATATTCCATACCTATACCGGTGGTATTGTTGTAATTGGAATCAGGATCTATATTTGGAATATTTTTCCAGATGATGAAAGGGTTTCGCGAAACAAACGATACTGTAACGCTTTGTACAACATTTCGTAATAATTCTTTTGGAACCCTGTAGCTTAGTGTTAACTCGCGTAGCTTCACATACGAGTTATCATAAATAAACATTGAGGGTGCATTACGAGCAACACTCATCCAATAGTCTTCAGGGTTGATGTAAATGTCATTGGCACGATAAGTTCCGTCGCCATTGTCAATTACGCCTGGAGCAACAAAACCTCCTGTTGGATTCCAGACAGAAGATCCCCTGGCGAGGCCTGCAGCCTGACGTTGTTCTTCAGATCGGTACCAATCTTCTCGTCCGGCAATTGTTTCTTTACTTTTTCCTGATTCATATGCTGCACGGGCAGACATGGAATAAAGGTCGGCACCCACTTTTACATCGAAGATTGCTGATAGCGAAACTTTTTTGTAGTTCAAGGATGTTGTAACTCCTCCGGTCCAGTCCCATGATGCATTTCCCAACACATGATTGCTCTTGTCGTATTGAGGTAAACCGGTTTGTGGATCAATAAGTATGTCGCCATTATCATTGTATTGGAAATCCGGCCCTACAATAGAACCAAAGTTTTCTCCTACCTTGGCTGCCACTTGAACATCAAGCCATGGAGCTTTTTCCAATTCAAACATATCCATATCATCAACAAGCTTTTTCACTTTGTTGCTGTTCTTAGAGAAATTCACATTCAAATCCCATGAAAAGTCCTCTGTTTCGATAGGACGTGTGTTCAGTGCAATCTCTATCCCTTTATTTTCAATTTCACCGGCGTTAATAAGTCGGTAGTTGTAACCTGATGTCCACGAGCTGGCCATACCCATAATCTGGTTTTTACTGGTTTGTGTATAGTAAGTAAAATCAAGTCCAACTCGGTTTTTAAGGAATTTAGTATCTATACCAATTTCAAAAGAATTGGTCTTTGTAGGTTTTAAATCCTTATTTGGAATTGTATTGTTGTTTATGTAACCAATGGTGTAACCGGGATAAGTAAATTTCGATTTGGTATACACCAGACCTAACTGATATGGATCTGTATCACTACCTACTTGTGCCCACGACATACGAAGCTTTCCATATGGCAAGATGCTTTTGATATTGGATAGTTCCGAGAATACAAAGCTTCCTGAAAAAGATGGATAGACATATACGTTATTACCGGTAGGAAGGGTCGATGACTGATCTCCACGTATGGTAGCATCCAGATAAAGCATGTGTTTCCATCCCAAATTAATAGCACCGTATGCCGAATTAATTTGTTTGCGGTAACTATTGAGTTCAATGCTCGTTTCATTAAAGCTCATTAAAGCTACAACATCACGAATTTGCATATCCTGAGCTGTGATTAACGTTGTTTGATTGTCGACTTTGTACATATTACCTCCAAGTGTGGCACTTAGGTCAAAATCACCCCAACTGTTATTATATAGTGCAAGTACTTCAACGTTATACATACGGTTTTCGAAATTACTGTTTTGAAGGCGACCTGCTTCATAACCTGGTGTAGTTGGTGCTTTAAAGTCTTCGAAATTGAACCAATTGAGCTCGGTACCAACAGTACCTTGAATCTTCAGATGTTCTTTGATATTCCAAGTGGCCTTTCCACTAAGACGGAATTGATCTTTTTTTGAGTTGTTGGAATTTTTATAGATATCCCAATAAGGATTTACATTGTAAGGATCCATACCATTCCAATTGGAGTACTCTCCATTTTCATCCTGATAGGTTTTTAGCCAATTTTGGTCATAAGTAGTGGCTAGTGTCATCAGGTTTTTACCGATGTTAGATTTACTGTCACCTAGTGCTGGACGGTTTTTTACATCCTCACGCAGATAATTCACACTAAAATCAAAATCCACTTTTTTTATTGATGTATTGGCACGTATTTTAAAAATATCGCGACTCATGTTTGTTTCCGGTACAATATCGCGGTTACGCATGTCGGTAAAAGTAAATCGCACTCCGGTTTTACCACTGTTGGCACTAACAATAGCCGTGTTGCTGGCAGTAATTCCGGTACGAAAAAACCCCGATGTGTTGTCCGGTATGATTTCGTAAGGACGTTCAATCCCATCAAAATATCTTAGAGAATTGCTTCCATCGGCTTTAGGTCCCCAACTTTTATTGGTGTTGGATACAGCATCGATGCTATAAGTTCCATTGCTTCCCATACCATAAGTTTCTTGTGTATCATTCCACTTGGCCAATTGAGTATCTATTGTCAACGTTCCGTTATATTCCACACTAAAACTGTCTTTACCATTGGCTTTTTTTGTGGTAATAAGAATAACACCATGGCTTGCTCGGCTACCGTAAAGAGCAGAGGCAGCTGGTCCTTTTAGTAAAGATATATTTTCGATGTCGTCCGGGTTGATACCAGAAATTCCATCTCCAAGATCAAAGCCGCCTGCCGTACCAGCACTACCATAGTTTGTATTGTCAAGAGTGATACCATCAATTACGTACAACGGTTGGTTATTTCCAGTCATTTCTGTACTACCGCGTAAAATAACACGTGTAGAACCGGAAGGCCCTCCTGCAGTTTGACTCACTACTAAACCAGGAACTCGTCCGGCCATAGAGTTGATCACATTGGTTTCCTTAGCTTTTGTTAAAGCTTCTCCATTTACCTCAGCAACGTTATACCCTAATGCTTTTTTTTCTCTCTTAATACCCAAAGCAGTAACTACAACATCATTCATTACATGAACATCTTCTTCTAAAATAATATCCAAAGAAGCCTGACCAACTATTACCTCTTGCGATTTGTACCCGATGTAACTAATGATAAGAGTAGCGCCCGGATTAACACTAATATTAAATTGGCCATTGATATCAGTGATGGTTCCGTTGCCGGGGTTTCCTTTTTCAATAATTGTTGCTCCTATAATAGGTTCATTATCATCTCTCACGGTACCCGTCACTTTTTGATTCTGTTCTCCAATATTGGAAAAAAGCGTTTCTCTTGCTTGTATCTCTTCAAGGCCTCCAAATAGGCAGAGAGATAATAATCCACATAATAATGTGTAATTACAGATTTTTCTTTTCATAGAAATTCAAATTAATATTTAATAGATCTTAATCCAATCAATATACATGTTGACTTTTTCTCCTTCTTTCAAAGCTGTAATCTCGTCTATGTTAGTAATACCTGTGAAAGCACCTCCTACAGCAAGATTAAATAACATGAAGAAGTTATCGTGGAAATATTCGTATCTATCGCTATTTGTGCTAATATCAAACGAATAAAATTCCATATTATCAATAATTACAGTTAAACTGTTTTCGTTCCATTCTAATGTATAGATGTGATATTTTCCGTCTTGTAAGCTATGCGAAACATTACCATAGTGGTATTCTTGTTTATGTCCGGCATTCATGTCTGCTCCATAGTGGATAGCGGTATTTACAAATGTTTCAGTGGTGCCTGTAGCAATTCCGTTACGTTCGCCCCACTCAGCGATATCTATTTCCCCACATTGTGGCCATGGTTTATTACTGTTTCCCATCAACCAAAAGGCCGGCCAAAGTCCGTTACCTGTTTTTGGGAGTTTAATACAGGCCTCTATTTTTCTGTGCAAAAAACTCTTTTTCCCTTTGGAGTTTACGCGTCCTGAGAAAAATTTGTTGTTTTTGCGTTCGGCAGTAATAATTAGTACTGATTTACCTTCATCGGTACCAACAGAAACATGTTCTTTATCGTAGGCTTGCAGCTCCTGATTTACCCATCCGGGCTCATGCACTTCTTTTGTCCAAATGTTTTCATCAAAAGATTCAAATTCGTCTTGGAAGAATAAATCTTCTTGCTCTTCAGTAGGTAAATCTTGTGCCGAGCAGGATTGCAGCATCGAACAGACTACTAATAGAAACAAAAGTTTTTTTTTCATATGCTTATTATTTGATTTTTACTTGTCATATGGAACTCGCCAATTTAGTTTTCCTCGTGTGTGAGAACTTTTTTTCATGGCTCGTTTCATAATGACAGATGATTAATAAACTCATTTTTTGATTTTGGAAGGCAGTTTTCTGTCTTTATTCTGCGATTCAAAATTGTGGTGTAAAATTGCTAATGATTGTTAAAATCAATGGGCGGAAAGCTGACAAATAAGGTTTGATTGCAGACATATTTCTGTTTTTTTGCAGGAGAGAGCCGTCTTTATGGCGTTTATTTAGAGGATTTTATTGGAGATAGAAAAAACTACAAAATTGATGGTCTAAAACTCGCAATATGCATTAGAAAATCTATTACACAATAAAATTACTTCAAAATAATAAGATACTTCGTTGCTTCACTTCAACTCGCCAGATACTGATAGCTATCGGGATAATGCCTTGTTTCAGTAAAGCCTTGTTTTATGCCACTTTCTTTCAATTTTCATAAGGACATTCTATTACTAATGCTGGCAAAAGCTCATTTAAAAAGTGATGAGCTAGAGAAGTTTTGTAAAGAAGCAACGCACATGTATATCGAAGAAACCCAGAATTAACTTTAACTCGAAGCAATGCGCATGGTTGTGGATGTAATGCATTTATAAACTAAAGCAAAGCATATCTAAAAAGAAGTAAAACCTGGTCAGAATAGATTAATCTGAATTCGATTAAAATTTTAGAATTCGGGTTATTATTTTGCTATTGATGAACACAATAAATAAGCCATTGCAGCATATAAAGAATTTGATACTTCAATAGGAAAACAGTTTTATATCATCAGCAAACCTTATTCGGGTTGATTGTACTTGCTGGGTTGTACACCAAAATGTTTCTTAAATAAAGAACTAAAGTATTTTACGTTAACAAATCCTGTGTCTGTGGCCACTTCAGTTACATTTCTACCTTCTTTTAATAATTCGGAAGCCTTTTGTAGGCGAATGATGCGGATGAACTCTTGTGGTCCTTTCCCGGTCAAGGATTTAAGGCGGCTATAAAAAAGTGTTCGGCTCATGGCCATTTCCTTACAAAGCGTGTTAATCTCAATATTGCTTATGTTTCTGATGACAAGTTGGGTAGCTTGTATAATAAATTGACGGTCGTTTTCTGATAGAAGAATCATTTCTGTGTCATCAATCTTATCGTCATCAATATTTGAAGCTGGGTTTTCGTTTCCTTCGTTGTCAACCTGATCTTTTTTTGTTTCAACTTGCATAATAGCTTGCCTCATGAAAAAGTCCCTTAGTCTGTTTCTGTTGGCAATCATACCGTCTACTTTCAGTTTTAAAATTTCAGTACTGAATGGTTTAGGAATATAGTCGTCAGCACCTTTTTTTAAACCATCAACAGTTGCATTATGATTAACTTTTGCTGTTAGTAGTATAAATGGGATGCCTGATGTGTTGGGATTGTTTTTAACCATTCGGCACAGTTCATCTCCTTGTATACCAGGCATCATAACGTCCGACAGTATCAAATCGGGATATTCTGTTGAAAGGTATGAGAGTGCTTCTTGTCCATCAGCAACGTCAACAACCCTATAGTCATGCTCAAATGTTTTGCGCAAATAATCCCGCAGCGACTCATGGTCTTCTACTATAAGTATCGTATTCTTAGCATTTTGACTACCTGTGTTTTTGAGCTTGCTGTTTTTATGTATAGCAACATCCATATTTTCCTTGTCTATAACTTCTTTGGGCGGAATGGTTCGCTTTGGCATAGACTCCAAAGCCGCATCTGTTCTTTGCAAAGTTATCGTAAAGGTACTACCCTTGTTTTCTTCAGATTGGAAGCTGATTCTCCCGTGCAGCATTTTTATTATACGATGTGCCTGCAAAAGGCCGAACCCCGTTCCGTCTTCGTTTGTTATCAAGGTGTTTTTGGCTCGATAAACGTTGTTAAATAAGTGTTTTTTAGCCTTCTTCGGAATGCCTATACCGCTGTCTTTAATTTCTATAATGGCTTTTCGTTTGGTGTAGTTTAAGCTTAAGCGGATATCTCCTCCTGGCATTGTGTATTTGCAAGCATTGGAAACAAGATTGTCTAACAGTATCTCTATGTTATGCCTATCTGCCATAATGTATATTTGTTCATCAGGCAAAGAGATATTTAAGTTCAATTGTTTTTTGTTGCAAAGTGGCTGAAAACTGGATATCTCTTCTGTAAGTATGTTATTTATGTTTAGTGGAGATAATGTAAGTTGTTGTTTGTGGCTGTCCACTTTCTCAAATTCCAATAGTTGTGAGATGAGTGTATATAGTTTGTGTGTGTTTTTTCGGGCCAGTTTCAAAAAGTAAAGAGATTTGTCAGAAAGGCCTTCTTCCTTGCACAAGTCATCTAAAGGTGCCATAATAAGCGTTACAGGTGTTCTGATGTCATGCGCAGTATTAATAAAGAACCTTATCTTGTCTTCATCGTATTCTTTCTGGAGTTGATTTCTTTTAAAGCGCAAAATGAAGTGAAAAATAAAGCCTATGATACTAATGTAAACTATCCATGCCCACCAAGAATTCCACCAAGGCTGAGCAATTGTTAACATAAGCGTTTGGTCCGATATAACTTTTCCATTATTACGGCGTAAGCTGCGTACCTTAAGAATATAAGATCCTGGAGATACATTGGTATATCGAACCATACCATTAGAAGATAGACTACTCCATGATTTTTCGTATCCATCTAAAATATATTGGTATGCGATGTCACGCTGAAAACGGTAGTTAATGGACTCAAAAGTAACTGAAAATGAGTTGTGCTTGTAATCCAGTTCAACCATACCACTCTCAAGCATGTCAAATATAGTAGGTCGTAAGCGTTTTTCTTCATCCGCAGGAAGATATTCTATTGACAAGCCGGTAAATTTCAATTGAGATTGATAATTTGTTACTGTAATTGCATCGGGTGTAACTAAAACAGCTCCATTGGTGCTGCCATAAACAAACTTGCCGTTTGCTAATCGGGCAAATGAGGATTTGTTATATTCCCTGTCTACATCGCCAACATAATTGAGATTCGATACTTGAGAGTTTTCTATTAAAGCAAGTCCTTTTCCGGTGCTTGCCCATAGGCGTCCTCTGATATCTCGTTGCAAACTATATATGTCGTTGGATGGCATCCCTTCAAAGGTTGTGAACATCTTTAATTTTCTTGTTTTCATATCATACAGGTTTAACCCGCCACCTTCAGTCCCAAGCCAAACAGTGCTGTCTGCATTAAATAGCATCGATATAATATAAGCACTGGCACTTTGTTGGCTGTATTCCTGCGAGGTTGCATAGTGTTGAATAGCTCCGGTACGTTTGTTGACAATGTAAAAACCATTTACAGTAGCGGCTGCTATTCGATCCTCTCCAACCTCCTCAATGGAATGTATCCATTGTATATCGTATGATTGTTTTGGAAGTCCTTGCTTGTTGAGAATTTGTAGTTTTCCTTCTAAACCTGCCACCCATAAGTTTCCGTCAGTATCTTGCTTGATTGAAAAGATGTAGTTTGTTGTTAATCCCTCTTCTTTGGTAAGATGACGGACAATCTGTTTTCGATTATTCAAAAGGTAGAGTCCATCTCCATAGGTTCCTGCCCATACTGAGCCATTTTCCGCTTTACACAAGGTAACTACCACAACACCCTTTAATACATGGCTCCATTTATTAGAAAGTGTATCTCGCACGCTAATTCCAAAGTCTGTGGCAAACCATTGGTTTCCATTTGTATCCTCTTCTATATCGTTTATATTGTTGTTTGCTAAAGATTGCGGATTTCCTCTTTGATGGTTCAAGATAGTAATGGGGTATGTCTGCAGAATTGCAACCGATACCCCTCCTGTATAACTTCCTATCCAGATGTTTCCTTGATTGTCTTTGGTGACAGCATATATGCCGTTGCCCCGTAAAAAAATGTCGGTACTATCTTCTGTACTCATTAGCAGATGGCACTTCTTTGAATTTTGATCAACAGTGTATACACCTCCTCCGTCTATTCCTACCAATAACGTATGTGCGTCATATTTTGTAATAGCTCTTATGGGATTAAGAAAACTGAGATTATGTTCCTTCATAGTGAGTAGGGTAGAAGTATTCAAATCCATTACCCAAAGTCCATTGTTGAATGTTCCTATCCAAAGTTCATTTTCTGTATGGTGGTAGAATAATGTTTGTACGTCTTTTCCTTCTATCAACCGTTGAATTTTGTCGGATTGAGAAGGTATAAGTTGAAATACCCCTATTGATGTACCAACAAAAAGTTGTTGCCCTGAGGATATAATGTCATTAATATATTCTCCCTCAATAATAGAAGTGATAGGTTTATCTGTCTCTTTCTTGTACAGTCCTTTACTTAATCCAAACCATAATGTACCTTTCCCGTCAAGGCAAAGTTTGTTTAGTATGATTTCACCATTGATGTATTGGCCTAAGTTCAGGTATTGTTCAAAAGAGTCATTCTTCACAGAATAACGATAGATTCTTCCAGTGTTATCGTATGCCCATAGCCCGTATTGTTCGTCGTAAAGCAAACGAAGTGTTCGTCCGGCCATGTCACTATAGTGAAAGTTGCCAGATAGCGTGTAGTTTTTTACCACATTGCCGTTGTAACGATCTATTCCTTCTTTGGTGGCCATCCATATTGCACCGTTGTTATCTTCAACAATTGAAAATACGCGTTGACTGCTTAGTCCTTCGGCATAACCAATATGTTTTATATCAAATAAGTTGTTGGTCAGTTCAGCCTTAACTGCAAAAACTACAATCAATAATATTATCGTAAACGTATATTTCAATAATATCCTCATAATTCATATTTCACAAATATATGGTAAATGAATAAAGGGACTTAGGAATTTCAGTGTCTTCCCAAGAATATTAAGTGAAGATGCTTAAGTCTATTCACAAAGTCATGTTACAAAAATAATTAATTAGAAAGTTTTGCAAAACAATAGACAATAATAATTTATAGTCTGGTTTTCAACTAATTTTCATTGCTTTGCAATGGCTTTTACAGGTCTATTCTTCATCTTTTTCTATTTGTAATTGAGAAAGATGCATAACTAAACTATATATGTTTTAATTATGGAGTAATGCAACTTAATTTCTATGAATGTTGGTATTCTTAACTATTAAGTTCTTCTAACCTTTTTTCTGCTGGGTTGAATATCAAGTTTAATATTGTACCAATGGCCAAAATTTCAGCAAGTATGGTGGCAAGTATAAAACCATATTTAGCATCCTTACCCCAAAGGTCGCTAACAAAGCATCTAACTTAATAAACGCAACAAAACCTATTGTTTTATATACGATAAAAATGTGATTTATTTAGAAGTGATATTTAATCCTTAAGGTTTATTAAAATCCAAATAAGTGTTTAGAATTTAATCTTATTTGGATTTTTATCCAATTTCATAATTCATATATCTAAAATCGATAATTGGGTAGATTAAAATTAGATACTTTAGTTGTTTTTAAAGGCAAGATTTAAGTATTGTAAATCAGCTAGTTTTCGGTATTAAGTAATGTTATATATTATTATATGAAACGAGCCATGAGAAATTTTTTCTCACACATGAGAATGATTGTTTTTTCGGCAAGTTCCATGTGGCAATTAAAAGAAAAATAAACACATGAAAAAAAGAATTGGTTCTATAACTTTAATTTTTATAATCTCGATATCTTTTGTCAATTCTCAAACTGTATCTCTTATATCTCCTAATAAACAGGTAAATGTTCAACTTTATAATCAACAAAGAGGGGAGTGGTATTTAAAAATAAATTATGGTAATGTTGAAAATCAAAAAGAAGTAATTCCAAAGATAGATATGGGTCTTGTTTGTTCGGAGCATGATTTTTCAAGCAACCTTAAATATATCAAAACAGGAAAACCTAAATCGATATATGAAGAATATACTATGTTGCACGGGAAAAAAGCTCATTGCAGCAATTTTGGCAACGAAGTGATGGTTTCTTTCGAAAATTCAAACAAAATAAAATTCAACCTTATTATTCGTGCGTATAACGATGGCGTTGTTTTTCGTTATGAAATTCCTGGTAAGGGCGCGACTTATAAAGTAACCGATGAGTTAACTGCCTATTCAATCCCGGATAGTACAGTGCGTTGGTTAGAGAAATTTAACCCGGCTAATGAAGGTTTGTATGCTAGAATGGTCGATGGCTCAGAGCAAAAAGATTGGGCGTATCCTGCACTTTTTAGCACACCCGATACCTCTTGCTGGTTTTTGATTCACGAAGCCGATGTTAACCGTAATTTTTGTGGTTCCAAACTGACGAACTATGGCGACAAGAACAAATATAAATTAACCTTTCCTGATGAATGGAATGGAAGGGGCACTGGCGAAGTACATCCAACTGTAACGCTTCCTTGGAAATCGCCTTGGAGGGTAATTGTAATGGGAAGCCTTGCGGATATTGTGGAATCTACTTTGGTAAATGACGTATCTGCCCCTTCGGTGATTGCTGATACTGATTGGATTAAACCAGGTGTGGCATCATGGAACTATTGGTCAGATAATCATGGTACAAAAGATTATCAAACAGTATGCAAATTTGCCGATTTAGCAGCTTCGATGGGATGGGATTATACGCTTTTGGATTGGGAGTGGGATGCCATGACTAATGGCGGTAATCTGGAAGATGCCTTAAAATACATTCATTCGTTAGGAGTTAAACCATTGATGTGGTACAATTCGGGAGGTGAGCATACCTGGGTTGGCGCTACGCCAAAAGACCGAATGTTAACTCATGACAACCGTATGGAAGAGTTTGCCAAGTTAAAGAAATTGGGTGTTGTAGGTGTGAAGGTTGACTTTTTTGAAAGTGAAAAACAAGACATGATTAATTATTACCTCGATATTTTGGAAGATGCAGCAAAATTCGAGATAATGGTTTACTTCCATGGCTGTTTGGTGCCTCGTGGCTGGCAAAGGACCTATCCGCATTTAATGACTTACGAAGGCGTAAGAGGGGCAGAGTGGTACAATAACGGCCCTGAGTTAACAACAACTGCGCCTGTACATAATGCCGTTTTGCCATTTACCCGCAATGTAGTAGGTTCCATGGATTATACGCCGGTAACGTTTACCAACTCACAATATCCTCACATTACTTCTTATGGCCACGAATTGGCATTAAGTGTATTGTTTGAATCAGCTATGCAGCACATGGCCGACCGCCCCGAAGGTTATTACGAATTGCCCGATGCTGCTAAAAGCTTTTTGAAAACTGTGCCAAATACCTGGGATGATACAAATCTATTGGATGGTTATCCGGGAGAATTTACTGTTATGGCACGCCAAAAAGGAGCCAATTGGTACATTGGTGGAATTTCGGGGATGCAGAAAGAAAAAAGGCATAAGCTGAATTTCAGTTTCTTACCTGAAAATGTAAAATATAAACTGACATTAATCAGCGATGGCATTCATGATAAAACCTTCTCTGTAAAACATATGGTGGTGGATTATACAAGTACAATTGATGTGAAAATGTTGCGCCGTGGTGGTTTTGCTGCTGAATTAAAACCAATAATTAATTAGAATTAGGAGTTAATATCAATATTGAATCAACATAAAGAATTGCATTAAATCCAATTTCAATTTGGTAAAAAAAATAAATTCAATGGAGACGAAACCTCTATCAAACTTAAGAAAATGGCTAAGTATATCAGCCATGCTTGTGCTCACAATTAATTTATCTGCGCAGAAATATCCTTTTCAAAATCCGGAACTAAGTTCTGAGGAGAGGGCTAAAGATTTAATTTCAAGGTTAACCTTGGAAGAAAAAGCTGCGTTAATGTGCGACCAGTCCGACCCAATTCCGCGTTTTGGTATAAAACGTTTTAACTGGTGGAGCGAAGCACTGCATGGTTATGCCAATACCGGAAATGTGACTGTGTTCCCGGAACCGTTGGGTATGGCTGCTTCATTTAACGAATCGTTGGTATATGACATATTTAATGCAGTTTCTGATGAAGCGCGTGCCAAATACAACGAGGCGCGTCAAAAAGGCGAAAAGAACAAGCGTTTCTTAAGCCTTTCGGTATGGACGCCAAATGTTAATATTTTTCGCGACCCTCGTTGGGGGCGTGGACAGGAGACTTATGGCGAAGACCCTTACCTGACTTCAAAGATGGGTGTTGCAGTAGTAAAGGGGTTACAAGGGCCAGATGATGCCAAGTACCGTAAGTTGTTAGCTTGCGCAAAACACTACGCTGTACATTCAGGGCCGGAGTGGAGCCGCCACGAGCTGAACCTGAATAATGTAGATCCAAGGGAACTTTACGAAACCTATTTGCCAACATTCAAGGCTTTGGTTCAGGAGTCCGATGTGCGCCAGGTGATGTGTGCTTACCAACGTTTAGACGATGAGCCTTGTTGTGGAAACACCCGTTTGTTGCAACGAATCCTTCGCGATGAGTGGGGCTATAAATATTTAGTAGTCTCGGATTGTGGTGCTGTTACCGACTTTTTTACTACCCATAAGGTGTCTTCCGATGCAGTCCATGCTTCAGCAAAAGCAGTCCTTGCCGGAACAGATGTGGAGTGTGTTTGGGAAAATTACCCGTTCAAAAATCTGCCCGAAGCTGTTGAGCGAGATTTGATTAAAGAGGAAGATATCAATACCAGTTTATTGCGTGTATTGATTGGCCGTTTTGATTTAGGAGAGATGGATGATGATGCCATTGTACCTTGGTCTAAAATTTCGCCTTCTATTTTAAATAATGACAAGCACCGCCAGATTGCTTTGGAAATGGCGCAACAGTCAATGACTTTGCTTCAGAATAAAAACAATGTGTTGCCTTTGTCAAAATCGGCCGAAAAAATTGCTGTTATCGGGCCAAATGCCGATGACGAACCAATGCTTTGGGGGAATTATAACGGCACTCCTGTTCGTACCATTACTATTTTAGATGGCATAAAAACAAAAATCTCAGAAAAAAGTATTGTTTATGACAAAGCCTGTGATTTGGTTGAAGATAAAATTACCCAATCATATTTTGGCAAATGTTCTTTGGAAGGCAAAAAAGGGTTTAAAGCCACTTATTGGAATACGCCAGACAGAAGTGGCGATGTTGTTATTGTAACACACATAGAAAACCCAATGAAATTAACCACTGC
This sequence comes from uncultured Saccharicrinis sp., assembly GCA_963666825.2. Lineage (GTDB taxonomy): Bacteria > Bacteroidota > Bacteroidia > Bacteroidales > Marinilabiliaceae > Saccharicrinis. The sequence continues at coordinate 313,203 of CAXXFE010000001.1, read as the reverse complement.
CGGGCAGCACGAATTTGCATCTGGTGTTAAGTTGGAAGGATTTTCGGCCAAGTACGAAACCGAATATACGCCAGAAGAAAGCCAGGAAATTGTTTTCAAAGGAGGTGCTACAGGTGAATTTGAGTTAATTGTAAATGGCAAAACAATAACTAAATACACTAACTGGAGAACCCTGCCGGCAAGGATTCCATTTAAAGTAGAAGCTGGAACGAAATACAAAATTGAAATTTTATATGCACAGAAAAATAACTGGCAGGCCAACATTGAATTTAACTTCGGAAAAGAGGTGGATGTTGATTATACCAACCTGATTAATAAGTTGAAAGGTGTTGATGTGGTGGTGTTTGTTGGTGGTTTATCTACTTTGTTAGAAGGAGAAGAGATGCCGGTTAACTATCCCGGATTTAAAGGAGGCGACCGCACAAATATTGAATTGCCATCGGTACAGCGCAACTGTTTAAAGGCATTAAAAGAAGCTGGTAAAAAAGTGGTTTTTGTAAACTGCTCTGGTTCGGCTATTGGCTTTGCACCTGAAACCGAAAGTTGCGATGCTATTCTACAAGCCTGGTATGGCGGTGAATCTGGCGGGCAAGCTGTGGCAGATGTGTTATTTGGCGACTACAATCCATCAGGAAAACTGCCTGTAAGTTTTTACAAAGATTCAGAGAAGTTGGGCGATTTCGAAGATTACTCAATGAAAGGGCGTACTTACCGTTACACAACAGATGTGCTTTTTCCATTTGGATATGGATTGAGCTACACCAAATTCGAAATTGGAAAAGCTTCTTTAAGCAAAACAAAAATTGCGGCTAACGAAACTGTTAAATTAACGGTACCTGTTACAAACTCAGGAAAATATGCAGGAACAGAAGTTGTTCAAGTATATGTGCGCAAGGTTAATGACATTGATGGGCCGTTAAAAACCTTAAGAGGATATGAGCGGTTAACCATTAAGCCCGGAAAAACTCAAAAATCAGTGATTGAATTGCCTGCATCATCATTCGAATTTTACGATTGGGGGCAACGAAAAATGGCTGTAACTCCAGGCGAATATGAAATATTCTACGGAAATAGTTCTGATGAGAAAGATTTAAAAGCAGTAAAAATTACCATTAACTAATCAAATAGGATTAGTATTGGCATTATTAATAAAAATAGCACTACCAGGGCTTTGGGGCACTGGTAGTGTTTCTTGTTAAAGCTAGTCAACCAATTTTTAAAGTATTAACCAAAATCAATTAAAACCAGTATGAAACGAGCCATGAGAAAGACAACCTCACACAGGTGAATCGTCAGATCGACGAAGTCAATGACTAAATTGGTGAGTTCCATATGGCAAATTGAAGAAATTATAATCATATGAAAAAAAAGCATTTATTAAACTTTGCTGTCATATTGTCTATCGCAGTAAGTAGTTGTGTTTCCCCAACAGCTCCAACAGCATCTTCTGAGACAGCAGAGTCAACTGAGCCTGCTAATATTATCGAAGATTTTAAGCCTTCGGTTTTAAATCAGCCGGGAAAACAATATCCAATGGTCAATTCGCAAGGATATGCCCGTTTTAAAATAGAGGCGCCAGATGCAGACAGTGTCCGCGTTAGCTTAGGCCTTGGCGGAAGGGGCGGCACCATTCTTAAAAAAGTGGAAGATGGCACTTGGATGGGGACTACAGAAGGCCCAATGGATGAGGGTTTCCATTATTATCATTTAACTATTGATGGCGGTATTTTTAACGATCCGGGTGCCATGAATTACTTTGGTTCACTTCGTTGGGAAAGCGGTATCGAAATACCTGCCCATGACCGTGATTTCTATGCATTAAAAGATGTGCCTCACGGTAAAGTAGAGCAAATTCTATTTCCTTCAGAGAGTACAGATTCAATTCGAAGGGCATTTGTATATACACCTCCTGGGTACGGTAAAAACCCTTCTGTAAAATATCCGGTTTTATACCTTCAGCATGGATGGGGCGAGGATGAAACTGCCTGGTCTAATCAAGGGCGTGCTAACCTTATCATGGACAACCTTATTGCCGAAGGAAAAGCTAAGCCGTTCATTATTGTAATGACTTACGGAATGACCAACGAAACAAAATTTGGAGGGTTAAAATCATTCGACATTACGCCGTTTCAGACAGTATTGGTTGATGAATTAATCCCATATGTCGAAGAAAACTTCCTCACGCTTAAAGGTTCAGATAACCGTGCAATGGCAGGCTTATCGATGGGCGGTTTTGAAACCAAGTTGATTACCCTAAATAAACCGGAAGTGTTTTCATATTATGCACTTTTGAGTGGCGGCGTTTATGCGCCTGAGGATATAAAAGATAAATCATCGGTAAAGCTTATTTTCTTAAGCTGTGGCAGCCGCGAAAACCCAGAGCGAGTGAAAAATGCAGCAGAAGGGTTAAATGCAGCCGGGTTTAATGCCGTTTCATATGTTTCGGAGAATACTGGCCACGAATTTTTAACATGGCGCAGGAGTTTAAAAGAACTTGCACAAAAATTATTTAGATAAGAAATTAGATATATGAGAAAGATAATTTTTATAGTAAGCATCGTTGCAATGATAATGGCTACTTCTTGTAAACCTTCTTTAGAGCCTGGGCAGGTGAAAGTTGAAGAAGGTATTTTACAAGGAACGGTTACTGAAAACTTAACCATTTTTAAAGGAATTCCTTTCGCAAAACCTCCGGTGGGAGACTTGCGTTGGAAAGCTCCTCAGCCTGCCGAAAAATGGGAGGGCGTAAAACAGGTAACAGAATATGCCTCGGGACCAATGCAGGGAGGTAATCCACCATCTGGAAAAAGTGAAGACTGTTTGTACCTGAATGTTTGGACACCAGCAAAATCTACCGATGAAAAAGTGCCTGTGTTGGTTTGGATTTATGGTGGAGGTTTCAGTTTTGGCAGTACTTCGGAACCTGTTTACGATGGACAAGCTTTGGCTAACAAAGGAGTAGTGTTTGTAAGTATTGCTTACCGTGTGGGGCAATTGGGATTTTTGGCTCATCCTGAATTGAGTGCAGAAAGCCCTGATGGTGTTTCAGGAAACTATGGTTTGTTAGACCAGATTGCCGGATTGAAATGGGTGCAAAAAAATATTGCACAATTTGGAGGCGACCCTGATAAAGTTACAATTTTTGGTGAGTCAGCAGGAGGTATATCTGTAAGCATGTTGTGTGCATCACCATTGGCAAAAGGTTTGTTTCATGGGGCTATCTCTCAAAGTGGCGGTTCCTTTGGCCCAACAAGGCCAACAACTTATCCGGGCGAGAACATGAAAACCTTAAAAGATGCCGAAGCCGATGGTATCGAATATGTCAAACAACATGGCGGCACTTCTATAGCCGATTTACGAAAAATGGAAGCTGAAAAATTCATACCACAAGGTTGGACAATGCCGGGTGGATGGCCGGTTGTTGATGGCGTTGTTATTCCGGATTGCCAGTATGAACTTTACGAGAAAGGGAATTACAATGATGTGCCTGTGCTAATTGGTTATAACTCAGACGAAGGTGCTAGTTTTATGTGGGAGAAGAATCCTGAAAATGTTAGAAATAGTGTAAAACAGCGTTTTGATAAATTTGCAGATTCTCTTTTGGAAGCATATCCGCTTGCCGAGAATAGTGTGCCTAAAACTGCCCGTGACTTAATGCGCGATGCTGCCTTTGGTTGGCAAACATGGATATGGGCTAGGCTTCAGTCTCAAACCGGGAAATCAAAAGTTTACTATTATTATTTTGACCAACATCCTGAATATCCGGAAGGCTCTCCACAATATGGTTATGGTTCTCCTCACGGACAAGATGTTGCTTATGTATTTCAACATTTAGATCCGAATAATTCTTCAAAATCAGATCTTGAAATTTCTGAGGCTATGGGAACTTATTGGATCAATTTTGCAAAGTACGGTAACCCAAATGGCGAAGGTGTTCCTGAGTGGCCTGCTTTCAGTGATGATACACCGGAGGTAATGTATTTGCAGCAAAAGCCACATGTTGGCCCCGTACCAAGCGAAGAATCGTTGAAAATTCTTAATGGGTATTTTGATTGGAGGAGGACTTCAGAAGGGGCTGAATGGGCTAAATAGAATGTTGGCACTGATCATATTTAGTTGTTAATGTTGAGCAATAATATCTGATATTAATAATGAAATATCTCATTGTAAAACGGGCTTTGTGCTTGATATAATAAATTAGCCTCTGTGCTGTTGCTTTATTTTTAAGTAACAGTGCAGAGGTTTTTTTATTGAACTCAATTTGTTTGAGAATTTATGCAACAATGCAATCCAATAAAACGATGAATTTTAAGAAGATAATACTGTTATTCGCTGTTGTATGTACATTATTCGGTACAACACAAGCGCATCCATACACCTCAATAGATAATGGTTGCCAGGTAAGAATAAACAAACTAGAAGTAGAAATACAATTCTACAATCCTGCTACAGTCAGGGTGCTGAAATGGCCTGCCGGGACAAACTTTAAAAAGAAGAGCCTTTCAGTTATTAAATCGCCAGAAAAAGTAAGCTTAAAAGCTGAACAGAATGGTGATGAAGTATTGGTTAAGAGTAAAGAACTAATTGTTGCTTTAAATCTGAAAAGTGGAAAAGTTTCATTCTCCACTCCGGATGGAAAAACGCTTTTAGATGAAAAACAAGAGGGGGCATCTTTCACTGATTTTGATGATGCCGGTACTAAGACATATAGCGTAAGCCAGGTTTTTTCATTAGATAAAGATGAGGCGATATATGGGCTAGGTATCTTGCAGAACGGAAAAATGTCGCAACGCAACCAGCAAGTGCAAATGGTACAGAATAATAGCTGGGATTTTGTTACGTTTTTCCAATCGGTTAAAGGATATGGCCTTTTTTGGGATAATTATTCGCCCACCACTTTTACTGATGATGAAAGCGGAACTGAATTCTTTTCGGAAGTTGGCGACTGCATCGACTACCATTTTATGTATGGCAAAAATGCTGATGGCGTAGTGGCGCAAATGAGAGGGCTAACCGGTGAAGTACCGATGTTTCCACTCTGGACGTATGGCTTTTGGCAAAGTAGGGAGCGTTATAAAAGCCAGGACGAAACCGTTGGGGTAGTGGAAAAGTATCGTGAATTGGGCGTTCCATTGGATGGTATTATTCAGGACTGGCAATATTGGGGCGACAATTATCATTGGAATGCCATGCAGTTTTTAAACCCCGGGTTTCCAGAGCCGCAAAAGTTTGTTGACGACGTTCATAATTTGAATGGCCACCTTATCATATCTATCTGGTCCTCTTTTGGCCCGGAAACGCCACAATTTAAAATATTTCAGGACAAAGGCATGTTGATGGATTTTCAAACGTGGCCACAATCAGGCAAAGAAAGCTGGCCTCCGGATATGAATTATCCATCAGGTGTTCAGGTGTATGATGCCTATCATCCCGAGGCTAGAGATATCTATTGGGAACATCTTAACAAAGGGCTTTTCTCATTAGGCATTGATGGCTGGTGGATGGATTCAACAGAGCCTGACCATTTGGACATTAAACCCGAAGATTTTGACAATAAAACCTACCTGGGGTCTTTCAGAAAGGTACGTAATGCCTATCCGTTAGCAACTGTTGGAGGCGTTTACGAGCATCAACGCAAAGAAGCATCGGATAAGCGCGTGTTTATTTTAACACGTTCCGGCTTTGCAGGACAACAACGTTTTGGTAGTAATGTATGGTCGGGCGATTTAGGTTCGTCATGGGATGCACTGCGCAACCAGATACCGGCCGGCCTTAACTTCACCCTTACCGGGAACCCGAATTTCAACTCAGATATTGGCGGTTTCTTTGCCGGAGCCTATAATAAAAGTTTTAGTGATGGAACAGCTTCAAAAAATCCTCTTTTCCAGGAGTTGTATGTACGTTGGTTGCAATACGGGGTTTTTACGCCAATGATGCGCTCTCATGGTACCGACCTAAAAAGAGAGATTTATTATTTCGGACAAAAAGGCGAGCCAATTTACGATGCCATAGAAAGTGCTATCAAACTGCGTTACTCGCTGCTTCCATACATCTACACCACTTCCCGGGATGTTACCAAAAATCAGGGAAGTTTTATGCGTGCCTTGGTAATGGATTTTGCCGGCGATAATAAAGTTTGGGATTTGAATGACGAATACATGTTCGGGCAATCCATCCTTGTTGCCCCAGTGCTTAAAGCGCACTACACACCTGAAAAAGTGGTGAAAGTAGATAAAAAAACAGGCTGGGATAAAGGTCAGGAAATTGGAGAGGATGGTTTTCCTGTGGCAGATTTTACCCCAGTTAAATCAACCACTGTTTATTTGCCCGAAGGTGCTGATTGGTACGACTTCTGGACCAATGAAAAATACAATGGCGGACAAGAAATTACTAAAGAAACTTATATCAATACCATACCTGTTTACATTAAAGCAGGGGGCATTTTGCCAATTGGGCCAGAAGTACAATATGCCACTGAAAAAAATTGGGATAACCTTGAAATAAGGGTTTACGAAGGAGCCAATGGCGAATTCACCCTTTACGAAGACGAAAACGACAATTACAATTATGAGAAAGGCATTTACTCAACTATCTCTTTCAATTTGGACGATGCAAACAAAACATTAACCATCGGTAACCGCCAGGGAGAATTTCCAGGAATGCTAAAAGAACGCACTTTCCGAATTGTTAAAGTGCAAAAAGGCAAAGCCGTGGATTCCAAGGAGGTGAAATACAATGGTGAAAAAGTTTCCGTAAAGCTATAATTCGAAGTTAAAACTGCCAATGCATCAAAAGAAAACTCTGCGCTTCCGTGGCTTTGTGTTCTTCTTTGTCAGGCATTTGATAAATAAAATAAGCATATGTATAGATTAAAAACATTTTCATTAGCAAGTATTATTGGATTAATACTATTGGTTACTTCCTATGGCTTACTTAATGAGTCGAAGAATACCGTATGGCTCGACGAATTGGATTTGAGTACAGCAACACAAGGATATGGCGTTCCAGTGAAGAACAAATCATTGGATGGCAACACCATGACTATTGCCGGGCAAACCTTTGAACGTGGCTTTGCTACTCATGCAGTAAGTTCATTACTTGTTTTGACCGAAGTAAAAGCAACCTCATTCACAGCAAAAGTTGGGCTTGATGATGAGATGAAAGGCCACGAACCTGCCGTTGAATTTGAAGTATATGGCGATGGACAGAAGCTTTGGGCTAGTGGAGTGATGCATATAGGCGATTCTGCCAAAGAGTGTTCTGTTGCATTAGCCGGCATTAAAAAAGTAGAACTGGTAGTGGCCGATGGAGGCAATGGCAATTATTACGACCATGCCAACTGGGCTGATGCTAAATTTGAGGTTGCCGGTGTAACTACATTAGAAACCTTTAACCCAATTGCAAGCGAACCTTATATTCTAACGCCAAAACCATCTACAGAACCACGAATCACTGGGGCAAAGGTTTTTGGTGTACGCCCTGGCTCGCCGTTTCAATTCATGGTTACTGCAACCGGAGACAGGCCAATGGAATTTTCGGCAGAGAACTTGCCTGTGGGACTAGAATTAAACTCCCAAACTGGCATCATAACCGGTAAATTGACAAAAAAAGGGACTTATGAAGTTGTTTTAAAGGCCGAAAATGCTAAAGGTACAGCCGAGCGTAATTTTCGTATTGTTTGTGGAGAAGAAATTGCCCTTACCCCGCCAATGGGATGGAACAGTTGGAACTGTTTTGCCCACGAAGTTTCTGCCGAAAAAGTTAAAAGTGCTGCCGATGCTATGGTAAAAAGTGGACTGACTAACCATGGCTGGACATACATAAATATTGATGACTTTTGGAATAACTACCGCGATTCTGAAGACGCTTCTTTGAGAGGGGAATTAAGGGATGCTAGTGGCAAAATAGTTCCTAATAAACGATTCGAAGATATGAAAGGCCTTGCCGATTATGTGCATGGGCTTGGCCTGAAAATAGGTCTTTATTCTAGCCCCGGCCCTTGGTCGTGTGGTGGATGTGCCGGCAGTTATGGCTTCGAAGAGTTGGATGCAGAAACTTATGCTGAGTGGGGTTTCGATTACCTTAAATACGATTGGTGCAGTTATGGAAACGTAATTGATGGCTTGCCTGATAATGACCCTTATAAAGTGTCATCGCTTTCATACAACGGTGGCAGCGAATTGGAAACAGCCATGGCCCCTTTCAAATTGATGGGCGATTACATTCGCAAGCAACCTCGTGATATCGTTTATAGCGTATGTCAATACGGTATGTCCGATGTTTGGAAATGGGGTGGCTCGGTAGGCGGCAATTGCTGGCGTACCACCAACGATATTACCGATACTTGGGTAAGTGTAAAAAACATTGCACTGGACCAGGATAAATCGGCTCCTTATGCCAAGCCTGGCAACTGGAACGACCCTGATATGTTGGTTGTTGGCCATGTTGGTTGGGGAAATACACACCCTAGCAAGCTGAAGCCCGACGAGCAGTATCTGCACATTAGTTTGTGGAGCCTTTTCGCCGCACCTCTATTGATTGGTTGCGACATGGAGAAACTGGATGATTTCACCTTGAACTTACTTACCAACGATGAGGTGATTGATGTTAACCAGGATCCGCTTGGCAAACAAGGTACCTGTGTTCAAACTATCAGAGACTTGAAAATTTATGTGAAAGAACTTGAAGATGGCAGCCGTGCAGTTGGCTTCTGCAACTTCGGCATCGAAAAAGTGGATATGGATTACAGCGATTTCGAAAAATTAGGCATAAAAGGAGATGTTACCGTACGTGACCTTTGGCGCCAGAAAGATATTGCCAATTTGGATGCTGGTTCCGAAAAGCTGGCAATAAAAGTGCCTGCACATGGAGTGTTGTTTTACAAATTCAGCAACCACCAATAGGCATTTTCAACTGCCCGTATAAAGCACAACATGCCTTGCAAGGTTTTGAGCGTCGAAATACACTATCGTCTTTTGAAATCAGGTGAGTGTACTTTATGCAAATACTAAGTTTTAAATGAAAATCAAAATAAATATACAATATGAAGAAATTAAAGTTTGATTTGAAGAAAAAGTACTTGGTACTATTGTCCGCTTTTTCTTTGGCGTTGCCCTTTGCTGCGAACGCTGAGGGCAATGGGGCTCCACAAAAGAGTTCCCAATCGGTCACTCAATTTGTGCACCGTGCTGCAGGGAATCCATATTTACCGTTGTGGGAACACGTGCCCGATGGCGAGCCACGCGTATTTGAAGATCCTGATAATTCAGGAAAATTTCGTGCTTACATCATTGGTTCGCATGATTTAAGAATGAATAGCTATTGTGGTCCTGACATTCGAATGTGGTCGGCACCAGTTGAAAACCTGAACGAATGGCGCGACGAAGGCCCAATTTTTACTTACAATATCGAAGGCCAATGGGATGTGATGTATGCCCCCGACTTGGTTGAGGTGAAACGTAAAGATGGCAGCAAGGATTACTACCTGTTCCCTCATAGCCGTGGCCATGGTCGCGAAGCTATGGTTTGCAAAGGTTCGCGTCCCGATGGCCCTTTTACTCCCATCAATATGAACGAAGATGGAACCCACACAGTACCCGGCAGTATTTTGGGTTTCGACCCTGCAATTTACATTGAATATGTTACTGATCCTAACGATCCTGATTTCGAAATCGGTTTCCGCGCTTATGGTTTCTGGGGCTTTCAACGCTCCAATGCAGCACAACTGGATCAAAAAACGATGTATACTTTACGTCCGGGAACCGAGGTTGTCAACTTTATGATTCCTGCCAGTGCTCGCTATGGCGTTATCAAAGATCCTAAGGGAACGAAATATCCTAACGTGTATGCTGATCAGGATTTGGGAACTTTCAACTTTTTCGAAGCTTCATCTATCCGCCAGGTCGGAAACAAATTCATTACTGTTTTCAGTGGTTATTCAGGCCCTGAATATGGAGTGGGCAGTTCTAACTCTACTTTACGTTATGCTGTAGCTGATTCTCCATTAGGCCCATGGAAAAGTGGTGGTGTGTTGGTTGATTCGCGTGGTCCTGTATTGAATCAGGATGGTTCAAAGATTGTGACAGCCAACGGTGGTCACAATACGCATGGTAGCATCGAACAAATCAATGGACAGTGGTACGTTTTCTATCACCGCCCACCACGCAACTTCGGTTATGCGCGTCAGGCAGTGGTAGAGCCCATCTCTATTCATTGGGACGAAAAACCTGTAGCCCAAGGTGGAACTGCCGTAATTAGGGGGTACGATCCATACGCGAAAGATGAAATTTGGAAATTAAAAGATAATCAAGGTATTGAATACAACGGTGCAGAAGTGACATCTGAAGGTTTCAATTTATATGGGCTCGATCCTTATCAATACTATTCAGCTGGTTACGCTTGTTACCTTTCGGATGTTAGCCTGCAGCAAGATTCGTGGGACATTTGGGACAACCACATGCCTATTACCAATATGAAAAACGGAACCATTATTGGGTTCAAATATTTTGGTTTCGGAGGGCTTAAAAATGACACTAAGGGCCTAAAAGCATTTGAAGGCACCAAAAAAGGCAACAAAACAGCATTCAACCTTTTTATTACACCTAAAACTTCTAAAAGCTTCAAGGTGAACGTTTGGTTGGATGGCCCATGGGACAATGCCGCATGGCAAGGAAAGAAAATTGGAGAAATTGAGGTGCCGGCTAATTCAAAACAAGAAATTACCAAATTCACTATCGATGTAGCCAAATTTGTTGACGGCTTGGACAAGAAACACGGTATTTTTCTGGTAGCCGAAGGTGCCGGGCAAGAAGCGTTGTTCAATTTCATGGGATTGGGTTTCAGCTCAGCCAAAAAAGCAATCGAACGCCACGTAGCGCCAACTGTTACCATTTTTGTTGACGGAAAGGCCATCGAAATGCCTGCAACGCCTGTTCGTTCAACCAACCAAAACGGTATTGTAGGTTACGATTTGTATGAAGCAAAAGTCAAACTTCCTTCAGGAACAACGCAAAAACCTGTTGTGACTGCAACTGCCAGCAACAAAGCGGTGAAGATGACTATTTCGCAACCTGCAGCGCTCCCAGGAATTGCAACGGTGAAATGCGATTTCAATGGGGCTGTGAAAACTTTTAAAGTAGCGATTTCTGCAGAATAACACATTCAAATTATGAAGAGAATTATTTCACTATTAATTATTGAGCTGTGCTTGGGAGTAAATTCCCAGGTACATGCGCAAAACCCAATTGTGCAAACCTATTTTACTGCCGACCCGGCACCAATGGTTTACAACGATACTGTTTTTGTTTATACATCGCACGATGAGGATAGCACAAAGGTTAATTTCTTTACCATGTACGATTGGCGGTGTTATTCAACAACGGATATGGTTAACTGGACGGACCATGGCGCTGTGGCTTCGTTAGAAAAAGACTTGCCATGGGTAAATAAGAAAAATGGAGCTTGGGCTGTTCAATGTATCGAACGCAATGGGAAGTTTTATTTGTATGTCCCAATCCACGGAACAGGTATTTGTGTTTTGGTGGCCGATTCGCCTTACGGCCCGTTTATCGATCCTTTAGGTAAGCAACTAATTGATAGCGATCACTTATGGCAAGATATTGACCCTACTGTTTTTGTCGATGACGATGGCCAGGCGTACCTGTATTGGGGCAATCCGAGTGTTTGGTATGTGAAATTGAATGAAGATATGATTTCGTACGACAAGAGCATTGGCGACAATGGAGTTGTGTTTGTGGAAATGACAACAGAATCGTTTGGCGAAAGTGTAAAGAAAGATGGCACTCCAGGAACCAAGTATGTTGAAGGCCCTTGGTTTTATAAGCGCAACAACCTTTATTACCTTATTTATGCCGCCAATGGGGTTCCTGAAAGTATTGGGTATTCAACCTCAACATCGCCAACCGGACCATGGAAATACCAAGGTTTAATAATGGAGCGTTATCCAAAATTGTCGTTTACCAACCATTCCGGAATAATTGATTATAAAGGAAACTCCTATTTCTTCTATCATAACGAAGCCTTGCCAAATGGTGGCGGTTTTAGGCGTTCAACTTGTGTGGAACATTTTAAATATAATGCAGACGGTTCAATTCCATCAATTGTTCCAGCAGAGGAAGGTGTAAAAACGAGCTTGGAAAACCTTAATTCTTTCAAAAGAAATGAGGCAGAAACTATCGCCTGGTCCGAAGGATTAAAAACGGCTTCAGATAGCAAGCGTGGTGTTTATGTATCACAAATCAATAATGGCGATTACATAAAAGTACGCAGTGTCGATTTTGCCCAAGGCGCTAAAACATTCAATGCAACAGCAGCTTCAACAACAGGTGGCAAAATTGAAATTCGTTTGGATGCTAAAGATGGCCAACTAATTGGCGTTTGTGAAATTTCAAGTACAGGAGGGGCAGATGCTTGGAAAACATTCACCACCAAGGTAGAAACAGTAAGAGGTATTCACGATTTATATTTTGTGTTTAAAGGCAATGACGGTGAACTGTTCAATTTTGATGCCTGGGAGTTTGGTAAATAATTAAGGAACACTAACGAAAGAAATGAGCATAAAGCATGGTTATATTTTCACATGGCCATGCTTGCTTGTTTCATTTTCGCCGATAGGCATTTATCCTTTGAAAGCAATTTTAGAATGAAATACTTTATCTATATAGCCTTTAGTATACTACTGGCTTCATGTAGCAATAATGCAATTGTTGAGTATAAACACTTTGATGATGGTATTGCAGTTTCCCTTAAAGAAGGCACATTAGCCATTTATCCTATTGCCGATAATGCGGTGCGGGTAAAATATTTGAAGGATTCGCTTGAAAGTTTACCTGAACTGATTTTAACCAATAAAGTGGAAACACCTGCTTTCGAAGTTTCTGAAACATCTTCGGAAATTGAGGTGAAAGGAAAGAATATCCATGTTATTGTCAACAAAAAGACAGGCATCCTCTCTTTTGCCGATTCGGAAGGAAACATCTTTCTTAATGAGAAGCAAGGTTCTCGTAAGCTGATGCCTGATTCTGTGATGGGCCAAAAATGTTACATGGCCGAACAGGGTTTTGATTCGCCCGAAGATGAGTCTATTTTCGGGTTGGGGCAATTTCAGGATGGCCATTACAACCTGAAAGGCATCAGCCGCCGTTTAACACAGGAGAATTCGCAATTAGCCCTGCCTTTTATTTATTCAAGTAAAGGGTATGGTTTAATGTGGCACCAATATGGATTAACCGATTTTAACCCGGCTGATAATGCCATTGCTTTGGAAAAGCAACAACAAAACAAAGAAAACGAAGAGTTGGCCGAAGTAACCACAACTGCCGGTACTCAAAAAGTATCGCAAAACCAATCTCTCTACAAAGGAAAATTCATCGTTCCTGCCGATGGAGAATATTCGCTGTTTTTGGATTTAGGTGATATGGGCAACCGTCATTTTGTAGTCATCGACGGAGAGGCATGTATCGACCAAAGCAATATATGGTTGCCGCCTACTATTAGTGCGCTTGTGCCATTAAAAGCCGGCGAACACAAAGTAGAGGTGGTGTGTAAATCCGATAATAATCCTCAGATGAGCTGGAAGCTGAAAGAAAATAGTACCACATTTCGTTCTCCGCATACAAAAATGTTGGATTACGTGGTGTTTTATGGGCCTGAGGCCGATAAAGTGGTTGGCACTTATCGTAACCTTTCCGGCAATGCCCCATTGTTCCCGAAATGGGCTTATGGCTTTTGGCAGTGCCGCGAACGTTATATGTCAAGCAAGCATTTGGTTGAAACAGTAAAAGAGTTCCGAAAAAGAGAATTGCCAATGGATGTTATTGTTCAGGATTGGCAATATTGGGGAAGCGGGGGATGGGGTGTACCTCAGTTTGATGAAACCAATTATCCAAACCCTTCAAAGTTTATCAAAGAGCTTCACGATTTGAATGCCCATTTCAATATTTCCATCTGGTCAAATCCCGATAAGAATTCTGAAATAGGCAAAGAGTATGTGGCAAACAAGAGGTTTATAGCCGGCACCAAATGGTTGGATTATTTTAACCCCGAAACAAGAAAAGAATATTGGAATACATTAAAAGACAACATGTTCGATTATGGTGTGGATTCGTGGTGGATGGATGCTGTTGAGCCTGAAAATGATGCTTTAACAGGCGAAATGACATATGCTGGCCCCGGCGATTTTTACCGGTTGACATATCCGTTGATGGTGAGCAAAGCAGTGTACGAAGGGCAACGGGCAACCACTTCGGATAAGAGGGTTTGTATTCTAACCCGTTCTGCATTTCTTGGACAACAGCGTTATGGCATCATCAACTGGTCGGGCGATATTGGCGGTACATGGGATACCTACAAACGCCAGATTGTAGCAGGTTTAAATTATACGATAACAGGTATGCCTTACTGGACAACTGATATCGGAGGTTTCTTTCGCCCTGGTGGTGCGCAATACACTGATAAAAATTTCCATGAGCTTCTTACCCGTTGGTTTCAGTGGGGTGTATTTAACCCTGTTTTCCGTATGCATGGTTACATGACGGAAACTGAACCATGGAAATACGGAGCTGAGGTTGAAGAAAACATGCGTAAAATGTTGAACTTGCGTTATGCTTTAATGCCATATATTTATTCAGAAGCGTGGCAGGTAACCAATAATGCATCTACCATAATGAGGCCATTGGTAATGGATTTCAGGGGCGACGCGCTAGCTGTAGCCCAGCCATATGAATACATGTTTGGAAAATCCTTTTTAGTAGCGCCAATAACCGAAGCCGGTTCTGCAAGCAGGGAAGTATACCTGCCAAAATCTGCAAGTTGGTATCATTTAAAAACGGGCAAGCAATACGACGGCGGACAGCAAATTACTGTAGATGCCCCATTGGATGAAATCCCTGTTTTTGTTAAAGCCGGTTCTGTTGTTCCAATAGGCCCTAAAGTGCAATATGCTTCAGAAAAGCCATACGATAACTTAGAGATCCGCATTTATAAAGGAGCAGATGGCTCTTTCACGCTTTATGAAGATGAAGGAGATAATTACAATTATGAATCTGGAAGTTATTCAACTATCGAATTCAATTGGAACGAAGCAAGCGAAACATTAACCATTGGTGAACGCAAAGGAGAGTTTGCAGGTATGTTTTTGGAACGTAAATTCAGAATTGTCCTTGTTACAGAGAAAAACGGAACAGGAATAAATATTTCTCAGCCAGATAAAGAAGTGGTTTATACTGGACAAAATGCAGAGGTTCAACTATAATTTTATGAATAGGGAGGCTTAATTAAATGGAAAATTCAATTTGGTATAAATGAAATGCTCCCGAAAAAGCAAGCCATAAAAGAACAATAAGGCTTTTCTTCGAAGCTCTTAAGTTACTTTTATGGTTCTAAATATAAACACATTGTTAGTTTATTATCCCCATAAATACAACAAATATGAAATTCAGATTTAAGTTCTTACCTACACTCGTAATAATTGCTTTGGGAGCCTTAAGTGTTCAGGCGCAAACCAATAATGTTATTGAAGATTTTAAACCGTCTTCTATAAATCAACCAGGGCAGCCATACCCCCAGGTCAATTCCGAAGGCCGTGTCCGGGTGCAGATCGCAGCACCAGAAGCAACTTTGGTGCAGCTTGATATCGGTGGCGTAAAATATAATTTAACAAGAAATAGCGAAGGCATTTGGACGGGAGAGTCAGCACCACAAGCCGAAGGCTTTCATTACTACCAGTTAAATATCGATGGTGCATCGGTTCCTGACCCGGGCACAAAATACTTTTATGGAGCTGGGCGTTGGGGAAGTGCCATTGAAGTGCCGGCTGTTGACAGGGATATTTATGCCTTAAAAGATGTGCCACATGGCTTGGTTAGCGAAATGAATTATTTTTCTGAAATAACTAAAGCGTGGCGGCGTTGTTTTGTTTATACGCCTGCTGGTTATGAAAAATATACTCAAAAGCGTTATCCTGTGTTGTACCTTCAGCATGGTAGTTTTGAGGATGAAATAGGCTGGCCATCACAAGGAAAAGCTAACCTGATTCTCGACAACCTGATTGCTGGCAATAAAGCCAAAGAGATGATTGTTGTAATGGACAACGGTTATGCTTTTAAGCCTCAAGATGGTGAAACTACAGGGCAAAGGCCTCAAATGGTTTTTGAAGAAGTGCTGGTTAAAGAGGTAATACCAATGATTGATGCGCGGTTTCGTACTATTAGTGACAGGAATTCCCGTGCAATTGCCGGGTTGTCAATGGGGGCAAACCAAACCATACGCATTATCATGAACCACTTGGATAAGTTCGCTTCTTACGGTGGTTTTAGCGGTACCGCAAATTATCCAAGTTCCGACGAAATAGATCCTGCAAAGTTCTTGGATGGTAAGTTTAATGATGCAGAAGCATTAAATAAGCAACTAAAAGTGTTTTGGCTGGGCTTGGGTACAGTCGAACCTGCACCTTTTCCTGGTTCTGTAGGCGCATTTTGTAAAATGCTGGACAAGCAAAAAATCAACTATGTATATTATGAGTCCGATGGAACATCTCATGAATGGCTGACCTGGCGAAGGTGTTTGTATCAATATGCTCAACATATATTTAATAATGACTAAAAACTACTTCATAATGAATTCTAAACAAATAATTTCAATAGCATTAAAAATTGTTGGTATAATAGCCTTTTGGACAGCAGTAAAGACTTTCCCCGGATTGATTAGTGCTTTTGGCATTTTTTCGTCAATGCTAAGTATGAACAATTTTATGCATGGAGGTGGAGCATTTATGTTTTTCATTGCAATTTCTGCGATTTTAAATTTTGTACTGCCTTTGGCTGTTGCATATGTTTTCATTTTGAAAACAGAAATACTATTGCCCTATTTTGGTTTAAACAATGAAGATGAATTCAACTTAAACCTTGGCAAAATAGTTATTTACAAACTGGTGATAATTGTTTTTGCCTTCATCGCTATACTTAATGGTGCAAATAATTTCTTAACATACAACTATAATACCAACACCAATACTGAATATATTACCAATAATACAAACTTAAATCAGCCTGCGGCAATCGCCAATCAACAAAAAGTTACAACAACACAATCAAAGGCAAAAAATGTTAACTATTTTGCTTTAGCAGAAATAATCATAGGAATTATTTTATTGTCCAAAGTGAAAAAGTATGCAGGCAAAATCGAGCTAATTTTTAGTGAACCGGAGTTGATAAAAGACAATAATTCCACAAATTAATAATTAAAATACGATGATGAATAAAGTAAAAATATTGTTGTGTGTAGCAAGCCTAATTTTTACAGCTTGTTCAACCAAGGAGTTGAAAAATAAGCTATATCCGGACCAGTTTCCCTTAGGCGATGTCCAACTTTTGGATGGGCCATTTAAACATGCCCGTGACCTGAATATAGAAGTGTTACTAAAGTATGATGTGAATCGTTTTATGGCACCTTATCGCAAAGAAGCCGGGTTAGAACCTAAAGCCGAATCTTATCCTAACTGGTCCGGGCTTGATGGCCATGTGGGAGGCCACTATCTCTCGGCACTGGCAATGAATTATGCAGCAACAGGAAATGCAGAGTTAAAACAGCGCATGGAGTATATGCTTGCAGATCTAAAAGAGTGTCAGGAGGCTAATGCTAAAAATCACCCGGAGTGGGGTGTTGGCTATGTGGGCGGAGTACCAAACAGTGCTAAATTATGGGCTGATTTTCAAAAGGGTGATTTCAGTAGTTATAAATCTACATGGGTACCTTTTTATAATCTGCATAAAATGTATGCCGGCCTTCGCGATGCCTGGTTGTATTGCGTTTCTGAAAATGCTAAAGATATGTTTTTGAAATTTTGCGATTGGGGCATCAGGCTTACGGCAGAACTTTCCGATGAGCAGATGGAGTCAATGCTTGGTGTGGAGCATGGCGGAATGAACGAAATATTTGCAGATGCATATCAAATAACAAAGAATCAAAAGTATTTAGATGCTGCTAAACGTTATTCACATAAGGAATTTCTTGAGCCGGCAGCAAATAATGTTGATAATCTGGATAACCATCATGCCAATACACAAGTGCCAAAATTCATTGGTTTTGAACGCATCGGGGCATTGAGTAATGACGAAAGCTATCACGAGGCCGCCAGTTTTTTCTGGGAAACAGTTACCGGTAACCGTTCATTGGCTTTTGGCGGTAACAGCCGCAGAGAGAATTTTCCGGCAAAAGATGCTTGTGTCGATTTTGTAAATGTAATTGACGGGCCCGAATCGTGTAACTCGTATAATATGCTTAAGCTAACCGAAGATTTGTTCAGAGAAAAGCCTTCGGCCAAGTATATGGATTATTACGAACGTACCATGTTTAATCATATCCTTTCCACTCAACACCCGGAGCATGGAGGCTATGTTTATTTTACATCGGCACGCCCGCGTCATTACCGTATTTATTCTGCTCCTAATGAGGCTATGTGGTGTTGTGTTGGCTCAGGTATGGAAGACCATGGCAAATACAACCAGGTTATCTATACTCATGTTGCAGATACCCTTTACCTGAATCTGTTTGTTGCATCGGAACTTAACTGGAAAGCTAAAGGCATTAAATTACAACAGGAAACTCAATTTCCGAATGAGGAGAAGACAAAATTGGTAGTTACAGAAGGTGCGGCAGATTTTAATTTAAAAGTTCGTTATCCTGTTTGGGTTAAAGAAGGGGAGTATCAAATTACCGTTAATGGTGAAAGCACAGAAGTGTCGGCTCAACCTTCATCGTACATTAGCCTAAATCGAACATGGAAAAAAGGCGATGTAGTAGAAATTACTATGCCAATGCACAATACAATTGAACACATGCCAAATGTACCCGAGTACATTGCTTTTATGCATGGCCCAATTTTGCTTGCAGCTAAAACAGGTACCGAAGACTTAAGAGGCCTTATTGCCGATGATAGCCGATGGGGGCAGTTCGCTTCCGGAGAAATGTTGCCGGTTGATAAAGCACCAATTTTAATTGAAGACGACATCGAAAATATTGCCAATAAGCTGGAGCCTGTCGAAGGTAAACCATTGAATTTTAAGTTAAATGTAAAAATGATTAACTCGGCTGATTTAACATTGGAGCCATTTAGCCAAATTCACGATTCAAGATATATGATGTATTGGTTGGCATTAACCAATAACGGTTATAAATCGTATGTCGATTCGTTGCAAAATATTGAGAAGAACCGTTTGGCACTTGAAAAGCGTACCATCGACTATGTTGCACCGGGAGAACAGCAGCCGGAAGCAGACCATGCCATGGAGAATGAAAATTCAAGTACAGGCAATAACATGAATCAATTTTATCGTGAGGCGCGCGAAGGGGGATTTTTTAGTTATGAATTGTCAACGAACTCAGAAGCCAACCTTAGTTTGTTGATTCGTTATTGGGGGGCCGAGTGGGGAGGCAGAAAGTTTGATATTTTCATTGACGATGAAAAATTGAAAACAGAGGATAATACCGCCCGTTGGAATCAGTCTTTGTTTAAGGATGTTGTTTACGCCATTCCTAATGCTATGGTAAAAGGCAAAAACCACATAAGGGTTAAATTTCAGGCGTATGAGTCGAATACAGCAGGGGCTATTTATGGCTTGAGGTTGCTTAGGAAATAGAAATGGTTATAAATTGCCATATTGCAAATGCATTAATTAAGCTAGGACAGGATTTCTTCTTGTTCTGGCTTTTTCTTTATTCAGATTGCTTTGTGATACTTTGATACATTTTCAATGTAATAATGTTTTTAATGTCTGTAATTAAAAATCAAATATCTAAAAGATAAAGTAATTAACAATGATTAATAATAGTTTAGCAAAGAAACAAGTGGATAAATCTCTAGCTCTGGAGTCTTTTCCCCATAAGAACCTAATAGCACAGCTTTAATAATTTGTCATGTAGGTGGATATGATGTTTTTGTTAGTGAACTTTGGAATGCAAAACTTGAACCATATGAAGATGGATACTTTTACCCTTATTATGATGAACTATTGTACCTTTTAGCTAGATACATTTAAGTGGCCAATACCAGATTATATTGCCTCAATAATTAATAAATGATTGTATAAATTTTAAATCCAATTAAATGAAATCCATATTAACCATCTTTTCTTTTGTGTTTTTGATATTAAACCTACTGCAAGCACAAAATAAACATATTGCTGCCCCGGAAGGTTTTGATATAGAGAAAACTGATATCGCTCATGGGAATATTGATACTTTGACATATTGTTCAAATACTGTTGGATGCAACCGTCGTGCATTAGTATACACGCCTCCTGGTTTTTCAAGAGATAAAGATTATCCGGTTCTTTACCTTTTACATGGTATTGGAGGCGATGAAAAAGAATGGTATAATCAGGGTCTGCCTCATGTTATCTTGGATAACTTGTATAATGAAAATAAGCTTGAACCAATGATTGTGGTGTTGCCTAATGGGCGTGCAATGAAAGATGATAGGGCTGTAGGCAATATATACGATAGTGTTAAAGTTGCTGCCTTTGCTGCCTTTGAAAGTGATTTGTTAAATGATTTGATTCCGTCGGTTGAAAAAAACTATCCTGTAATACAAGATAGAGACCATCGAGCTCTTGCCGGATTATCTATGGGAGGTGGCCAATCTTTGAATTTTGGCTTGGGTAATTTAAATGAGTTTGCCTGGGTTGGAGGTTTTTCTTCGGCTCCAAATACAAGAGCACCAGAAAAGATTTTGCCAAATCCAGAGAAAGGGAAAAAACTTTTAAAGTTACTTTGGATCTCTTGTGGCGATAAAGATAATCTGATAAGTTTTAGTAAGAGTACACATGATTATATGCAAGTCAATAGAGTGCCTCACATTTACACAGTAATTCCAGGAGGACATCACGATTTTAAAGTTTGGAAAGATAACCTTTATCATTTTTCCCAATTACTTTTTAAACCAATACCCCCTACATTGTTTTCGAATACAATTGATGAAGGAAAAAAGGCTGTATCAAATGTGCGTACTGCTCAATATCCAAAAATAATGCCTAATGGAAGGGCTGTTTTTCGCATCAAAGCTCCTGATGCCCATAAAGTGCAACTTGATTTAGTCAAAAAATATGATATGGCTAAAGATGGCAATGGCTATTGGGATGTAATTACGGATTCTTTAAGTGAAGGAATACATTATTATTCTTTGATAATTGATGGAGTTTCTGTTGCAGGTCCTAATAGTGAAACTTATTATGGCATGGGAAGGATGGTTAGTGGTATTGAAGTTCCATTTAGCGGTGATGGTTTTTATCAGGAGAAAGATGTGCTACATGGAGATATCCGTATCAAACGGTACTACTCAAAAGTTATAAACTCTTGGCGAAACTTTTATATGTATACGCCTCCTGGATATGATCAGAATACGAATGGAAAATATCCGGTGTTATACCTTTTACACGGTGGGGGTGAAGATCAACGAGGCTGGGCAAACCAGGGAAAAACAGATTTGATTTTAGATAACTTGATTGCAGAAGGAAAAGCAAAAAGTATGGTTATTGTAATGTTGGATGGAAACATGGGACTCTCTGGTTTTGGTGAAGATTTTTTAAAATTGTTTGAAGCGGAGTTGACAAAGGTTGTGATTCCTTTTGTTGAAAAAAATTACAGAGTTAAAACTGATGCTGAATCTCGTGCTTTAGCAGGATTATCATTAGGGGGTATACAGACTTTATATGCAGGAGTGCAAAACTCAAATATGTTTGCATATTTAGGAGTATTTAGTTCTGGTTGGATTCAGCCCATGCAGGATAATATTGCTAACAAGCAATATGACTTTATGAAAGAGAATGTTAAAAAAATTAATAAAAACCTGAAGCAATTCTGGATTTCAATGGGGGGCGAAGAAGATATTGCATGGAAAAATTGTCAAATAATGTTAGGTAAGTTTGATAAAATGAAAATAAAATACACATATAGCGAATACCCAGGAGGCCATAGTTGGCCTGTTTGGAGAAACAACCTTTATAATTTTTCGCAAACGCTTTTTAAGTAAGAGGTAGTAAAGCTTTATTATTTAAGAAATAGTAATCAAATGAAGAGGATAGAGAGTTTATTGTTACTGATGTTTCTTTTGTTACAATTAGCATCCGCTCAAGAGGGTATTTCTAATGAATGCACCTATAATGATTTTAAAACGGAGTTTATTTGGGATGCCAAAGTCACTATTGGTGAAGCTATGATAGTGGGAAAAGGTAAATTAGGAAAAAGGATTGTAATACCAATTACAGGAGGAACATTTAAAGGCTCTAAAGTGAATGGAATTGTATTGCCTGGAGGTGAGGATTGCCAGTTGGTTAGGCCTGATGGGGATGTTGAATTTAATGCCCGATATTGGTTAAAAACTAGTGATGGACATACTATTCAAGTTGAGAATAGGGCATTGATGCATTCATATAGTCCTAAGGAAGAAAAAATGCCATATTTAAAATCAGTACTTAATTTCGAAGCTCCTGTTGATAGTCCATATGATTATTTAAACCACGCTATTTTTATTGGTACATTAAAGGTTCCAGAATTAAAGCCTGGTGAAACGCCATATGTAATTATAGGTGTATATAAATTACTGTAATTCAATTGTGGTCTAAATCGCGTTTTTTATAAACAAATAAAATATCCTGTTAGGGTGAAATAATACCAAGAATATGAAGAAATATAGTATTTACACATTGCTTTTTTTATTTATTGTTTTTTCTAGTAATGTTTTTGCTCAAAAAGAAAAGGCACATAACCCAATTATACATGCCGATGTGCCCGATATGTCTATCATTAGGATTGGCGAAACATATTATATGAGTAGTACGACTATGCATGTAAATCCTGGTGTGCCAATAATGAAATCGACAGATTTAGTTAACTGGGAGTTGGTGAACTATTGTTATGATATTTTAGGTGATACCGATGAGTTGAACCTGAAAAATGGGGAAAGTACCTATGGTAAAGGTTCCTGGGCTAGTAGCATAAGGTATCATAAAGGAAAGTATTATGTATCTACTTTTTCCGGTACAACTGGCAAAACATATATCTATTCAACAAAAAACATAGAAAAAGGACCATGGAAAAGAACATCTTTTAAACCCATGTTGCACGATCACTCATTATTTTTTGATGATGATGGACGAACTTATATGGTTTATGGAAGTGGTAAAATTAAATTGGTTGAGTTAAATAAAAAGATGGATGGAATAAAACCGGAAACCGAACAGGTTATTATTGAAAATGCCAGTTCTCCGGCTGGGGCAAATGTAGGATTGCCTGCTGAAGGATCTCAATTATTCAAGATTAATGGTAAATACTACTTGTTTAATATCACATGGCCCAAAGGAGGGATGAGAACAGTTATTGTTCATCGTGCCGACAAAATTACAGGTCCTTATGAAGGGCGTGTTGCATTACAGGATAAAGGTGTAGCCCAGGGAGGATTGATTGATACACCTGAAGGAAAGTGGTTTTCATATTTGTTTAAGGATAATGGCGCTGTTGGTCGCATTCCTTATTTGGTACCTGTAAATTGGAAAAATGGTTGGCCTGAATTAGGTGTTGATGGAAAGGTACCTGGAGAACTTAATCTTCCTGCACAAAAGGGACTTAATCCGGGAATTGTAGCCTCGGATGATTTTAATCGCAATGCAAAAGATGCAGATTTACCTATAGTGTGGCAATGGAATCATAATCCGGATAATTCATTATGGTCAGTTAAAGAGCATGATGGGTATTTACGTTTAAGAACAGGAAGAGTAGATGATGATTTTTTATTAGCTAAAAATACTTTAACACAAAGAACTTTCGGTCCAACCTGTTCCGGTTCAATAAAGATTGATGTTTCTAAAATGAAAGAAGGTGATTTTGCTGGATTGGCTTTATTGCAAAAGAAATATGGACAAATAGGAGTTAGGTACGAAAGTGGAGTAAAGAAAATAGTGATGGTTAGTGCTCCGTATGAAAAAACAGAAGTGAAAGTAAGTATTCCGTTGAATAGTGAGATTGTGTATTTTAAAATAGATTGTGATTTTCAAAATCAGAATGATAAGGCATATTTTTTCTATAGTCTGGATGGACGGGAGTGGAAAAGAATAGGTTCAAAATTACAGATGCAATATACTTTGCCTCACTTTATGGGCTATCGTTTTGGTCTTTTCAATTATGCTACTAAAGAATCCGGTGGATATGTTGATTTTGATTATTTCCATATTAGTGATGAAATATCTCCAAAAGAAGAACGATATATATTTCTTAGCTTAGGTCAATCCAATATGGAAGGTAATGCACGAATTGAACCTCAGGATACCATAGATGTAAATCAAAGATTTCAAGTGATGGCAACAGTTGATTGTCCTGATCTTGGAAGAGAGAAAGGGAAATGGTATACTGCAATTCCGCCTTTATGTCGTTGTCATACCGGATTAACGCCTACAGATTATTTTGGAAGAACTTTGATTGATGAATTGCCTGAGAATATAAAAGTTGGAGTTATTAATGTGGCTGTAGGTGGCTGTAAAATTGAACTTTTTGATAAGGATAACTATCAAGCTTATGTGGATTCTTCCCCTGATTGGTTAAAAAATATGGTGAAAGAATATGATGGTGATCCATATGGAAGATTGGTGGAGATGGCTAAGTTGGCGCAAAAGGAAGGTGTAATTAAAGGAATTCTTTTGCATCAGGGCGAATCAAATACCGGGGACACTCTTTGGACAAAAAAAGTTAAGCTTGTTTATGACAATTTAATTGCTGATTTAGGTCTGAACCCCCAAGAGGTTCCTTTACTGGCCGGAGAAATGGTAAGTGCAGAAGAAGGAGGAGCTTGTGCCAGCATGAATGCAATCATTGCTACACTTCCCCAGGTTATTCCAAACTCATATATTATTTCATCACAAGCTTGTCCTGCAAAAGGTGATCATTTACATTTTACAGCAGAAGGATATCGGATTTTAGGAAAACGATATGCAAAAAAGATGCTTTCAATATTAGGTTATTAATACAGTAAAACTATCAAGCTGAAATAATGATTTTTCAATAAAAGGATGATGCAAACGAGAGATATAAAGTATTTTTTTATTAAGCTTAGTTGCTTGTTCATTTTGTGCTTTCCTTTCAGTGAAAGGTCATTTGCTCAAATAAATTTGGGGTGCATTGAAAATATCCTTTCAAACGAACCTGTATGTGATTTAAATTTTCCTATCGTATCACAAGCCGGGGCAGTGGCAAGTATTGTATATGATGAATCTGATTTCAAAGGTGTAATTAGAGCCATACAGGATTTACAAAAGGATATTTTTTCAGTTACAGACGTCAAGCCTGAGTTAAATCCTCAAAACACCGGAATTAAATATCAAATTATAGTTGGAACTATTGGCCACAGTCAGCAAATTAAGCAGCTTTCTAACTCTGGCAAATTAGATATTGAACCCTTGCGGGGAAAGTGGGAAAGTTTTGTCATTTCAACCATTGATAATCCATATCCAGATGTAGAGAAATGTCTTGTAATTGCAGGTAGTGATAAACGAGGTACTATTTATGGAATATACGAATTATCTAAGCAACTTGGTGTTTCGCCATGGTATTGGTGGGCCGATGTTCCTCCAAATAAACGGACTTCTGCTTATGTTTTAAACGGGACTTATTATTCCGGGGAGCCCAAAGTAAAATACAGGGGCATTTTTATTAATGATGAGAATCCATGCATGCAACGCTGGGCCAAAGAAAAATTTGGAGGGCTGAATAGTGAGATGTATGTTCGTGTATATGAGTTACTTTTACGTTTACATGCAAATCTTTTATGGCCGGGAATGTGGGGATCAATGAAGGAATATAATCCTTTAGTGCCAATTCTAAAAGATGAAAGTGGAAATTATCTTGGTAATTCTTTCAATGAAGATGATGATCAAAACCCTCGGGTTGCTGATGAATACGGTATTGTAATAGGAACATCGCATCATGAGCCCATGCAACGCTCGCAGCAGGAATGGATTCGAAACAAGACCAATTATGGTAATGGAGAATGGAATTATCTGACTAATAAAAAAGGTATTCAACAGTTTTTTAAAGAAGGAATTGAACATACTAAAGACTACGAGAGCTTGATAACTATAGGGATGCGTGGTGATGATGATAAGCCTATGGTGGATGCCGGAAGTGCTGAAGCTAATTTTAGAATCTTAGAAGGTATTATTAAAGATCAGCGACAAATAATCAAAGAGGCTACAGGCCGAAAAGCATCTGAAACGCCTCAGGTTTGGACACTTTATAAAGAAGTGCTTGAATATTACGGGCAGGGTATGAAAGTTCCTGATGATGTGATTGTTGCTTTTTGTGATGATAATTGGGGTGATGTAAGACGGTTACCGGAATTGAACGAAAAGAAACATCCTGGTGGTTACGGAATGTACTATCATGTTGGATATTATGGAGCGCCAAGGGCTAATAAGTGGCTTAATGTTACACAAATTCAACAAATGTGGGAGCAGCTTCAGTTAACGTATGATTATGGTGTGGATAAATTGTGGATACTTAATGTTGGTGATTTAAAACCTAACGAATACCCCATGGATTTTTTCCTGAATATGGCATGGAATCCTAAGAAATTTACCTTAGAACACCTTGACGATTATTATGAAGAATTTTGTGCACAGCAATTTGGCTCTTCTCAGGCACAAGAGGCAAGCTGTATATTGAATACTTACTGTAAGTACGCCAGTCGTGTTACCCCCGAAATGTTGGATGAAAAAACATACAACCTGCAAAGCGGGGAATTTAAAATGGTGAGAGATGAGTTTTTGGCCCTCGAAGCACTTGCCCTTAGGCAATATATTGAAATACCTGAAATTTACAGGGACGCATATTTTCAACTGGTGCTGTTCCCGGTGCAAGCCTTGGCAAATGTTTATGATATGTATTATTCTGTTGCCATGAATCATAAACTTGCTGCTGAAAAAGATTCGTCTGCAAATTTTTGGGCTGATAGTGTTGAGCGTTGTTTTATACGTGATGGCGAATTAACCAATAGTTATAATCAAAAATTAGCCAATGCCAAATGGAATCACATGATGGATCAGGTTCATATTGGCTATACTTCCTGGCATGCGCCACAGTTTAATATTATACCAACAGTTACCCGTATTTCTTTTGATGAAGTTCAAACAGGCGGTTATGTGTTTTCAGAAAAAAATGGGGTGGTGACCATCGAGGCTGAACATTATTTTAGTTGTCAGGCTGCAGCAAATACTCAATGGCAGATTATTCCTGATATGGGTAGAGCTTTGTCGGGCATTGCTTTAATGCCTTATACCGAAAAAACAGATGGTTCATCCCTCTCTTATAAATTTAAATTAAATGCCGGTTCCGACAGTATTAAAGTGAGGCTGTATTTAGATAGTACGCTTTCGTTTAAAAAAGGTGGACATAGTATAGCTGTTGCTATTGCTGGGGGTAAGGAAAAAATTGTCAATATCAATAACGAGTTGGTTTGGAAAAATTGCTATACAAAAATGTATCCTACGGCTGCTGCACGAATGATTGAATTAGAAATAACAGTTCCTCTTCCATATCGAGAAAATGGTAATTGTAAATTAAAGATAAAACCACTGGATCCGGGAATAGTATTTTATAAAATCATTATTGATAATGGCGGATTTGAAGAATCTTTTCTGAAAATGCCCGAAAGTCCTTATGAGAAAATAGCTCAGTGATTTAAAAAAACGTCAAATAGTAAAATCAAAAATCTATACAAATGATAAAAAATTCTACCCAATTTATTAATAAAATAAGACTGATTTATCTCCTTTCAGTCTTTGTTTTTAGTTTAATAGGAGTTAGTAAAGTTAATGCTCAGGAAACAGTTCAGTTACGTAGACCCATTTCACCAAACCAGCCTATGTGGTTAGTTCATATTGATACCTGGAATTATGCTGACCCTCAGAAAATTATTGACTTGATTCCGGAAGATATTCGTCCATATGTAGTAATGAATATCTCATTGTCTATTAGTCACGATACGGAAACAAGTCGATTTAAAGTTGCCGAATATGGTTATGAGATAGCAAAATCGTGGGTAAGAACATGTGCTCAGAATAAAATGTGGGTTATGGTACAGATTGCTAGTGGTGGATATGCCCAATTTTCAGAATCAGATTTATCTGTATATCACGAATTTTTTCAAGATTATCCTAATGTCATTGGATTTAATTATGCCGAACAATTTTGGGGGTATGATGATTCCACAGATCCTCTTTCTCCTGCCTGGACCGACCGTATAGCACATTTTGCAGATTTGTTAAAATTGTGTAATCAATATGGAGGTTATCTTGTGGTTAGCTGGTGCGGAAACCAATGGAGTCCTAGTATCAACCCAATTGCAATGTTAAAAAGAAACCCTGCTTTTGCAGAGGCTTGCTTAAAGTATACTGAGAATTATATATTATGTGAAAAATATACTCAACAATCGTATCAATCCGATATGGAAAGTATCTGTTTGGGTTCCTATCTTTCCGGTTATAGTGGAAATTATGGTATAAGATATGATGATACCGGATGGACCGATGTGAATGGTGAACATGATAATTTTATACTTGCTACAGGTGGTGCTCCACATCTTGAACATATTATGTTAACAGGTGAAACCGTGATTGATGCTCCTGAGTTGATTTGGTTACAGTGTTTTCACGAATTGAGTGCAGCATCTACTACAGATGGATATTCACAAAGAAGATGGTCTACCTATCCTCAGTTTGATAACTTCAGTATAGATCTTTTCCGAAAAATATTGGATGGTACTGTTCGTATCCCTGATCGTCAGGAGGTAATTGATCGTACTAAATTAGTTATTGTTAATGACGTTAGTTCTGGTGATGCCGATGCAATATATAGCTCTCCGGAAACTATGTTTGAAGGACTCTATCGTATGGATAATGACGGTAATTATGAAGATAATAAAAGCTTCTTTAAAAAGACCGGACGCTACCCAACTGTTCCTACTGTTTTTCAATTGGGAGATGATATGGCACAATCATTTGATGTTGTTGTGGATAAATCAGCTTATTCAACTCGTTGGTCTTCTGTTTCAAATAAGGTCGCTGAGTTTAATACGATGTTTGAAGAAGAATATACCGGTGATTTATATGTTGGACGTCACGAAAACGGTTGGGTTACCTATAACCCCTATAAAACAGGACAAACGGCCAGTGCAAATATTCCGTTTAAATTCAATACAAGTGAATCGATTGATCTTACTTATTCGCAGTATACCTCAGGAGTAATGAAGGAATATGCAGATAAAGTAACATTATATCTAAGTAATTATGACGAAAATGATGCGAGTTTAAAAACGGATGAATTAAAGATATACGGTTGTACTGCTGAACCAACCTACTCCTATGTTGATAGAGCAGACCACACGGCAAGTGTTCTTAGCAATAGTTGGGTAGATGATGTCTTTACTTTAACTGTTCAACATAACGGACCGTTGGATATTACAATCAATTGTGCAGGTAATGCAACTGATCGTCTGACATCATACACAACTGCATCAATTGAAGCTCCTGATCAGCCTGCTGTTTATACAGGACCTCTGCAATATGAAGCAGAATGTTTCGATTATAAATACATTAGTGGAATAACTACAAGTGGATATAGCAGTAGCATTCGAAATTATACCGGACAAGGATATTTACGTTTTGGTACTAATGCATTGGCAAGTGTCCGTGATACTGTAACAGTGATCAGATCCGGTGATTATCAGTTGTTGACTAAATATTCAGCCTCCGCAGGAGATGTTACTACTATTGATTTATATGTTAATGGAACCAAAGTGGCAACACCAAATTTTACAGGAACCAACAGTGATAGTGATTGGAGTGTTAATGCACAGAAGGTTACATTAAATACTGGCAAGAATGTTATTATTTTTAAAGCTAATACAGCCGGCACAAATAATATCGTCTTTGATAACATTGTTGTTACTCAGGGAAAAGAAAGTAATGTTTATACTTTTTCAGGAGATGTGGCATCAACAGTAGCAAGCAGTCCTGCAGCCCAGTTGGTAACAGTGCAAAGTGGAAGTGCTGGAGTTGTTTCCTATACCAATGCCAACAGCGAAACAAGTAATTGTTTTAAAGCTTATACAGTAGGCACAACGAATGGTACTGCTGTAGCAGATTTGGATATGTTTTCTTCAGCTTCTTCAAATTATTCAATTGTATGGAAAGAGTATTATGAAACCACTGGTGGAAAAAAAGGTGTTTTGTTAAGAGGAACTGGTGATAATGGTTCTTCTGCTTACGCTGAAGGAATGAAACAGGGCTATTTATTTATTGCTTTGAATAATGACGATAATACCGTTACCCTTGAGCCATATGTTGCAGGAACCGATGGTCTTACGAGTCAGGCAACATATACAACCAGCTTTACCATCGAACCTGGAAAACCTTGCTGGTACAGAGCTACAGTATACGATGACCAGTTAAAATTTGAATGTTCAAATGATAGTGTTACGTGGGTTGGAGGTTCTGAAACTTTGTTTACAGATGATACATATTCATCCGGATCAACAGAACTTGTTTGGGGACTAAATTCCAACAATTTTAGCTGGGAAATGGATAACATTACTTATCTGTCTGGTAATATTTCTGTTTCTTTAATTATGATGGAAGATTTTAGTTATGAACAGAACGCTGGTCCTTCCGAATCTCAGTCATTTACCGTTTCAGGTAATTCCCTTATAAATAATATTGAAATTCAAGCTCCGGATAACTTTGAAGTTTCATTAGTCGAAAACTCAGATTTTGCATCTACATTGAATTTAGCCTCAACAAATGGAGTGGTTGAAACAACTACCATATATGTACGTTTAAAAGAAGGATTAGCAATTCATTCCTATAGCGGAGAAATAACAGTAGGTTCTGACTGTATTGCTGGTTTTTCAATAAGTGTTGAAGGGGAAGTTGTTGCCTTACCAGTTACAAAGTATTATGATTTTTCAAATGATGTAGTAACTACTTCTGCACAAACACCTCCGGCATTGGATGTAACAATAGGAAAGAATAATACCGCAACTGCAGGTGTGGTTTCCTACTCCGATACGAATGGAAATACAAGTAATATGTTAACTCCATATAGTTGTGGACAAAGAAACTCAACCGGCGTAATGGATTTAAATCTTTTTTCGCAAGAAAGTACCGACTATTCAGTTACATGGAAGCAATGTGTTGGTTCTGATTCCTATTATAAAGTAGGTGTGTTATTAAGGGGAGATGTTAACAATGTAGGCACTGCTTCAACAGGATATACTCAGGGAATTATGGAAGGATATTTGCTACTGATTTATACTGTTGGACCAGAAGATCGTTCAGAATTCAGAATTTATAAATCAACATCTGATAACGGGCTCAATATGTTGACCAATGGTTATGTAGATCTTTCTCCATCACTTCGACAACCTGTTTGGTATCGAGCTTCGGTTTCAGGAAGTTCAAATGTAGAATTAACATTGGAATACTCTACTGATAATATAAACTGGAAAACAGGATCTTCAACATCAGATGCATCATCTACAGCAATTCAAGCAGGAGCTACTCAAGTCGTATGGGGATTAGCTGCTGATAATGTTGATTTTTATTTGGATGATATAACTTTTAAAGGATTTGAATCTGCAAATGGAACACCGGATCTAATTAATGTATCAACAACTGTATTGAATGGATTTAGTTATGACAATGATGGAATGCCCTATAATCAGTCATTTAGTGTGTGGGGAAGCTCGTTGACAGATGATGTTTATATAAATGCTCCAACAGGATATGAACTTACTTTAGATGAAAATCAAGCATATAGTTCAGAGATTAATCTTTCACCACAAAATGGTAATCTTGCAGAGACTATAGTTTATGTCAGGTTGAAGACAGAGCTTTCTGAAGGGAATTACAATGGCGAAATTAATATATCATCTGTAGGTGTATTAAACAAAACAATCGCTCTTTCAGGTGAAGTGAAAAATGATGTAGGTATTGATGATTTGCCGGAGGCTTCTAAAATTGTAATTTCTGTAGAGTATTATTCATTAACCGGGGAGAGAATAGATAATGTAGATAATAGAACCGGAATTTTTATTGAACGAAAAATTTATATTGATAAAACTGTTTCTACGAGGAAGATATTGAAGAATAATAAATAAAGAATAAGATATGATGAAGAGATTAAGCGTTATTTACTTTTTGATATGCGTACTAATTAGTGGAATTAATGCCCAATCAAATCAGGTAGTAAGTCCTGATGGTAAACTTATTGTAACAGTATCTGCCAATAATGGATCACCTGAATATAGCGTTACCCTTAATGGTATTACTTTTATCGAAGGTTCGCCAATTGGTTTAAAAACCAGTGTTGGTGACTTTTCAGAAGGACTTGAAATGATTGAAGATGTAAAGACAATTGAAATTAATGATATTTATGAATTGCCAAATATAAAATTCAGTCATGTTAATTATAATGCCAACGAGGCGGTATTTGGTTTCACAAAAGATGGAAAAGCGGTCCTCGATGTTGTATTTCGTGTGAGCAATAATGATGTTGCATTTAGATATAAAGTGTATCCTCAAAAAGACAATTTGGCTTGTGTGGTAACACAGGAGGCTACCGGCTTTAAATTGCCTGATGGTACTACTACATTTCTTTGTCCACAAGCAGAACCAATGCATGGTTACGCACGTACCTCGCCAAGTTATGAAACAGCATATTCAACCGATGCCCCAATTGGGCAAAATGGCTGGGGTAATGGATATACATTCCCATGTTTGTTTAAAGTAAATGATAAAGGATGGGTGCTAATTTCTGAAACTGATGTTGATGGCAGTTACTGTGCAAGCAGGTTGGTAAATAACAAAGGTGGCTTGTATGCCATTGGCTTTCCTCAGGAAGGTGAGAATAACGGCAACTGCTCAGCAACTCCCGGCATTGCATTGCCAGGTGAAACACCTTGGCGTACCATAACCGTTGGTGAAACATTAAGGCCAATTGTTGAAACTACAATTCCTTTTGATGTAGTTGAACCTAAATACGAAGCATCAAAAAAATATAAGTATACCAAAGGTGCATGGAGCTGGATCATCAAAATGGATAACAATACTACTTTTCCGGTACAAAAAGAATACATCGATTTTAGTGCAGCTATGGGCTGGGAAACCATATTGATTGATGCCCTTTGGGATACACAAATTGGACGCGATAAAATTGCCGAGTTGGCTAAATATGGCGAAAGTAAAAATGTTGGGCTTTATTTGTGGTATAACTCAAATGGCTATTGGAACGATGCTCCGCAAAGTCCACGTGGTTTAATGCATAACTCCAGAATTAGAAGACAGGAGATGGCATGGATGCAAAGTGTTGGCATTAAAGGAATAAAAGTGGATTTCTTTGGTGGCGATAAACAGGAGACAATGCAATTGTACGAGGATATACTTTCGGATGCCAATGATTTTGGCATACAGGTGATTTTTCACGGATGTACCTTGCCTCGCGGGTGGGAGCGCATGTATCCTAATTATGCTGCCAGTGAAGCAGTGTTAGCCAGCGAAAACCTTCATTTTGGACAAGGCAGTTGCGATGCTGAAGCTTTTAATGCCTGTATACACCCATTTATCCGTAATACTGTTGGTAGTATGGATTTTGGAGGTAGCACTTTGAATAAATTTTATAATGCTGATAATACGCCAAATAAAGGTACTAAGCGAATGACTTCCGATGTTTTTGCTTTGGCAACAGCAGTATTGTTTCAGAGCGGTGTGCAGCATTTTGCTTTAGCACCAAATAATATGGAAGATGCTCCTGCATGGGCCATCGACTTTATGAAAGAGGTGCCTTCTACCTGGGATGAAGTTCAATTCATTGATGGTTATCCCGGTAAGTATGTTGTATTTGCACGCCGAAAAGGAGATAAGTGGTACATCGCAGGAGTAAATGCTCAGAAAGAGACTTTAAAATTGAAAGTAATATTACCAATGCTTCAAAAAGGAAGCGCTTATACTTTGTATGTTGATAATAGCCAATTGTCAGGAAAAAAAGTTTCCGGCAAGCTAAATAACAAACAGGAAGTAACGCTTACCATCCCATGTAATGGAGGCGTTGTAATTGTACAATAATAATAGTTCGATAATTTTTATAATTAGTAGATATTGAGCGTATTGTAAATATGTTTAAAGTCTATTATCTAATATCTAACGATCTATCAAAATAATAGAGGTTTTTATAATGAAAAATAACCTTAAAAGACTATCAAAGATTGTGTTTGTTGCTGCTGCTGTTTATGGCAGTAGCAATGCAATGGCACAAGAAAAACTTTATCCAAATACATTTCCATTATCAGATGTTCGTTTATTGGATGGACCTTTTAAAGATGCGCAGGATTTAAATGTTATCACACTACTAAAGTACGATACGGATCGTTTTTTAGCCCCTTACCGAAAAGCAGCGGGTTTAACGCCTAAGGCTGAAAATTATGGCAACTGGGAAAGTGATGGGCTTGATGGCCATGTAGGAGGTCACTACCTTTCGGCAATGGCAATTCATTATGCTGCAACTGGTAACCAAGAGTGTTTGAAGCGCATGAATTATATGGTAGCTGAGTTAAAAGCTTGCCAGGAAGCCAATGGTAAAAAATATCCTGATTGGGGTGTTGGTTATGTTGGTGGTGTACCCAATGGGGCTGATTTATGGAAAGGTATAAAAGAAGGTAAAGCCGAACTGATTTGGAAATATTGGGTGCCTTGGTACAATGTTCATAAAGCTTATGCCGGCTTGCGCGATGCCTGGCTTTATGGTGGCAATGAAGAAGCTAAAGAAGTGTTTCTGAAGTTTTGTGATTGGGCTGTGAATTTAACCATAGGTTTAACCGATGAGCAAATGGAAGCCATGTTGGCTAACGAACATGGCGGTATGAATGAGGTTTTGGCTGATGCTTATCAAATAACCAGCAATGAAAAGTATTTGGTTACAGCCAAAAGGTTTTCGCACAAAGAAATTTTATCCCCTTTAATGAAGGCTGAGGATAAATTAGATAACAAGCATGCCAATACCCAGGTCCCTAAGGCCCTAGGTTTTCAGCGCATAGCTGAGGTGGGCAACGATGCAAAATATAATGATGCCGGCAGTTTCTTTTGGGAAACAGTTACCCAAAACCGCAGTCTGGCGATTGGCGGCAACAGCCGTAAAGAATTTTTCCCAACAGCCGCTTCATGCACTGATTATATCAATGATGTTGAAGGTCCTGAATCCTGTAACACCAACAACATGCTTAAACTCACAGAGGTACTTTTCAGGATGAATCCTCAGGTTAAATATGCCGATTTTTATGAGCGGGCAATGTTCAACCATATTTTGTCGACCCAGCATCCTGAGCATGGAGGTTATGTTTATTTTACCCCGGCCCGACCAAGGCATTACAGGGTTTATTCGGCACCTAACGAAGCCATGTGGTGTTGTGTAGGTACTGGATTGGAAAATCATGGTAAATATGGCGAGTTCATCTATTCACATACCCAGGATTCGTTATTCTTGAATCTGTTTGTTGCATCATCACTTAATTGGAAAGATAAAAAAGTGAAACTCGAACAGCATACCAATTTTCCTTACCAGGAAAAAACTCAGTTGGTTATTACTGAAGGTAATGCAAAGTTTAATTTATTGATACGTTACCCTTCGTGGGTTGAAGCCGGAAAGCTCGAAATTAAAGTCAATGGAAAAAAGCAGGAAGTAACAGCACAGCCTTCCTCTTATGTTTCTTTAAACCGAAAATGGAAAAAAGGCGATGTTGTTGAAATTTCATTACCAATGCACAACAGCATTGAAGCATTGCCAAATGTGCCATCATACATTGCATTTTTACATGGGCCTATTGTTTTGAGTGCAAAAACCGGTACTCAGGATTTAAAAGGTCTTGTGGCCGGAAGTGGCCGATGGGAACATATTGCCGGTGGAAGCATGTTGCCAGTAAACGATGCGCCTGTGATTATTGATGACAACCGTTCGGAATTAGCTGGAGAATTAAATCCTGTAGAAGGCAAACCGCTTCATTTTACCATGAACCAGATGCACATTGAAAATGCCAATAAACAACTTGAATTGGAACCTTTCTATGGTATCCACGATTCAAGGTACATGATGTATTGGATGCAGTTGTCTAACAGTGAATATAAAGTGGTTTTGGATTCAATAGCTGCCGAAGAGGCTAAGTTATTATTGTTGGAAAAACGTACTGTCGATAAAGTACAACCTGGGCAACAACAGCCCGAAGCGGACCATTTTGTGCAATCTTCCAACTCTAATACCGGTATTTACATGAATGAGTTCTGGCGCGATGCCCGTAGCGGAGGTTTCTTCAGCTATAAATTGAAAACAAACGGAGAAACCAATTTGGCTTTAATGGTGCGCTATTGGGGCAATGAGTGGGGTAATCGTGCTTTAGATATCCTTATTGATGGAGAAAAGCTGGTGTCGGAAGATACAAAGGATAAATGGAAGGTATCAGAATTCCGAAATATGACTTATTCAATTCCGGAAGCCATGTTAAACGGTAAAGATAGTATTACAATAACATTTATTCCTCATGAAGGATGTACTGCAGGAGGAATATTTTTTATGCGTTTGTTGCTTAATGATTATGAGTAGACAAATGGTTATAATCAAGAAAATTAAAATGATGTTAAGCAGGCTTATGATTGAGGATAAGAGAATGACTATTCTGACAATAAAATTCGTAATAATATTAGAAATATTACTTTTTTTAGCGATCTCAATAATCGATGCTCAAAATGTATGTAGTGACAATGGCGATGGTACTTATACGAATCCTGTAATCCCCGCAGATTTCCCTGATCCGGATGTTATATGTGTTGGCGATACTTATTACATGGTAACGACTACCATGTGGGTGTTTCCGGGTGTAACCGTATAAAAATCTCACGATTTAGTAAACTGGGAATATTGTAGCAATGCTGTACCACGGTTCGATTTTAGCGACTGCTACAACCTGGATGGCTGTAACCGTTATGGCCATGGGCAGTGGGCTACCAGCATTAAGTATAATAATGGCAAATTCTATATGCTGTTCATAACTCTTGATGAAGGTGGGTTTATTTGTTCTGCCGAAAAAGCTGAAGGTCCTTGGGAAATAAAAAAGCTGCCAAAAGGTTTTTATGATCCGGGCCTATTCTTCGATACTGATGGGCGTATTTATGTGGCACATGGATACGGAGATATCAAAATTACAGAACTGGATAAAAACTTTGCACCAATCAGCAATGATTCTTTGGTGTTTAAAGGTGATATCCGCGGTGGGCTCGAAGGTTCGCATGTTTATAAAATCAATGGTTACTATTATTTGTATAGCACCTACGGTGGCGTTGCCGGCATTCAGGTGGCTTTGCGTTCAACAAATATATATGGACCTTATGAGCAGAAAATGGTGATTGAAGATAAAACTCCGGGTGTTACATTTGGCGTTCACCAGGGCGCATTAATCGAAACCCAGACAGGCGAGTGGTGGACAATGCTATTTGTTGACAGTGGCCCGTTTGGCCGTTTCCCATCATTACAGCCTGTTAACTGGGAAGATGGCTGGCCAATGGTAGGCGTTGATGACAAAGGAGTGGTAACCTATAAAAAAACCAATGTAGGCAAGGATTATCCAATTAAAGAATTTCCAAGATCCGATGAGTTTGATTCTTCTACTTTAGGTATGCAATGGGGATGGAACCATAACCCCGATTCTACTAAGTGGTCGCTTGCTGTGCGTAAAGGCTACCTGAGGATTTATACAGCTTCTGTTGTGGATAGCCTACCCAAAGCTGTAAACACCTTAACCCAGCGCCCATTTGCCCATTACGATAAGATAACACCTTCGTTAGGTACCGCTAAAATTGATGTTGCAAACATGAAGGATGGCGACATTGCAGGTGTTGGTATTTTTCAGGATCCATATGCCTATATCGCAGTTAAGCAAACTGAAGAAAAAAAAGAGCTTGTTATGGTTAATAATGGCGACACTATTTCGTCTATTCCAATGAGTGAAGGTAACGAAGTTTATTTACGTGCTATAGCTTCTATCAGTTCTAAAATAGCCTCTTTTGAATATAGTTTCGATAATGAAAATTATACTGCTTTAGGCAATGAATTAAGAATGCAGTTCAGTCTTAAACTGTTTACAGGTAATAAGTTTTGCTTGTTTAATTATGCTACCAGCCAGATTGGTGGCTATATTGATATTGATTGGTTTAGGGTTAAGTAAATCATAACCTGTTTGAGTTTTCCTTCTGTCCTTATAGATTCCATGAAACACGAAAGTGTCATGGAATCTATAATAAACTTAAGAATAGTAAATAATATAATTTTAAAATGAAAACCTTTTAGCCTAAATATTTTACCTACTAATCCAGTTTAAACTATGTTTTCTTACCAATTTTTACCTAAAGTAAATGGCTTTTCTACGAGAATCATAATTAATATCAAATACTATAAATGGTTTTGTGTAATTATATTCTTGATTCTATATTTTATTTTGATATTGGCTTTTATGCGTAATAATTATCAATGTTAATTAATTATCCTATTAATAGTTATTAATAAACAAATCTTAAACATGAAAAAATTTTTCAGTACTATTATTCTTGTTGGAATAATTTCAGTAAGCATTAATGCTCAATCTATTTGTTTAAAAAAAGGAGACGAATTTACCTTTAAACAATCACGGTACTCAATAAATCATTTTGTAAACGATCAATTAGGTTTAGACAATCAAAATGAACAAATGAGCAGACAATTTACATCTCTAAAAGTTATTGACGAAGTGCGTGGGGGATATAAAATAGTTGCAGAGTGCCGTTATGATTTTAATTATTACAGAACTAAAAATGGATCGGAAGGTAACTAGCAAACATCAGGCTATTATGAAAGTGATCTGGCTAAGCCGGGTTATAAATATCCAATCTACGAATATGATGTTGCTTTTCAGTTATCTAAAAAAGGTGAACTTTCGGAAGTTGTAGTTAATCAGGTAAATAAAGAGAGTGCCAATATGGTAACTCCTGATTCTACAATGGTGGAATTATTTACAAAAGAGGTTTCTGACTGGTTTGTTTGCTTAACCGGAAATTTAAAAGCCGATAAAAACGTAACATTAAATGGAAACTTTTTTATTGTAAAAGAAGTAAGCGGAGAGGTTGCAACTTTGGTAAAAGAGGGAGAAGCAGATAGTATACATACTGCAATTCAATTAAAAGTTGACTTAAGTAAGGGATTACTTTTAGAAAAGAAAATGTTTGAAAATTATGCGGATAAAAAAGTAAAGGGTAGTAATGCTATTTCAAGTTCACCAGGGGTAGCTTCAGATGGTGCTATTAGTTCAACCTTAATAAATGAAACAAAAATGATTGCGGTGAATAAGACCCCTTTTTCCTGTGCATACTTTGTTAATCAGACAAAAGTAGATACCATTTTTGAGGAAACCAATGTTACTATCCAAGGTAAGATTATTAATCCTGATAGTCGCAGGGAGGTTGGCGTTCGTTTATTTGAATCTCTTCCCAATGAGTTTAACCGTCGTACAATTGTTGTACCGTTAAAAGAGGATAATACATTTGAAGTAAGACTTAAATTAAATGATTTACAGGTTGCCGAAATCATTCATAAAGAAATGGCAAGAGTTTATTTATCTCCCGGAGATAATATTGATGTTGAAGTAGACCTTAATCACTTTGATGAAAGTATAAAAGTAACTGGTATTGGTGCTGATAATTTGAATTACTGTTTTAAACGTTTCCTTTTTGAAGAAAAAGAAAACCTGTGTTCGAGGTGTTTATATGATTTGTCATCGAAAATGACATCAGAATCAGAAGCTGATGAGTTTAAGGACTTATTCTTAAATAAACTCCATCAAAAACAGGAATTTTTAAATAGCAATATAAAATGGTTGTCGCCTGAGTTATATCTTGCAGAGTATTATGATAATTTGATAAACTGTGTAAATATTTTAAACAGATTTCCGGATAACCAGGAATACAAAAGAAGACAAGAGGGTAAAACACTTTTACAAATAAATGAAGATTCGTATTTCTCATATCAAAATATTGTGCATCCTGATAACGATATAATGAAGTTTAGTAATGAGTATGAGCATTTTATTAGAGAGTATGCGTTTTTTTATTTAGGTAAAAAAATAGATGCGCTGTCGGGAAAAGGAAATGTTGTTACAGGACCTGATTTTTATGACCAATTATACATAAACAGATATGCGTTATGCAATACTTTATTTTCAGGAACTAATCAGTATATTTTAAAGTATAAAACAATTGAAGATGCTTTAACCAGAGGTAGCTGGAAAACTGCAAATGAGTTGTACGATAAGTTTAATTCCGACTATCCTAATGCATCAAAAACAACAATTTTAAAAGAAGCGTTTAGGAAATTAAGTTTTGTTGCATCTGGACAACCGGCTTTCGATTTCTGTTTGTCTGATTTTGAAGGAAATAAGGTTCGACTTTCTGATTTTAAAGGTAAAGCTGTATATATCGATTTCTGGTCAACATATTGTGGGCCATGCCGTGCATCAATTGAAAGGTATGGAAAAGAAATCCATGATCGATTTAAGGATGAGGATGTTGTTTTTATTTATGTTGCTTTGGAATATGATTTAAAACGACCAAAGGAGTTCATGGAAAAAAATGGAATTCAAGGTATCCAACTTATTGCAAGGGGGAAAGAAGAATCTCTTATCAGAGAAAAGTACTTTTTTAATGGTATTCCGGAGTATTATATCATTGATTCGAATGGACTAATCGTTAAAAGAGATGCTCCTCGACCATATGAAATCATACAAAATCCATCTATTTTATTAGATGCAATCAAAATTCAATCAGCTAAA
This sequence comes from uncultured Saccharicrinis sp., assembly GCA_963666825.2. Lineage (GTDB taxonomy): Bacteria > Bacteroidota > Bacteroidia > Bacteroidales > Marinilabiliaceae > Saccharicrinis. The sequence continues at coordinate 272,252 of CAXXFE010000001.1, read as the reverse complement.
AAATAAGCTGGATTCAACAGATGATATACCCATGTAAATTTTTATTAAGATGTTTGAAGAGCATCTGGAATGAAATTTACATGGGATGTATATTTTGTAAATATGTTTATATGTATCTGTATGTGTGATTATTTTAACAATGAATTGAAAATCGATGAAGTCAAATCAATACTAGGTTTGATAAAATCCCTGCACTACTTATAATTGCTCAGTTGAGAAAGAGATGATTTATATTGGAAAGTTATGGTAAGTGTAGGTCATAAAAAATTCCCCATAGAATTAAAATATTGAATTAAATGAAAATTTGGAAAAAGGTATTTAAAATGATTGCCTTATGGATTTTATTGTTTTTACCTATTATAATAATCTTATCTACCTCAATTTATGGACTTTCAAAGGTTAATGACAAATTCTTTAAACAAAACGTAAATAAGAAATTAGAATTGATTCCTGTGATTGATACACTTGGGAATAAGGTTAATTTGAAATATAAGAACAAGATTACGATAATCGACTTTTGGTTTCAAGGTTGTACTTTTTGCATTTATGAGATGAATCAATTTGATTCTTTATTAAAAGGAAGAGAGAACGAAATATCAGTTTACAGCATTTCGATAGATGATTCAAAATACTGGGAAAATCCCAACTCTCCTTTTACTTATAAAACGGTGAATAATTGGAATTTCTATACATTGGACTCCAAATCTATTCGAGATAGGAATAAATATTTGCTGGAAATGTTTAATATTAATAGATTCCCATTCTATTTGGTGGTGGATAATCTTGGTAATATTGTTGAAATTCCTAATAGTGCAACAGCATACATAAAGGAGAACTATTTTTATAAGAATTGGATTTCTTATTTCTGGAATGAAATTTTATTTATTGATGGTTATACGTTAATTAAAGTGATGAGTATACCATACACTATTATGTTTTGGTTAATTGTATTTATCATAGTTATAATAAAAAGGAGATCAAGGAAATTAAAGAATACGTAGCAGCTAATAAGGATAAATATACTTAATGTAGTGCGATTTGGTAAATTTGAATATTATATCATTTAATGAATTCCTTAGAGGTTTAACAAGTGCCAATGTTTGATTTTATAATTACTTAGGTCTATTATTTAAAAACAAACGATTTGTAATGATGAGTTGGATATAAAAAAACACTGTTGCTCGAAAACAACAGTGTTTTTAATTATGATAAAATTTTAAGGATTATTCTGTTACATAAATCTTTTCTTTACCTACAATATAAAATCCTTTTTTTAATCCTTTTGTGGCCTCAGAATATTTTACACCCATTCGAACCATTGTTCCTGAAATGTTATAAACATTTACTATTGCATCAGGATCTTTTATTTTTATGTCATTAATTGCAGTAGAAGTTCTTTTAAGTGCAACATAATCAATTGTGCATGCCTGAGAGGCAGGTGTTCCATCATAAGTAAAACTCCAGTGCTCTGCTCCGTTATAAAAAACGATTCCACCCATAAGAACTTCACCATTAATAGCATAATCAGCAAGGGTTAATTCTTCTATATGAGTTGTTCCTGTTTCTGGTAGCGTAAATAAATGTAAGGTGGCAGTACCTGTACCTCCAACCGAAAAACGAATGGCAACCTGATGACCTGCATCCGCAGCATCAAAAGTTATTTTAATAGCCAATTTTTCATAACTGGTAAAATCATAAGCAGTGGAAGTTCCCCAACCACTGGCAGGGCCTAAAACTTGAGGAGCAGCAAGTGCATCTACAGCTAAAGGAGCTAGTTCACTTTCTGAATTAACTGAGTAAATTGAAACATAACCATCAGGTACTGTAACATATTGAGCAAATGAAGCAGAAACACATATTAATAAAGTGCCAATAAGAGATAAAATTTTTTTCATAGATTTTATTTTTAAAAAATTAATAATGATTTTAAGTACAATAAAGTTATATGAGAATTAAGTCTGCTTTTTTGGAATTTAGATATTTGAGTTTGAATTATAGATATTAATACAAATAGTTAAAAGACTGATATTTTTCTACAGTAAATTTTCAGAGTTAATGTTGAATTATTTTAATAATCAACTAAATAAAGAAGCTTTTTGCATGATTAGGTTAAAGAAGTATTTAATAATGAAAGTTATGTATCTGAATTTAAATATGTATAAAAACGTGATTGAATAAATTTATCAGGTATTTAAAAATTCAGTAACAGTTTCTAGGGATGCCTGTGTCTTTAAGTAACTTAAAAAATGAAATACGATCAGTTTACGATAAAATGGTAAAATTATTAAAAGAGCTATCTATGATGAAGATCAGAGTATGGTTACTGGCGGGATTAATAACTCTTGTTTATGTTGCCTGTTCAAAAAAAGAAAAAAACGAAAACTTAAAACTATGGTATAACCAACCTGCAAAACAATGGGTCGAGGCTCTTCCTGTAGGAAATGGACGTTTGGGTGCCATGGTTTATGGAGATCCTTGTCATGAAATTATTCAGTTGAATGAGAATACATTTTGGGCTGGAAGTCCTAATCAAAATGACAACCCTGAATCAAAAAATGCTTTGGCTGAAATCAGAGATTTGGTGTTTGAAGGAAAATACCAGGAAGCACAAGATTTGGTGAATGAAAAAATGATATCAAAACTATCACATGGTTCTGCTTATCAAACTTTAGGTAATTTAAAACTGAATTTTAAGGGAAATGACAGCATTGATAAATACTACAGAGAATTAGATTTAGATAGAGCTGTTGTTTCAAATCATTATATTAGTAATGGAATTAATTATAAAACTGAGGTTTTTGCATCTAATCCGGATCAGGTTATTGTTGTTCAAATTTCTGCCGACAAAAAGAAGTCACTAAACTTTTCATTAACAATGGATCGCCCCTCTAATTATTGCATCAATACTTATGAAAATGATGAGCTGATCATGACCGGGATTTCAAGTGATTTTGATGGAGTAAAAGGCGAGGTTAAATTTCAGGCAATAGTAAAAGTTGTTAATTCTGGAGGCGAAATTTCAAGGTCAGATTCAACATTGAATATTACAGGTGCAGATGTTTCAACTATTTATATTTCAATGGCTACCAATTTTGTGAATTATCAGGATATTAGTGGCGATGAAAAAGAAAAATCCAGTTCGTATTTACAGGCTTCATTAGAAAAATCTTACAATCAAATTAAAAATAAACATATAAATGATTACCAAAAATATTTTAAAAGGGTAAGTCTGGATTTGGGAGAAACTGATTCTATAAATAATCCTACTGATGTGCGTCTTGCAGAATTTGCAAAAGGTAACGATCCTCAGTTAATAGCGCTTTACTTTCAGTTTGGACGTTATTTATTGATTTCATCTTCACGACCAGGTGGACAGCCTGCCAATCTTCAGGGGATATGGAATGATCAGCTTGTACCGCCATGGGACAGTAAATACACAGTAAATATTAATACTGAGATGAATTATTGGCCTTCGGAGATTACCAATTTATCGGAGATGAATGAGCCTTTAGTAAAAATGCTGCAGGAACTAGCTGAAACAGGAAAACAGACCGCACAAGATATGTACGGTGCTCGTGGTTGGGTGCTGCATCATAATACCGATATTTGGCGTATTAATGGACCTGTTGACGGTGCTTTTTGGGGGATGTGGCCAATGGGAGGAGCCTGGCTTTCGCAGCATTTGTTTGAGAAATTTTTATATAATGGTGATAAAGAATATTTAAAAGTTGTCTATCCGGTCTTAAAAGAAGCGACACAGTTTTATTTGGATGTATTAGTTGAAGAGCCAAACCATCATTGGATGGTGGTTTGCCCTTCTGTTTCACCTGAAAATGCACCTTATTCAGATCATGGAGCTGCTATTTCTGCAGGAACAACCATGGATAATCAGTTGTTATTCGATTTGTTTACAAAAACAATCAGGTCTGCCAATATTTTAGGTTTGGATGAGGCTTTTGTAGATGAGGTTAAAAATGCGCTCAATAAGCTGGCTCCAATGCAAATAGGAAAGTGGGGGCAGTTGCAGGAGTGGATGTACGATTGGGATAATCCGGAAGATCATCATCGTCATGTTTCACATTTGTATGGTATGTTTCCTTCTAACCAAATTTCACCATACTCCACACCAGAATTATTCTTGGCTGTAAAAACATCGTTACTGGCAAGGGGTGATGAATCAACGGGTTGGTCTATGGGATGGAAAGTAAACTTATGGGCCCGATTACTCGATGGAGATCATGCTTTAAAATTAATTACAGATCAATTAACTCCGTCTATTCTACCCAACGGTAAACAAAAAGGCGGAACTTATCCGAATCTTTTTGATGCACATCCTCCTTTTCAAATTGATGGAAATTTTGGATGTACTTCAGGTATTGCAGAAATGCTAATGCAAAGTCATGATGGTGCAATTCATTTATTACCTGCTCTTCCTTCTGCCTGGGAAAATGGTGAGATAAAGGGATTAAAGGCGCGTGGAGGTTTTACCGTGGATATACAGTGGGAGAATGGAATTGTGAAACTGGCTACCATTTATTCAAAGCTTGGAGGTAATTGCCGTATTAGGATTCCAAATAAAGTCAGGTTAAATAATGGTAAAGGGTTAATAGAAGCGTCAGTTGAAAATACTAATCCATATTACGAAAAAAATGATATCAAAAAACCAATTATATCAGATTCGGTTCAATCTTGTGAGTTAAAACTTTCGCAATCTTTTGTGTACGATATTTCAACTAATGCAGGAGAAACTTATACTTTAATAAGTGAATAGTTTATGTTATAATTGAAAAGAATTTTGTTGATCATTACTTTCTAAAAAAGATTTACATGAGATTTATTTATAGTGTTTTATTTATTGTTTTCATTTCAATGCATGTGTTTGCAGAAAACGGGCATCAGCTTTGGTTAAGGAGTGAAAACGGGAAATCAGTAAATGTTGTTTGTAACAAAAAATCTTCAACTTTATATATTGCTGAGCAGGAACTGAAATCCGGGTGGCAGGGACAATCAGGAAAAACAATTTATTTGAGAGTAAAAAGGGACAATCTAATTAAAGGAGATGGTTTTATTTTAAGTGATGGTAAAATTCAGGCAAATACCGATTTAGGGATCTTATACGGTGTTTATGAATTGTTAAGACGACAAAATGTTGGAGAAGATCTCAAATTTGATGTGTGTAATCCATCATACGAATACCGTATTTTAAATCATTGGGATAATTTAGATGGAACTATAGAACGAGGCTATGCCGGACATTCAATATTTTGGCGTAATGGACAGGATGCGTTTGTTGTTAAAGAAGAAGATAAAGTTTTATGGCAGGAATATGCTCGTGCTAATGCTTCTGTTGGAATTAACGGAACAGTGCTTAATAATGTAAACGCCTCTTCTGAGATGTTATCCATTCAGGTACTAAACAGAGTAAAAGCTATTGCAGATATCCTTCGGCCTTATGGTATTAAAACATATTTATCAATTAAGTTTTCTTCCCCTTCAATGATTGGTGGTTTAGAAACTTCAGATCCTTTAGATCCTAAGGTTAATGAGTGGTGGAAAGAAAAAGCAAAAGAAATATATCAGTTAATTCCTGATTTTGGTGGTTTTTTAGTTAAAGCTAATAGTGAAGGCCAGCCGGGTCCTCAGGATTATGGCCGTACTCATGCAGATGGTGCAAATATGCTTGCTGATGCTGTGAAACCTTATGGGGGTGTAATTATGTGGCGTGCATTTGTGTATCAAACCTCTGAAGAAGATCGAGCGAAACAAGCCTATAATGAATTTATACCACTGGATGGCCAATTTAGAGATAATGTGATTATACAGGTAAAAAACGGACCTATAGATTTTCAACCGCGCGAGCCTTTTAGTCCTTTATTCGGTGCAATGAAAAGTACCTCAATTATGCCCGAACTTCAAATTACCCAGGAATATTTAGGGCAAGGTATTCATTTGGTTTTTCTGTCCCCTATGTGGGAAGAATTTTTAAAGTCCGATACCTATAGAAAAGGAAAAGGCAGTACTATTGCTCATTGTACAGATGGAACCATCATTAATCAGAAACATACAGCTATCGCAGGGGTGTCAAATATTGGATTAGATACAAATTGGTGTGGGCATCATTTTGCCCAGGCAAACTGGTATGCTTTTGGCCGTCTGGCATGGAATAACTCATTATCAAGTGAACAAATAGCCAATGAATGGATCATACAAACTTTTAGAAATCATACAAATAGTCCAACTCAACAAAATACAGAATTTAATCTGGAATGGAATTTAAATTTCCTAAAGCCAGTTAAAAAAATGATGCTCGAAAGTCGTGAAGCAGCTGTTAATTATATGATGCCCCTAGGACTACATCATATTTTTTCGGCAGAAGAGCATTATGGGCCAGGGCCATGGTGGGCTCCCCAAGGCGTGAGAAAAGATTGGACTCCACCTTATTACCACCGGGCTGATTCAATTGGAATTGGATTTAATCGTACAGCAACAGGAAGTAATGGTATAAGTCAGTATAGTGAAAACATTAGTATATTATTTAGTGATACAATAACATGTCCGGAAATGTATCTTTTATGGTTTCATCATCTTCACTGGACATATAAAATGAAAAGTGGACGTACTTTATGGGATGAATTATGTTATCACTATGATACGGGAGTAAAACAAGTAAAACAGTTTCAAACCATTTGGGATAAAGTTCAACCTTATGTTGATTCTCAAAGGTTTTTTCATGTTCAACGTAAATTAAGAGAGCAGAGCCAAAATGCTCAGTTATGGAAAGATGCCTGTTTATTGTATTTTCAACAGTACAGTCATTTGCCTATACCCTATGATATAGAACGTCCTGTTTATGAACTCGATATTATTATTAAAGAAGATTTGGAAAGGCATTGATTTTAGTTGTATTGGATTTTTGTGATTTAATTCTGATTATAAAAAATTGTGGATGAGAAGAAGTATTCAAATTATATTGAGAATATGCATCTGTCTCTTATTCATTTCTATGGGTGTGAATGGACAAAATAATCGGTTTTTTAATTCAGAACAGGGTCTGTCAAGTAGTCTTATTCACAAAGTTTCACAAGATGATCATGGTTATATATGGATTGCTTCAGAGAATGGAGTATGTTATTTTGATGGGATTCGATTTCATGTGTTTCATCATGAAAACAATAAAAAGGGGACTCTGACAAATAATTTAGTTAAAATTGTATACACAGATAGTAAGGGTGTTTGTTGGATTGGTACTTCAACTGGATTGCAAGTTTATGATTATGAGAATAATATATTTAATGACTTTGATTTGCAATATCCGGAATTTAAAGGAGTTCCGTATGTAACTTCAATAATTGAAATTAAGGAACAAAATAAGTTGATGTTATCTGTATCTGGTTTGGGTATATTGGTATATGATGCAGATAATCATAAAATTGATTTGGAATATACGGAAAAGCTTAAAAAATTATATAATACAAATTTTATAGGGCATTTATATCTGGATACCAAAGGTTTTTTATGGTCTTATTCAGAACAAGGATCTTTCTTTAGGTTAGATATAAAAAGTAAAAAACTATATCAACTAACATGGCCTGCCAGTTTATTTGAAAAGGAAGAAAAAGTTATTGTCTCCACACTTTTCGAAGACAATGAAAATCATAATATATTAATAGGAACATATAAGAATGGACTATTTATTTATGATTCTGGTTTAAGAACAATAAGAAAACCTAAAGGTAAAATACAGAAAGAACTAAATATACGTTCTATACTTGTTGAGAAACAAAATCATAAAAAAATCTGGATTGGTACGGAAAATATCGGATTGCAGTTATTTGATAGGGATAATGAAATGTTGATAAATCCGGATTTACAGTGCAATTCTATTGATTTAAATAATTGTAAAGTGCATTCTTTAATGCAGGATACGCAGGGAAATATTTGGGCGGGAATATTTCAAAAAGGTTTGTTGCTGATTCCTCAGTCTAATAAAAATTTTGAACATATTAAGTTATCTGAAAATCAATCTTCTGCTGGTTTGAATGTAGCAAGTATAACATCAATAATCCGTGATAATAATGATGAATTATGGATTGGTACTGATGGTGGAGGATTGTTTAATATTTCAAAAAATGGTTCTCAAAAATGTTATACCAGATCTAATACGCCGTTACCAAATAATTCAATTCTTTCTCTCGAGATGGATAAACGGGGAGTTATTTGGATTTCTACATATATGGGTGGTATAACTTCTTATAGTCCGGAATATGGCTTTAAATCATTTTGCAATAACATTGAAGTACAGCGAGTTATTTATTCTATGTATGATAAAAAAGAAGATAAGCTATATATGGGAACATTAGGATATGGTGTACAGGTATTATCATTCTCTGATCATACAGTCAGTCCGTTATATGATTTCAATAAGCTGGCATGGGTGAACTCAGTTTGTAAAGATAATTCTGGAAACGTATGGATCGGAAAAACAGATGGACTGCTTTGTTATAATGAAAAGAAGGAAGTTGAAATAAAGAAATCCTTGACACATTATTTTGAAGGGATAAGAATTACGACCTGTTATATTGATAATATTGGTAATTTATGGATCGGTACTTCTCAAGGATTATATTATGTGAATATAGAATCTGAAGAGATAAAGGTATATACAACAAATGAAGGATTATCGGGTAATTGTATTGCAGGTGTTATCCAGGATAAAAATAATATCTTATGGATTAGTACTACTCATGGATTATCAAAACTGAATGTGTGTGGTGGGGAATTTGTAAATTATTTTGCATATGATGGTTTACAAGATAATGAGTTTAGTGAAAGAGCATGTTTTAATGACTCTGGAGGGAATGTTTATTTTGGTGGAATTAATGGGATAAACACATTCAAACCAGAAAATATTACAAATATAAAAAAGCCAATTTCGAAAATATATTTCTCTCAGTTGTCAGTATTGAATAAAGTTATTCATTATGATAATAACATTCAGAATGAAAATATTTTAGATAGTCATATATCTCAGGCTCATCAAATTATCCTTGAAAAGAAGCAAAATGTTTTTTCTTTGGAATTTACAGTTTTAGAATATGCAAATCCGCAAAAAGTGGTTTATGGATATAAGTTAGATGGATTTGATGAGGAATGGAGATATACTGATTATAATAATAGTAAGGCAACATATACAAACCTTCCGGATGGGGATTATACCTTAAATATTAAAGCCTTTTATAATGGAACTACTGAAGAAAAGGATGTTGTGTTTAATAAAATTAACATTAAAATATTACCTCCCTGGTATAAAACGGGTGTAGCACAAGCATTGTATTTTGTTCTGTTTTTATGTATTCTATGGGTTCTACAACTATTTCTAAGAAAAAAAAGGAATTTAGAACAAGAAAGACTTGAATTAGAAAAGAAGGAGATGGAGCTTAGAATGTTCACTAATTTATCTCATGAAATTAAAACTCCCCTTACTTTATTATATACCCCATTGCAAGCCATGCAGGAGTCAGAAACAGATATAAAGCGTAAAGAGACTTTTAATTTAATGCACCGTAATGCACATAGAATTCTTCAATTGGTCAATCAACTAATGGATATTAGAAAAATTGATAATCATCAATTAAAGATGAAATTTCAAAAGACAGATTTAATTCCATTTATTGAAGATATTATTAAATCTTTTGAACCATTGCTGATGTCAGGATGTATTGATTTTAAATTAGTATCAGATATTAAAAATCTTGATGTTTGGATTGATCAAAACAACTTTGATAAAGTACTGTTTAATATTCTATCTAATGCATTTAAGTTTACACCTGACAACGGAACTATATTCGTTTATGTAGATGTTGTTGTAAAAAAGTCACAAAAAGTTAGTTATAGTGGTAATATTGAATGTGTTGAAATAATTGTTGAAAATTCAGGAGCAAAGATCAATGAAAATGAAATCAATCGTATATTTGATCGCTTTTATCAATGTGAACATCATTCAAATGAAGGTGGTTCAGGTATTGGCCTTCATCTTTCACGAATGATCGTTCAATTACATCATGGAACTATTACTGCAAAAAATATTGAGAATGGAGTATCTTTGGTGATTTGTATTCCATTGGGGAATAAGCATTTAAAGCCTAGTGAAATCGCATTGGAGAAAACAAGTAAAAATAAATCTGTTGCTGAAAAATTTAGTGTTCTGCAGAATAGTGAATTTTATTTAAATGCAAATAATAATGTGAAATATAGGGACTTTGAGAACAGAAGTTCTAAACAATTTCTTGTCTTTATTGATGATGATGCAGACTTAGGTGAATATATTAAAATAGAACTTTCAGATAAGTATTATATAAGAACATATGTTAATGCAGAAAGGGCCTGGAAGGATATTTCAACTGAGATACCGGATGTTGTGGTTACTGACCTTGTGATGCCTGAGATTGATGGAATTTCTCTTTGTCAAAAAATAAGAAAAAATCCAAATACAAAGCATATCCCGGTAATGATAATTACATCTCAATGTGATCAGGAAAGTGAACGTTTGTGTATACAAAACGGTGTAGATTATTACTTAACAAAGCCCATTGATTTACAAATTTTAAAAAGTATCATATCACAACTTTTATATACAAGAGATATACTTAAAAATAAATATAGTCTGGGAATTAAAACAGATCTAACGGATATTAAACTGATTTCTCCGGACAATAATCTGGTCTCAAGAGTGATTGATTTAGTTCAGAAGAATATAGAAAATCCAGAATTTAGTGTGGATGACCTTAGTCGGGAGGTTGGATTGAGTCGTGTGCATTTAAATAGAAAATTAAAAGAGAAAATAAATATTTCACCTGGTAATCTTATTAAGTCAATACGCTTAAAACAAGCAGCCTATCTTTTAATATATAATAAGGTGAATATTTCAGATATAGCCTATACCGTGAGGATGTAAAATAAACACTGTCTGTAAGCAACAAATTATTAATATTGTGACTTATGGCAGAAAAGAAAAAAGAATCCCCAGAATATATTGCAATGCGGGATTTAGCTCTTAGTCAATTAAAGAGCGGAAAATCATTAACAGGAGAAGGAGGCGTTTTTGCACCCATTATTAAAGAATTTCTAGAAAGTGCTCTTTCCGCAGAGATGGAGTGTCATTTAGATGAAGAAGAACGTAGTATTGGGAATAAACGTAATGGCAAAAGCTCCAAAACCTTAAAAACTTCATCTGGAGAAATAACTATTGAAACACCACAAGATCGGCATAGTAGCTTTGAACCCCAGATAGTAAAAAAGCGAGAAACCATATTGGCAGATAATCTTGCACCACAGATTATCGGACTTTATGGTCGAGGAATGAGTTTGCGTGATATTTCCATCCACATACAAGAGATGTATGATGTTGAAATATCAGCAACAACACTAAGTGAGATTACAGACAGAGTTATCCCACAAGTAAAAGAATGGCAAAATAGGCCGCTGGATGAAGTCTATCCAATTGTTTGGATGGATGCTATGCATTATAAAGTAAGGGATGGTGGAAAAGTTACCTCCAGAGCAGTTTACAATATATTAGCAATTAATAAAGAAGGCCGCAAAGAACTTATCGGTATGTATATTTCCGAAAGTGAAGGGGCAAACTTCTGGTTATCTGTATTAACTGATTTAAAAAGCCGTGGGGTAAAAGATATACTTATCGCATGCACTGATAATCTTAAAGGTTTTTCAGATGCCATACTAAGCATTTATCCCGAAACGGAAATACAAAAATGTGTAATTCATCAAATTAGAAGTTCACTGAAGTATGTTGCCTCAAAAGATCAAAAAACGTTCATGAAAGATCTTAAAAAGGTTTATCAATCAGCAACAAAGAGCCAAGCAGAGATGGAACTTCTTAACCTTGAAGAAGCATGGGGTAAAAAGTATCCTATAGTCATAAAATCATGGCATGAGAACTGGGAAGAATTAACAACGTATTTTCAATATGATGAGCATATTAGAAAGATAATTTACACGACTAATACTGTGGAAGGTTTTCATCGTCAAATTCGTAAAGTAACTAAAACTAAAGGAGCATTTCCAAGTGATATGGCATTAATGAAGTTGATCTACCTGGCTACTGAAAATATCTCTAAAAAATGGACTCAGCCTGTTCGTAATTGGGGATTAACCATTCAGCAGTTTTGCATAAAATTTGGAGATCGTATGAAAATTGATTTGTAATCAACCAACTCAAAAAAGCAAAAGTAGGTAGATTACAGAACCCGTCAAGGGTATATGAATGGCTTCGTACCTCAGCCACCCTTGACAGAACCTGAAATCTTCTCAATAAAGCTTTTGAGAATTGGTTTTAAGAAAAAAGATAATTTAATTTGAATAATCTAAATCAATCAGACAGAGTTATACTTACATATCCTATACCGTCGGATTTTCATCGCATTCCTATTTTACTAATGCTTTTAAATCCTATTTTGGTATGTCCCCAAAAGAATTTATTCTTAAATATGAAGAGTCCGAGACAAAGGAGAGTTTAGATAGGTTATTTGAAATTTAACAGATATGCAATCGTTTTTCATTGCAGTTTTACAGTAAATGTTTGTTTTGAATGTTGTAGGTTTGTTGTGATGTTAGATTTTTTGTTTGATTCGTATAAGAATCTGATCTTCCCTAAATATACATTTCACATATTGTTATTGTACTTTTTATGATATATATATTAAAAGTAACAATTATTATTATTGTCGATAATTAAAAAAATGGGATTTAATCAAAACTTTATTTCAAAAGTTAAAATGGATAAATATCTAAAATTACAAAATATACTATATGTAATATTCAGATAATTAATGTAATATGATTTTTTGCGTATCTAAATTTAAAAGTCTGCAAATACCGCAATAAAATAGATGTATCAAAATCTAAAGTATTTGTTTCAAAATGCAAATACTTAAAAAATCTAAAAAAACATATTTGTATATAGTCAAGAATAATAGTGATTGAACATGTTATTCATATTAAACCAGTCATGTAATTATTATTTTATAATTAAATCAATTTATAATGAAAAAAAATCTATGTATTAAGGTGATAACAGTAATGTTGCCACTCTTGTTTTTTTCTTTATGGACATATGCACAATCGCGTACCATAAAGGGATCTATCATTGATGAAACCAATTTTCCTCTGGTTGGTGTCAATGTTATCATTCAAGGTACCACCACGGGTACTATTTCTGATTTTAATGGTAATTATGTAATAGAGGCAGAATCAAAAGATTCTCTTATATTCTCATTTATTGGCTTTGAGGATAAAGTTATACCAGTTGGGAACCAAACGGAGATTAATGTTGTAATGAATTCATCCAATTTAAGTGTAGATGAAGTTGTTGTTGTTGGTTATGGTACACAACGTAAAGAAGCAGTTACCGGATCTGTAGCTTCAATTAAAGGAGACGTTATCAGAGATGTGCCATCTTCAAATGTTACCCAATCACTGCAAGGTCGAATTTCTGGTGTTGAGATGGCTCAAACGTCTACTAAGCCAGGAGCTACTATGCAAATTCGTATTCGCGGAACCCGTTCTTTGAATGCGAGCAATGATCCTCTTATTGTATTAGATGGAATTCCGTTTGCCGGAGCTATTAGTGATGTGAATCCAAGTGATATTAAAAGTATTGATATTTTAAAGGATGCATCAGCAACTGCTATTTATGGATCACGTGGTGCCAATGGGGTTATTTTGATCACAACCAACAAAGGAAATAAGGGACAAAAAGCTAAATTCAGTTACAACAGTTATGTTGGTTTGAAATCTGTATTTTCAAAATATCCAATGATGGATGGACCAGACTTTGTTAAATTGAGAGAAACCGCAGGTTTGTATACTAACAATACAGATGAATCAAATGATACAAATACTGATTGGCAGGACTTATTATATAGAACAGCAAAAGTAACAAGTCATGATGTTGGTGTTTCCGGAGGTACGGAACATGGAAGTTATAATTTTGGTGTTGGATATTATTTTGATGAATCGGTACTGCCATTACAAGATTTTACTCGTTATTCAATGCATGCATCTCTTGATCAGGATCTGGGTAAGTATGTTAAAGTAGGATTTTCTTCGCAAAATAACTATTCTGTTACTAATGGCGATAATATTAATGTAGGAGCAAATTTAAGTACTACTCCAATTTCAGATCCATATAATGAAGATGGTTCATTAAAAAGAACTGTTAAAATGGGTGCAGATGAAAACTGGGTGTATACTAAAAAAAGTTTAGAAAGCTTAGATGACAGTTATAAGAACCAAACTAAAGCTTATGGTACATACAACAACCTTTATGGAGAAGTAAAAGTACCAGGTGTAGATGGGTTAAAATATCGTCTTAACCTCGGATTGAATTTACGTATGACAGATGCCGGTAGCTATACAGGAGAAGGAGTATTTAGTTCTGATGAGGATAATATTTCATCTGCTTCCATCAGTCATTCAATAAAAACCAATTGGGCAATTGAAAATTTACTTACATATGATAAAGTTTTTGCCGGAAAGCATAAATTTAATGTAGTTGCATTATATTCTTCTGAAAAAACAAGCTATAATAGTTCATATGTTTCTGCAACGGATATTCCATCCGATGCATTCCAATATTACAATTTAGGACGAGCAGAAGGCGATATAACTATTAATCCTGATTATCAGGGATATTATGAAAGTGGATTGAAATCATATATGGGTCGTGTAATGTATTCTTATGATGATCGTTATATGATTTCTGCAGCTTTCCGTTCTGATGGATCATCTGTACTGGCAAAAGGACATAAATGGCATAGTTATCCTGCTGTATCGTTAGGTTGGAATTTGACTAAAGAGTCATTTATGCAAAATCTAAGTCAGATCAATTTATTGAAACTACGTGTTGGATATGGTCAAACTGCCAATCAGGCAATTGATGCATACTCTACTTTAGGACTTTTATCTACAAGACCATATAACTTTAATGATGCCAACTCTGTTGGGTATTATGTATCCAAGTTGCCAAATGAAAACCTGGGTTGGGAATATTCTGAAACCTGGAATTACGGAGTAGATTTTGGTGCATTCAATAACCGTTTAACAGGTACAGTTGAGTATTATTATCAAAAAACTCACGATTTGTTGTTGAGTGTTACTTTACCTAAAACATCAGGAGTTGATAGTTACTATGCAAATGTAGGTAAAACAGAAAATAAAGGGATTGAGCTTACTTTAAATGGAACCATTTTAGATAATTACAATGGATGGACATGGGATGTAGGTTTTAACTTATATGCAAATCGAAATAAATTAATAGAACTTGCCTCAGGAAGAGAAGA
Source organism: uncultured Saccharicrinis sp. (assembly GCA_963666825.2). Lineage (GTDB taxonomy): Bacteria > Bacteroidota > Bacteroidia > Bacteroidales > Marinilabiliaceae > Saccharicrinis. Next base: position 256,893 of record CAXXFE010000001.1, on the reverse strand, counting down.
AGATGAAAGTAACTGGTGGTTTAAAGGTCACGCTATAGATGTAATTTACGATTACAAAAAAGAGGGATTATGGCAAAAAGATGATGCATATCGTAATATTTTAGAACCGGGAGATGACGATGAAATACTTGGTTCAATTAAAGTGAAATATACAGGAGATTATAATGAAGATGGTTCTCCAACAAGAGTTATTGGTACAGATGATAGACAAATAATGGATGTAAATCCTGATTTTCAGGGTGGATTTAATACTCGTGTAGCTTATAAGGGATTTGATTTAAGTGTTGTAGGAGCCTTTAAAAAAGGAGGTATTTTAATTAGTACTCTTTACGGATCATCAAGTTATTTGAATATGCTAAATGGTCGTAGAGGTAATGTAGATGTTGATTATTGGACAGAAAATAATACTGATGCGAAATATCCTAGTCCTAAAGGAATAAAGAGTAGTGATAACCCAAAATATGGAAGTACATTGGGGTATTTTGATGCTTCTTATATGAAGATTCGTACTATAACACTTGGTTATGATTTAAAACGAATTAACTGGATTAGAAATGCAGGTATTGAAAAATTCAGAATTTACTTTACTGCACAAAATCCGTTGGTAATGTTCTCTCCATATAACAGGGAGTCTGGAATGGATCCGGAAACGAATTCTTATGGTGACGAGAATCAAGCTGTTAATTCGTACAAAGAGCGTTTGCTGATTATAGGAACAAATACACCGACAACTCGCAATTATATGATAGGGCTTAATTTGACATTTTAAAATTGATAATAATGAAACTTATAAATATTAAAACAATAATTGGGGTATTGATGATGACTGTATTCCTCATGGCATGTTCTGATGATATATTGGAAGAAACGCCTCGTGGAACTTATACTCCAGAGTATTTTTCAACAGAAAATGGTGTTATGGGAGGGCTGACATCAATGTATTCACATTTACGCTACATATATGGACAAGCCTATTATTATAACTCATGTGTAACAGGTACTGATGAAGCAACATATGCACAAAGTGCCGATGGAAACTTTAAAGCAATGGACTGTTCAGGTGCAGCTGAAATTAATTCAAGCACTTATCCTACAAGTATATTATGGGATGTAGCATTTCCTAATATTAATACAGCTAATGGCGTTATTGAAAACGCCAGTAAAGTTGGAATTTCGGATGATTTGATTGCAGAAGCTCGTTTCTTTCGTGCCTTTGATTATTTTTTGTTAGTGCAAACATATGGCGGTGTGCCTTTGGATTTAGGATCTGGAGAATTAGCATTTAATACTACGCCTTCAAGAATATCAGTACGTAATACTGTGCCTGAAGTTTATACTAAAGCAATATTTCCTGATTTGTTAATTGCAGTAAATAATTTACCGGATGCTGGTCGTATAACAGGTGGTGTAACAAAAACCTTAGCAAGATTATATTTGGCAAAAGCCTATCTTACCTATGGATGGTGGCTTGAAAATCCAAATAATATTGCTACGTATCCGGAATGTGATAGAACTGATCCTGACGGACATAATTCAGATTGGTATTTTCAACAAGCTTACGATGTATCCGTTGCAGGTATTGATAATCCGGGAGATTTTAGTTTACAGCAAACATACTATGACGTAAACCTGGCTCAAAATGATCGTAATAGCGAGATACTTTTATATGCTGATCATACTGAAGATAGCGAATATTATAATGGAAGTAGCTTAACTTATGGTAGTGGTGGAGCTCCTGATAACTTTGCCGTTTGGATGATGACATGGAATTATACCATGATTAGAAGTAGTACTACTGATGGTACATGGTCTGCCATAAGTTCTGTTCAACGTGAAGCTGAACAGCATTTAGGACGTCCCTGGACACGTATGTGTCCTACTATAGGTGCCATTAAAAATACTTTTGCTGATAAAACAAATGATTCTCGTTACGATGGTACATTTACTACATCTTATCGTAGTAACTGGGATAAAGCAGGAGTTTCAAGCGAGTACTTATATAATGCAAACAATATGAAAGTTTATCCTGGAGATGCTATTCTGTCGTTTTTAGATGAAGATGATAATAATATAGTATATCCAAGTGGACAGGGAGATAGTAATATTGGTGCTGGTGTATTACCAGGAAGAGCTGATTTTGTTATTTCTCCAAACGGAATAAGTAGAATCGTATATCCTGGTTTGTGGAAATTAGGTGTTTATCGTACTGATAATGATGGCGGTTTGGGATCACCAAATGCAGGAAGTACTCGTCCATATAATATTGCTAAGTTCTCTGAATTGTACCTGCTAGCAGCAGAAGCCGCAGTAAAAGGTGCATCAGTACAAGGTGAAAAAACAGCATATAATTTGGTGAATGTTATTCGTGCACGTGCCGGTGTTTGGCGTTATGATAATAATGGTAACGTTGAAAAAGTGGAGGATCATAGTGTAGAAATGACAGATGCCACACCTTCAGAAATAACAGTTGACTATATTCTTGCGGAAAGATCAAGAGAATATTTCGGGGAAGGTTATCGTTGGTTTGACTTGGTCCGCACCCAGAAATGGAATGAAATTGCAGGTACATATGAAATTTGTGGAAGTAGTTATGGGGATCATACTGCTTTAGAATATACTCGTTCTATTGAAGATTACCTGTATTTACGTCCTATTCCAATTGGACAACTTGATGGATTGGAGATGAGTGAGGAAGAAAAGGATCTCTATCAAAATCCTGGGTATAATTAGACTAATACCTTTAGTTATCATTTCATAGTAGGGTTGTCTCAATTTTGAGACAGCCCTTTTTATTTATGGATAGTTTTGGAATGTCTAATTTTAGAAAACTAATGTCTGAAATTAAAAATCAAAAATAATTTAATGATTTATTATTGTTTCATATTATAGTTGTTACCCTTATTATATCTAAGTCTTACTGTGTTGTTTCAATGCTTGTTTAGTGCATTAATTAATTTCAATATGGTATTTGAATGATATTATATAATTTATGAAAATCAAATGAAGAATAGTCTAATTACACCGATAGCTATTGTATTGTTATTACTTTCCTTTAATCATACCATATATGCATGGAATGGAATGCCAACGCCAAAGTTACATGTTGAAGGTCGTTATTTAAAAGACCCTCATGGTAATATTGTAAATTTACATGGCGTAGCTGTAACACCTAACCCCTGGTTTAATGGTGGAGCATTTGGAATTTGGGATCGTTGGAATAATTATAATGTGGAAGCATGTTTAAATTATAATCAATCCGTTTTGGATTTACTTACAGATCCTGCAGAAGGCTGGAATCTTAATTATATAAGATTACATATTGATCCATATTGGACAAATAACCTTGGAGTTTCTGGTATTAGTGAAAATGATATCTCAGAATTTAATTTTGATAGATTTAAAACCGCTATAGACGATGTTATTGTTCCAATGATTGAATATGCCAAAACACGAGGACTTTATGTTATATTAAGGCCTCCTGGTGTTTGTCCGGAGGAAATCTCAATAGGAGGGGAATATCATGAATATTTATTAAAAGTCTGGGGTTATATTTCTCAGCATGAATCTTTGAGAAATGCGAATCATGTAATGTTCGAATTAGCTAATGAACCTATTAAAATTTTAGGAACTAATGGAGTAATGGGTAGCAATTCTCAGCCACATTTTGATGCTTTAAAAGACTTTTTTCAGGAAATTGTTGACACTATAAGAAGTAATGGGGCTGAAAATATTCTATGGATTCCCGGTACTGGTTATCAATCTCAATACAAGGGTTATGCCTTAAATCCTGTAGAAGGTGATAATATAGGTTATGCGGTTCATATTTATCCGGGATATTGGGGTGGGGTACACGATTATGATTCGTTTCAAAGTGCATGGGATGAAAACGTAAAACCCGTAGCGGATTTTGCGCCCATTGCTATCACTGAAGTGGATTGGTCTCCCGATGAAGATGGTGATGGAGAAAATATGGGAACATGGGGAACCGGCATAACAGGTACAGCTCAGAGTGATGGATTTGGAGCAAATTTTAATTATATAACGAAAGAATCGGGTAACGTAAGTTGGAATCTATTGGCACCTGATAACTTAATTCATTATGCAGAACCTGAGAATTGGACATTTGCTTATGAGTCAAATGAAGAGGCTTGTGCTGTTCCCTGTTATAATTGGTTTCAGGATTATGCAACAGTAGATTACCCAAGAGCTGACTTTAAATACCAGGAAACTAGCGATAATGGGAATGGAACTTATTCAAATCCTCTAATTTATGGCGACTTCCCTGATCCTGATGTAATTCGTGTTGGTGATGTATATTACATGGTTTCAACAACAATGCATATTTTTCCGGGAGCAACAATTTTGAAATCTAATGATTTGGTGAATTGGGAGTATTGCTGTAATCCTTTGCAAAAAATTGCATCTACAGATTGTTATAATTTAAATGATTGTGATCGATACTCACATGGACAATGGGCCTCAAGTTTAAAATATAATAATGGAAAATACTATTTATTGTTTACGACTTTAGATGAAGGCAGTTTCTTGCTAACAACAGATGATCCTGAGGGAACATGGGAAATGAAAGAACTGGATAATAGTTATTATGATCCGGGATTGTTTTTTGATGATGATGGGAAAATATATGTAGTTTATGGGATTAATACATTAAAAATTTCAGAACTGGACAGCGATTTTAATATCATGGCTGGTACTACTCAGGAAGTGTATTCGTATACTGTAAAAGAGGGACTTGAAGGAAGTCATTTATATAAAATTGGTGATTATTATTATATATACGCAACCTATGGAGGCTGGCCGGCATATCAAACAGTATTAAGATCAACCAATATATATGGAACTTATGAGGAAAAGCTGGTTTTGGATGATAATAATATACATCAGGGTGCGCTGGTTGAAACTCAAACAGGTCAATGGTGGACTATTTTATTTCAGGATAATGGAGCTTTAGGTCGAATGCCTAATCTACAACCGGTTCAATGGGAAGATAATTGGCCTGTTATTGGCAATGAGGGTGTTGCTGTTACTACCTATTCTAAACCTGATGTAGGAATGGTGCACCCCGTAAAAAATCTGCCAACAAATGATAATTTCCGTAATTATGAATTAGGTATGCAATGGGGATGGAATCATAATCCAGATAATAGTAAATGGTCACTAACAAAGAATCCGGATTATTTAAGATTAGAAACTGTTAGTGTTGTTGAAAATCTTAAAGAGGCTCAAAATACTTTAACTCAACGGATTTTAGGCTATCATTCAAATACAGGCTATTCATATGGAACCATTAAGATGAATATTGAAAATATGCAAGAGGGAGATGTGGCTGGAATTGCAGTTTTTCAAGATCCTTATGCCTATATAGGTATAAAAGTTATTGATGGGCATAAAACATGCGTTCAAATGAATGATGGATTATTAACAACAGGACCAGTAATTGATAATGCTGAAATTTTTCTTAGAGCTAAAGTTAATACAGAAACTGATATTGCATCCTTTTCTTATAGTTTGGATAATGAAACATATATTGACTTAGGAACAGAACTGGATATGCAGTTTAATTTATCAGTATTTACAGGAAATAAGTTTTGTATTTTTAATTTTGCAACGATTCAAACCGGAGGATATGTGGATGTAGATTGGTTTTCGACAGAACAAACATTTGATGAAGATACGTTTTATGATGATTCGTTTACAGGCTATACCGAAGAATCTTTAACACTAAGTGATTTAGTTATTGATGCAGATAATGTTGAATTATTGACAGGTAGTGTTAGTACATTAACAGTTACAGCTTTTTATGAAGACGGACATTCAAAAGATGTTACGTTAGGAGCAAAGTATAGTAATTCCAATTCTGATGTGATTCAAATTGTGAATGGTAATATTATTGCTTTGGCAGATGGTGAAGCAACAATTACAATTACTTATCAAGGTGAATTGGGTGATCCAATTTCAAAAACTTGTACAGTTTCATCTTCTACATTTCCATTAACTAAGGAATTGTTTAATCCTTCAATATATGCGACAGGATCATTTAATGAAGCAACCAAAATATTAAAGACCGGACAATATGGTTTTGGTGGTTGGGAATATAATGCAGGAATAGATATTTCGGGATATCAATATTTGGTGGTAGAACTGGCGAATGCAAACTCATGTGGTACCTCATTTCGTTTATTTGACAGTAATAATTATTGGGGTGGTTCTGCTCAATATGATTTTGGCAGCGCAAAACAAGTTGTTGTAACTCTTTCTAAGATGTATAATAGTAATATCGGTGAACTTCTTGATCCTACTCATATTTATATTGTTGGCTTTTGGTCGGTGGGTTATTGTGATATTGTAATTAATCGTATTTATTTAACTAATAATTCGAATTTTGATACATCCAGTGCAAAGGATAATGTTTATTACAATGAAAACGAAATTGTAGATGTTTATACCATTATGGGAGTTAAAGTAAGGTCAGATGTGAAACGGAAAAATGCCACAGATGGTCTTTCAAGGGGTATTTATATTGTTGGTGGAGAAAAGGTTTATGAGTCTGGATTATAGATTGTATTAGGAGATTTCCATATTAAAATAGATTTATGTAAGTATCAAGATTTAAATTAAGTTTTATTTGAAATTAATTGGATCTTGATACTTTTTTATTAAAATCCTGGATAAATATAATATTCGATATAAGTGTTTATCGTTTAAAAGTAGATGTTTAAGTAATTTATTGTTTGTAGACTAATATTTACTTCATATTTTTAACATGTTAAAATTTTTAACAAATAGGTTTTTAACTTGTTTAAATAAGCATAAGAAACGAGCCATGAAAATATTTTTCTCACAGTATGGAGATGACTGTTGATGCGAGTTCTCCCGGTGTATTGTGGCAGACTATGTGATCATTAAAATAAATTATAAACAGATGAATATTAGGATATATACTACTTTGATTATTGTTGTTATTTGCCTTTTTTCTAATATAAGGGATGTATTAGCCAATGACGTTACCCGGTTTTATAATCTTAATGAAGAATATGGTGTATCATTTCGCCAAACCAATATGGTATGTAGTGATTCAAACGGATTTATTTGGATTTCTTCAAAAATGGGTGTTATTCGTTATACCCAAAATGATATAAAATTTTATGAGTTACCTTATGAAACAGCCGATGTTCTTCATGTTAATCTTAAATATAAGAATGGTATTTTAATTGCTTATGCCAATAATGGGCAAATATTCAAATATAATACTGTAAAAGATCAGTTTGAAAAAGTAATTAATATATCTAAGATCATAAGGAATCCATATATTTATGTTTCTTCAATATTGATAGATAATCAGAATAAAATTTGGATAGCATCAACAGTTGGAATGTTTTCTTATGATGAAAAGTCAGGATTAATAGCCGTAACACAGAATAATGAAGTAAATAGTCTGGCTTGGTATGATGATTATAGGTTTTTTTATGATGTTAATGGTGAAATAAAATTATATGACATTCGAACATTAACCACAGAAAACTATTTTAAATTTAGTGTAAATGATCAATTTAGATTATCTAAATTTTATTTTGATGAAAAGACACAAACATTATGGATTGGTAGTGTATCTAATGGTTTTTATTACATTAATGATAATTACAAGGAAAAGAAACTTTCAAAGATTCCAGAAATCCCCAGCCAACCAATATTAGCAATTGAATCAATTTCCGATTCAATCATTTCCATTGGAGTAGATGGCCAGGGAATATGGGAAATAAATCGTTATACAAAGAAGGTGTCGGCTATTTTTAAAGATGATTCGGATAATCCATATTCATTAAAAGGAAATGGAGTATATGATATTTATCTTGATAATAATAAGAGAGTTTGGGTTTGTACATATAGTGGAGGAGTCTCTTTTTTTGATCAGGAGAACACTTCGTTAACTAAGTTTAATCATGTAACAAATAATACTAATTCTCTTGTTAATGATGATGTGAACAGTATATTGGAAGATAAGCAAGGAAACTTGTGGTTTGCAACGAATAACGGAGTGAGTTTATTGGATAAGAAAAATAATAAATGGTATTCGTTTTTTCATAATAATCAGGAACAATCTCAAGTCTTTCTTTCTTTATGCGAGGATAATACAGGGCGTATTTGGGCTGGAACCTATTCTTCTGGCTTATATTTAATTGATTCAAAATCAAAAAAAGTATTAGATAAAAAATGTTTTGAAGAAACAGATAGCGTTTTCTCAAATAAATTTATCTATAATATAATAAAGGATAGGAATGGGGATATTTGGTTTGGAGGTATTAGAGGAGATCTAGTTTGTTATAAAGCAAAAGAGAATCACTTTAAAAGTTATTCAGATGTAATCTGTTATTTAATGGTTGACTATGATGAAAAGTACTTACTGCTTGGGACATCATATGGTTTAATTCTTTTTAATAAAGAAACAGGAGAACAAGAAAATTTGATTAATGGTCATGTGGTTTATGATATTTACCAAAATAATAATATTATTTGGGTAGCTACATGTGGTGATGGTTTAATTAAATATGATTTAAAATCCAAGAAGAAAATATACTTTACCAAGGATTCAGGATTACCTTCTAATTTTGTAAATAGTATTGAACATTCAGGAGAATTTTTATGGATTGGAACAGAACAAGGGATGTGCAGATTAAATGTAACCACAAATGCAATCGTATCCTTCAGTTCAAAAATTGAACTAAATAATACTTCGTTTAATCAGAACTCACATTATGCATTACATGATGGAAGATTGATTTGGGGAACAAATAAAGGCGTTATCGTTTTTGATCCTCAACTATTAGAAGAAGAGGAAGATAATGGGAAGATTTTTTTGCAGGATATAACTATTTCAGGGAGTTCAGTAAGAGATTTGGATGATCTGAATATTACTAAATCAATTGATAGTCTGGATGAAATTACCCTAAAACATTTTCAAAACACAATTAGTTTAGAAATGATTCCTATTGTTGTGAATTCTACAGGATCTAAGTTCTCATGGAAACTTGAAGGATTGAACGAGGATTGGAGTAAGCCCGGGAAAAATAATATTATATCCTATTCGAATCTTCCAAGTGGTAACTATGACCTTAGGATTAGAATGTATGATAATGCATTGTCAAATTTAATTCAGGAAAGAAGTTTAAAAATTACAATAGTTCCTCCATATTATAGAATGTGGTGGTTTAATGTGTTGGTATTGAGTGTTATTGGGGGATTAGGTATATTTTTATTTAAATATTATATCCATAATCTAAAAAAGATACATTCCGAAGAAAAAATACGGTTTTTTGCAAATACGGCTCATGATATCAGAACTTCTCTTACATTAATAAATGGTCCTATTGAAGAGTTAAATAAAGAGGAAGGATTATCAAATAAGGCATTAAATTATCTTCATCTCGCTACAGATCAAACACATCGATTGCTTAAGGTTGTAAACCATTTAATGGATTTTCAAAAAGTTGATATAGGTAAAGAATACCTTTTATTAAAAATGCATGATGTAGTTAAAATTCTTAATAATAGAGTGATAATGTTTGAGTCGTATGCGAAATCCAGGAATATAAAATTGTTTTTTAATTCAAATGTGGATGAATATATTACGGCAATTGATGAAGTTATGATTGAAAAAGTAATTGATAATTTAATTTCAAATGCAATAAAGTATTCAGAAAGTGAAAATAGTATTAGAATTAATTTTGTTGGAACGAAGTTAAAATGGCAATTGGAAGTTATTGATAATGGAATTGGAATTGATAAAAATGCACAAAAGCTTTTATTTAAAGAATACTATAGAGCTGAAAATGCTGTAAATAGTAAAATTGTAGGCTCAGGAATAGGATTGCTTTTGGTTAAAAATTATATCAGCTTGCATAAGGGGAAAATAAGTTATGAAAGCCAACCGGATTCCGGATCTATATTTAGAATTGAAGTTCCTTATGTTGAGGTGGAGAACAAAGAATTGGAAGGGCAGCATGAAAATAAAACACATAGTTATATTTCTAATTATAAAAAAATAGAAGAAGAAATTGATCAGACGAGTGATTTGAAAATGAAAGTTCTTGTTGTGGAGGATAATGAATATTTACAAGAATTTTTAAATTCAGCATTAGGTGATCAATATGAAATATTCTTGGCAAATGATGGCGTAATAGCTTGGGAAATCATAATTAAAGAAATGCCTGATCTGATTGTATCAGATATTATGATGCCAAATATGGATGGATATGAACTTTGTACAAAGCTAAAATCAACCTACGAAACTTCACATATTCCAATTATTTTATTAACAGCTTTGTCGGATAAGTCGCAACAACTAAAAGGATTAGGATTGGGTGCGGATGATTATCTTACAAAGCCATTCGATATTACCATTCTTCAACAAAGAATAAAAACAATAATTCAAAATAGACAAATATCAAGAGATAAGGCATTAAAAATTATAAAAATAAATGATGACGAAAAGCCTATATTAGAGAATAAAATAAATGATCAATTCATCAAACAGATGGTGAAAATTGTTAGAGGAAATCTAAGTAATTCCGATTTTTCAAAAAATGATTTTGCAGCTGAGATGAATGTTAGTTCTTCATTATTATATAAAAAGGTTAAAGCTTTAACTAATCAGTCGCCTACTGATTTTATTAAAACCATAAGACTTGATTATTCTTTAGAGTTATTGCAGACAAAAGAATATACAATTACTGAAATAAGTGAAATGTGCGGTTTTTCAAGTGTTGGTTATTTTAGTACCGTTTTTAGAAAACATTTTAATAAGTCGCCTTCTCAATTATTGTAGTTGATTTAAAGTCATGAATAAAACAAGAGGTTTTCCAATTTGGAGAACCTCTTGTTTTTTATCATATATCACTCTTCATAAAACTCATAAAATCTTAATTTAATATTCCGCAATTTAGATATCTAAATATGAAATCTTAAAAATATTTAAAAAAACATTAACCGTATTATGAAATTTGTATTTATATAAGTGTAAGATATATAAATACATACGCGTGTTTGATTTTTAAATATCTCAAATTGTAAATCATATATTTATATTTAAAAGTCAGATAAGTTAAGTGAATATAAATTTGATTAAAAATTTTAAATCCAGACCGAAGATAGAACTGGATTTAAAATGATGTATGAAAATATTTATTCACTTAAAAAAAAGTAAAATGAAGAAAAGTATCTCCATTTGTTCCATTTGTGGAGTTGTTCTTTTATTAAGTTTATCTGTTCCTTTTATCTCGTGTATTAATCAAAAAGGTAAAACAAGTCCAGCGTTCAAATCTGATAGTTTGGTTGCCCATTTTGATTATTTTAACTACAAAGGTGATGATGACTTTTATAAATTAAATCCACTTCCTGATAAGGATTATTATTACAACCCTATTCTACCAGGATGGTATTCTGATCCAAGTCTATGTTCAAATGGAAAAGATTTTTTTCTGGTAACATCAACTTTTTCTTTTTTCCCGGGAGTTCCAATTTTTCATAGTACAGATCTGGTTAATTGGAAACAAATTGGACATGTATTAAATAGACCGGGTCAATTACCTCTTGACGGACAAAGAGTAAGTGAAGGAATTTTTGCACCTGCTATTAGTTATAATCCACATAATAAAACTTATTATATGGTTACAACTAATATTAGAAAGGGAAACTTTTTTGTTAAAACAATGGATCCATTTGGCGAATGGTCCGATCCAATTAGTTTGCCAGATGTTAAAGGAATTGATCCTTCTTTCTTTTTCGATGAAGACGGGAAAGCATATATTGTTAACAACGATGTACCAGATGGAGGTTCGCAATACCAAGGACATCGTGCTATTCGGGTTCTACAATTTGATGTAGAAAAGGAAGAAACATTTGGTCCAAGCATAATGCTGGTAAATGGAGGTGTTAACCTTGATGAGAAACCAATCTGGATTGAAGGACCTCATATGTATAAAATCAACGGAAATTATTATTTAATGTGTGCGGAAGGTGGAACTTCTGTAAATCATAGAGAAGTGATTTTTAAAGGAGATAATCCTTTAGGAAGTTTTAAACCATGGGCAAAAAATCCGATGTTAACACAACGTCATTTAGATCCAGCAAGGGATTTGCCGATTACATGTGCAGGTCATGCAGACTTGATTAAAAAAGAAAATGGAGAATGGTGGTCTGTATTTTTAGCTTGTCGACCAATTGAAAATAAATTTGAAAACCTGGGTAGAGAAACCTACTTAATGCCTGTAAAATGGAGCGAAGATGGATTTCCTTATATGACAGAAGGAGAAGAACTTGTTCCTAGAATAGTTGAAATGAAAGGATTGGAAAGAGATTCAATGACAACTTTCGGAAATTTTGAAAAGTATGATGAATTCAATGCTCCTGTTTTAGGTATGGAGTGGATGACCTTGAGAGGAGATGCATCTGATTTATATTCCTTAACTACAAATCCTGGGTTTCTTACTTTAAAGTGTGCAGATGTTGAATCTTCAGAATTGAAAACGCCTGCATTTGTAAGCCGAAGATTACAACATCATAAATTTGAGTGTAATACTTGTATGTATTTCAAACCTCAGTCAGAAGATGAATCTGCTGGTATACTATTATTTAAAGATGAAACTCATCAGTATTTATTTTCTGTGAGTAAATCAGGAGCTCAAAATACAATTAGCTTAAAAAAGATTAAAAAGGATGGGGCTGAGGTAATAGATTCCAAGAATATTGAGATTACAGATGATCCGATAGAGATGAAAGTTATTTCAGATGGTAAGAATTTTAGCTTTTATTATGCTATTGGACAATCGGATTGGACCTTATTATCAAATAATATAGATGCATATTACTTATCGACAGCTCAATCTTATGGTTTTACAGGAACCAATATTGGTTTATATGCATCCAAAAAATCTTATTAGAAAATTATAAAAGTTGATGATTTAATATAAATCACATTCAGTATTAATTATTTATAAATCTATGAAATTATGATTAAAAAGAAATGTAAAGATTTAAGATCTTTTAGTGAATCCTTTGACATTGATTTTAGGAGACATATGTATTTGAATTTAGATAATGCAAGAAGACAAAAGAAAATTTGTACAAGCTATTGAGATTAGATTACAATTGTCAATTTAAGTCTAAAATATAATGAAAGGTTTAAAAGATTTATTATTTCCAAAACTTTCTATACTTAATAAGTTGGGAAGTCCCCTCATAAAAAGTTTTGTTTTTATGATGGTTATATTATTATCTGCTTCTGCATACGGGCAGAATACAAAACAGATAACTGGGGTTGTACTTGATGATCAAAATGAGCCTGTTGTTGGAGCAACTGTTGTTGTTAAAAATACAACTATAGGTATGATAACTGATTATAAAGGTGAATTTGTGCTTGAAGTTCCTAAAGATGCTAAAACTCTTGTTATTTCGTTTATAGGAATGCAAACTCAAGAAGTTGATATTACTACTGTATTTGAGATTAACATTATGTTAAAATCGGAAACTGAATTGCTTGAGGATGTTATTATTGTAGGTTATGGACAACAGAAAAAAGAAAGTATTGTAGGTGCCATCACACAAACTACCGGTAAGGTTCTTGAACGTGCGGGAGGTGTTACAAATGTTGGAGCTGCACTTACCGGACAATTGCCTGGTGTTATTACTTACACATCTTCGGGGCAGCCAGGAGAAGAAGATCCTAAAATTATAATTCGAGCTCAAACATCATGGAACAGTAGTGATCCTCTTGTTCTGGTTGATGGGATTGAACGATCTATGAGTGACGTTGATATTTCCTCTGTAGAAAGAATTTCTGTATTAAAAGATGCTTCTGCTACTGCGGTGTATGGTGTACGAGGTGCTAATGGTGTAATATTAATTACAACAAAAAGAGGTAAAGAAGGAAAGGCTGATATTCAGGTGCGTGCCAATGCTACAATGAAGATTCCGTCAAAGCTTCCTGAGAAGTATGATTCTTATGATATGTTGTTGGTTAGAAATCAGGCAATAGTAAATGAATTGGATATTTATGAAGATAGCTGGGATAGTTATACGCCATTGGATATCATTAATAAATATCGTAATCCTGCCAATTTAGAGGAAGCTGAAAGATACGCTAATGTAGATTGGGCTGACGAGTTATTGAAGGATTTCGCCATGTCATATAATGCAAGTGTAAATGTTGCAGGAGGAACAAAATTTGTAAAATATTTTGCAGCAGTTGATTTTCTTAATGAAGGAGACATTTTTAAAACTATCGATAATGGTGAAGGTTACAATGCTGGGTTTGCTTATAATAGAGTAAACGTACGTAGTAATTTAGATTTTCAATTAACCAAAACAACTCAGTTTAGTTCTAATCTCTTTGGTACTAATGGTGTTCAAAAAACACCTTGGGATTTTTCAGGTAGCTATCCTTGGTATGCAATATATAATACCGCTCCAGATGCAATGCTTCCTGTTTATTCTGATGGAACGTGGGGCTTTTATTATCCTCACGATGCAGATCAAACTAATTCAGTTTATCAATTGGCAAATAATGGGGTTGAAAAAAAGACGACAACAAAAATTACCACTGACTTTAGTTTAAAACAAGATCTTGATTTTGTTACAAAAGGGTTAACTTTTGAAGGAACATACTCTTATGATAATACATTTAAAGAGGTTGATAGAGGAATTAATAATTTATATAATGTTCAACAACAAAAGTGGATTGATCCTGATACCGGAGAAGTTTATTATAAGCAACCGATAGAATCTTCAACCCAATTTGATTATACCAATCAAATTGAATGGACAACAGAAGCTGGTGCGGTTGAAACCGGTTCTACATTCAGAAGACAATATTACTCAATGCGTTTAAACTATGCACGTGATTTTGGAAAACACGCTGTTTCCGCTTTAGGTCTATTTAGCCGTGAGAAAAGTGCAACAGGAAATAATTTTTCTCGTTTTCGTGAAGATTGGGTAGTGCGGGCAACCTATGGCTATGATAGTAGATACCTTTTTGAAGTGAATGGTGCTTATAATGGATCAGAAAAATTTGGACCCGATTATCGTTTCGATTTATTTCCATCGGTTTCTGCAGGATGGGTTCTTTCCGAAGAAAGCTTTATGAAATCACTATCATTTATAGATATGTTTAAAATTCGAGGATCTTGGGGTATAATTGGTGATGATGCAGCTGGAGATAGATGGTTATATGCCGATCAGTGGGAGTATGATGGTTCAACCATATTAGGCACTACAAGTTCTAATGAATCACCTTATACCTATTATCGCCAGACGCAGACAGGTAATCCAGATATATCATGGGAAACAGTTGAGAAAAGAAATATTGGTATTGATTATTCATTCTTAGATGGATTAGTTGCTGGTTCGTTTGATTACTTTAATGATCACAGGACTGATATTATTGTTGATGAAGGAAGTCGTGCAGTGTCCTCATATTTAGGAGGTTCTGTTCCTACTGCAAACCTGGGTGAGGTGAAAAGTCATGGATATGAATTGGAGGTTAGATTAAGTAGATCTATAAAACAAGATC
The DNA here is from genome assembly GCA_963666825.2 of uncultured Saccharicrinis sp. Lineage (GTDB taxonomy): Bacteria > Bacteroidota > Bacteroidia > Bacteroidales > Marinilabiliaceae > Saccharicrinis. Next base: position 241,310 of record CAXXFE010000001.1, on the reverse strand, counting down.
TTAGACTTTGGGCAAATATCAATATGACTCATGCTACAAATAAGGTTATTTTTGCAGATGATCCTGAATTGAGTCCTGATTATCAGAAAACAGCAGGGTATTCTATTGGTCAGACAACTTCTTATATTAATGATGGTTATCTATCAACATGGGATGATGTTTATGGAAGTACAGAACGTGCAAATTACAATAGTAATAAGCTCGTTGGTGATTATAATATTATAGATTATAATGGGGATGGTGTTATTGATACAGATGATAAAGTGCCTTACGAATATTCAACTACACCTCAAAACACCTATAGTACTACTGTTGGAGTAGATTGGAAAGGACTAAACTTTTCCCTGCAGTTTTATGGTGTTTCCAATGTTACCAGAGAAGTAAATTTCCCAACATTTGAGGATGGGGATAATAACGCCTATGTTGAAGGAACATATTGGACTGTTGCAGATGGTGGAGATGTACCAATGCCAAGGTATAATACTATCCAGGATGATTCATCAGATGGAACCAGATATTGGTATGATGGTTCATATCTTCGATTAAAAACTGCTGAGCTTGGATATACATTTCGAAAAGGTTGGATAGATCGCTTAGGAATGAAATCATGTAAATTTTATTTGAGTGGAAACAACTTATACTTATGGACAGATATGCCTGATGACCGCGAATCTAATTATAGTGGTAGTTCTACAACTGGTGCATATCCGACATTTAAACGTGTTACTTTCGGAGTTGATATAACTTTCTAATAAATGTTGCTATGAATTTGAAAATAAAATATTTTAAAATAACTTTTTCTGTTATTCTTTTGGCAGGAGTATTAGGACTATTATCCTGTGAAGACTATTTGAATAAATCACCTGAAAGTGAAATTGGAGCAACAGAACCATTTGAAAATTTTGAAAATTTTCAGGGATTTACAGAAGAATTATACAATTGTATTCCTGTATTTACGGCCTCTGCTTATCACAATTCGTGGAATTTGGGAGATGATGAAATTTGGTGTGCAAGTGGAGGTCAATATCAATTAGCCGGAGCTATAGATCAAGGTGATTATTGGGGATGGAATGAGTACGGTTCTGCGTTTTTAAGTGGGAATTCAACAACAACATCTACTGATGCTAAAGAAAAAGGACATTTATGGGGATTTTCTTGGTATGGAATCCGAAAGGCAAATGTTGGTTTAGCAAATTTGGAGTATTTGACAGATGCTACTCAGGAGGAGAAAGATTTGATCGAAGGACAGCTTTATTTCTTTAGAGCATGGTTTCATTTTCAGATCATGAAATATTGGGGTGGAATACCATATATTAATCGAGTAGTGGCTGCAGATGAGGTGTTTAATGAACCTAGATTAAATTATCAGGCAGCAGCAGATAGTGCAGCTAATGATTTTAGAAGAGCAGCAGATTTACTTCCAATTGATTGGGATGATATTGATGCAGGAGCAGCTACAAATGGTAATAATATGCAACGTGCAAATAAAATTATGGCATTGGCATATTTGGGTAAAAATTTATTGTATGCAGGAAGTCCATTAATGAATGAAGTTTCTGGTGGTACTGCTGAATATGAAGTAGATTATTGTAAACAGGCAGCAGAAGCTTTGGGTGAAGCATTAGCTTTATCAGAATCTACGGGTAGATATAAATTAGCAGATTTTAGTGAGTATGAACAACTGTTTTATACACAAAACAGTGATAAAATTCCAGGGTTGGAAGAAACTATTTTCTGGGAAAATACCTGTGGAGGACAAGCAAGGTTCAGATGGAATCAGATTAATGATTATTTGGCAAATGGAAATAGTTATGGTGGATATTATATATCTCCTACGGCAAATTATGTTTTCAATAATTATGGAATGGCTAATGGCTTACCAATAAATGATGGTAGAGATGTAACATTAGCTGATTCAGAGTCGGGATATGATCCAGAATATCCTTGGAAAGATAGAGATCCTAGATTTTATAAAGATATTATGGTAGATGGTGAGCGTAGTAGTGCACAGGAAGATAAAGCTGATAAAATTGAATTTGCAACTCTTTATACAGGAGGTTATTACAGGGCTCCAGAGGCTGAAAATAAAATAAATCGTACTGGTTTAATTGAGAATAAATGGAAACCTCGTTTAGCTGAATATGCCACAGAGAGTACAACGATGCAGAATATGACTGTATTAAGCTTAATGCGTTTGGCAGATGTTTACTTAATGTATGCAGAAGCAACGGCCCAGGGTTATGGTATATCAGGTACATCAAAAGCATATTCTTCAACCCCTGCTGCAGCGATTAATGTTGTGAGAGATAGAGCCGGAGTAGGGCATGTAGCTGAGAAATTCTTATCATCAATGGATAGCTTTATGGATGAGTTACAACGAGAACGTGCCGTTGAACTTTCTTTTGAAGGACATCGTTTTTGTGATTTACGTCGTTGGAAATTATTAGACAAGAGTCCATATACAATAAAGTGCTCACTTGAATTTGAAAGAGATCCTGATGGACTTACCGGTTCAGCTTTAGCAGAAAATTACAAGGATGCAAAAGTATTGAATTTAAGGATGGAAACTCTTTTTACAAGGAATTATACAACCAAGCATTACTGGTTTCCATTCTTAATTGATGATGTTAATATGTATCCTGAATTTGAACAAAATCCGGGATGGTAATACGATAATGATAATAAGAATTTTATTGATTTATCAAACTTTAATTTGCAATAAAATGAAGAAATTATTTATAAATGTCTGCTCTATTCTGTTTACCATCTTATGTATAGGAGAGGTACATGTTTATGGGCAGGAAAATCAAGATAGTATTGCTAATGTGGCATTTGATTCTCATGAAAAGGACCTAGTTAATGTTGCATTTGGAACTCAAAATAAGGAGGACGTATTAGGCGCAGTTTCATCTGTAAATATAGCCGATTTGTTGAAGAAGAATTATCAAACTTATTCGCTTGATGGAATAAGTAGTTTTGTTGGTGGATATAATGGAAATATCTGGGGACAAGGTTTTTTAATTCTTATTGATGGTATTCCAAGAGATGCTGGATATATAAGTCCTACAGAAATAGAAACCGTTACTGTATTAAAGGGGGCAAATGCAGTAGTGTTGTACGGTAGTAAGGCCGCTAAAGGAGCTGTTCTTATTACTACAAAACGAGGCAAAGAGCATCCAATGACAATTGAAGCAAGAGTTAACACCGGAATGTATGTACCCAAAAGTTATCCTAAATATTTGGATGCAGCTTCATACATGACCTATTATAACGAAGCATGTGAAAATGATGGGAAAAGTCATTTGTATAGCGATGCAACGATATATAATACAGCAGCAGGAGTAAATCCTTATATGTATCCGGATATCGATTTTTTCTCTTCTGATTATTTAAGAAAAGCATATAACAAAACCGATGCTACTGTTGAAATTTCAGGGGGTGATGAGAAGACTCAGTACTATACCAATTTTGGGATGAACTATAATAATGATCTTGTAAATTATGGTGAACAAAGTAAAAATGAAGACTTAAATTTTAATTTGCGAGGTAATGTAGATATGAAACTTACCAAATGGCTCTCTGCAAAAACAAATGCCCATGTTATTTACAATAATAACTATACAGGTAGAGGTGATTTTTGGGGAAGTAGTGCAACAATGCGTCCAAATTGGTTTACGCCTTTAATTCCAATTAGCATGGTGGATCCAAATAATACAAATCTGCAGACAACTATTGCAAATAGTAACCATATTATTGATGGTAAATATTTATTAGGAGGTAATAGTAATGTTGAAACGAATGCTTTTGCAGACATGTTGGCCGCCGGTTATATTCGTTACAAAGAGCGTGTTTTTCAGTTTGATGTAAGTGCAAAAAGTGATTTAAGTGGTATTACAAAAGGTCTTTCTTTAACAAATTCATTCAGTCTTGATTACGTGAATTACTATTCAGAGGCTTATAAACTTTCTTATGCGACCTATGAGCCAACCTGGTCGAATATGAATGGAGATGATATGATCGTAGATCTGACAACGCATGGCTTTGAAGAAAACTCAACAGATGAGTATGTGGGTGATTCAAAATATAAGCAAACCATGACTTTTTATTCACAGTTGAATTATGAAAGAACATTTAATAATATACATAATGTAACTGGAAATGTAATTGCCTGGGGCTTCCAGTATCATAATTCCGTGGATTCAAATCATGATGGTAGTGATTATCACAGCATAAGTAATGCCAATTTAGGTATTCAACTTGCGTATAATTATGAGCACAAATATTATGCAGACTTTTCTGGTGCTGTTATTCATTCTGCAAAACTGGCAGAAGGAAATAGAGAAGCATTTTCGCCTACTGTTACATTAGGTTGGCGCTTAAGTGATGAAAATTTCATGAAAGATTTATCGATTATTGATAATCTTAAATTAACTGCATCCTATGCTAAATTAAATCAGGATATTGATCTTGAGGATGACGACGATGAGTATTACTTGTATCAGGGTTATTATGATGACAGCAATTGGTTTACCTGGCGCGATGGAACTATGGGAGGTAGCAATTCTGTATTATCAAAAAGAGGCTCTAACCCGGATTTAAACTTTGTTACTCGTAAGGAATTTAGAGTTGGACTTGAAGGAGCCTTGTTAAAGAATAGAGTTATGTTTGATATTAACTATTTTAATCAGGTTACTGATGGTTTATTAACTCAGGGATCAAGTACAATTTATCCTTCTTATTTTGATGGATGGAATTATTCCTTCCTTCCTTATGTAAATTATAATAAGGATAAAAGAACCGGTTTGGACTTTTCAGTTTCGTATAATGATAAAATGGGCGATTTGGAATATCAAATTGGATTTGTTGGAATGATATATGATTCTGAGGCGATTAAAAGAGATGAAGTATATGATGATGCTTATCTTTATAGAGAAGGTAAACCTCTTGATGCATCTTTCGGTTACTTATGTGAAGGGTTCTTTACAGATCAGGCTGATATTGACAATCATGCAACTCAAACTTTTGGAGATGTACAACCAGGAGACCTTAAATATACGGATGTTAATGGTGATGGTACTATTGATTATCGAGATCAGGTTGAACTTGGAAAATATGGATCTCCTTTTACTTATGGTGTAAATCTGACTTTGAAGTATAAAAACTGGACACTATTTGCAATGGGGCAAGGACAATCCGGGGCTATTGGTTATAAAAACTCTCAATACTACTGGGTTTATGGAAGCCGTAAATATTCTGAAGAAATGTTAGGTCGTTGGACAACAGAAACAGCTTCAACTGCAACTTATCCTCGATTAACTACAACATCGAATACTAATAACTTCAGAAACTCAACATTCTGGCAGTATAAAAACAATCGTTTTGATTTGTCTAAAATTCAAGTTACATATGATTTGCCGGAAAAGATGTTTAATAAAAATTCATTATTAAGTCAATTAAGCGTTTATGTAAGTGGACAAAATCTTTTGACAATTTCAAAAGAAAGAAAAATGATGGAAATGAATATTGGAAGTGCTCCACAATGCCGATTTTATAACTTAGGTATAAAGGCACATTTCTAATCTAAATTTTAAAATGTAAAACGATGAAAAGAAATATATTATTCCTTTTGGTAAGTTTGTTGGTTTTGTCAAGTTGTGATGATTTGTTTGAACCGGCAATTGAAAATATGAAGGATATTGATGTAATGTACTCTGATCCTGTATTTGCACAAGGTGTACTAACATCTGGTTACCGTTTTTTACCTGATGCATACGGAAATACCGAATATGCAACAGATGATGCAGTGACAAACGACTATGATAATTCATATTTAAACATGGCAACAGGTACCTGGACCGCTTCCAATAATCCAGTTAATATGTGGGATAATGGATATGCCGGCATTCAATACGTAAATACGTTTTTAGAGAATTGTGATGATGTGGACTGGGCTGATGATGAGGAAGCTGCTGCACTTTTTAACATGCGTTTGAAAGGTGAAGCTTATGGTTTGAGAGGTTTATATATGTATTACCTTCTAAGAAATCATGCTGGTTATACTTCAAGTGGAGAATTATTGGGGGTTCCTGTATTAACAGCTTCACAAAATGTTGAATCAGATTTTAACCAGGAACGTGCTACTTTTCAGGCATGTATTAATAGGATAATTGTAGATTTAGATAGCGCTATTTTATGTCTTCCGGACGAATATGTAAGCGTATCTTCATTGTCGGAAGTACCTGAAAAATATAAAAATATGGTTTCCTCTTATAGTACCTATAACAGAACAATGGGAGATTACTTCAGACAGTTAGTGGATGGACAAATAGCAAAAGCATTTCGTTCAAAAATTGCTTTATTGGCTGCAAGTCCGGCTTTTCAGGATGCATCCAATACTACAACTTGGGAAGATGCTGCAAAATATTCTGCGGATGCATTGGAATATATAGGCGGTATTTCTGGATTAGATCCAAATGGCGTTACTTATTTTAACAACGGAGATGAACTTGATAATTTAAAGGAAGGTGTTAATCCGGATGAAATATTATGGCGTGCAAGCATTGGAGAAACATCTGCTGAGGAAGAGGAAAATTTCCCTCCATCATTATACGGAGAGGGAAGAATGAATCCTACTCAAAACCTTGTAGAAGCATTTCCGGATAAAAATGGTTATCCTATTATGCACTCAACTTCTGTCTATAATGCAGCTGATCCATATTCCAATAGAGATCCTCGCTTAACCTATTATATTGTTTATAGTAGCAATTCAGTAAATAGTACGACCGTATTAACAGGAAGTACTTCAGGATCCAAGGATGGTATTAATTTTATGGAAACATCTACTCGTACCGGTTACTATATGAGAAAACGTATGAGAATGGATGTTAACTATAATAGTTCGAGTAGTTCGTGGCAGGAAAAAAATAATTATACTCCTCGTATTAGATATACTGAATTATTTCTTAATTATGCGGAGGCTGCTAATGAAGCATATGGACCTACAGGTACAGCGCCTAATGCCAGTTACTCTGCTGTGGATGTGATTAGAGCGATTCGTGCGAGAGCTCTGGGTATATCCAATGACCCTTATCTTGATGAATGTGCAGGGGATAAAACTAAAATGCGTGAATTAATTCATAATGAGAGAAGACTTGAGTTATGTTTCGAAGGTTTCCGTTTTTGGGATTTACGCAGATGGAAAGACGATTTGACTGAAACTGCCAGAGGTTATGATGTAAGCACAGGAGAAGAATTTGAAGTTGAGTCCAGGTCATATAATGAAGATATGACTTTCGGGCCAATTCCTTATAGTGAATGTTTAAAGTATGACAAACTTGAGCAGAATAAAGGTTGGGAGTAGAAAAAATATTAAAAATATGAAACGAGCCATGAGAATCGTGAGATCGACGAAGTCAAAGAGTTCTCACATACGAGGATGAATAAATTGGTGAGTTGCATATTGCAATTAAAAGCAAATTTAGACATATGAAACTAAATATAATATTATTAGCCGTTTTTGTAGCAGGAATTTTGTACTCCTGCGAGAATGATGATGTCACTTTTGATGATTTCGATTATACCACAGTATATTTTGCAAATCAGTATCCTTTGAGAACTTTGGAGCTTGGGAATGATGCAAATGTTGATAATTCTCTTGATAATGAACATAAAGTGAAGATTACTGCTACTATGGGAGGTGTTTATTCAAACACTGTGGATAGAACTATCAGTATTGAGGTAGATGAATCGTTATGTGATGGAGTATCGTTTTCTGATGGTTCTGATTTAGAAGCTATGCCAAGCAGTTATTATAACCTTGCAAGTAACCAGATTGTTATTGAAGCAGGTAATATTCTTGGTGGTGTTGAAGTTGAATTAACAGATGTATTTTTTGAGGATCCTCTTACCGTTGATAAAAAATATGTTATACCTGTTGTTATGACTGAGGTAGTAAATGCAGATAGTATTTTATCAGGTAAAGCAGGTGTTGATGATCCTAATTTGGTGGCAAGTGACGATTGGTCCATAGCTCCTAAAAACTATGTGTTGTATGCGATCAGGTATATGAATCCTTGGCATGCAAAATATTTAAGAAGAGGTGAAGATCAAATTTCGGATGGTGTTAGCACTACCACTGACGTTCGTAGTGAAGAATATGTTGAATATGATGAAGTAGTGAGTGTATCTACTTTAGCATATAAAAAGTGTACTCTTCCAATTACAATTTATGAAGATGATAATATGACTACGCGTGCTGATATAGAGTTGATATTAACGTTCGATGATAATAACAACTGTGCTATATCAAGTAATTCTTCTTCATATACCGTTAATGGTACAGGAAAATTTGTTGCCGATGGAGAAAAAAACAGTTGGGGAGGAGTAGACCGTGATGGTTTATATCTGGATTATACTGTTGAACTTTCTAATTTAGGTTATACCTATACTACAAAAGATACCTTAGTTTGTAGAAATAGAGGTGTAACTGCCGAGTACTACAGCATTGCGGTTGAGTAGTTTAAATATATTTAAATTGTTCAGATTAACCCTTGTGGTATATTTTACGAAAGGGTTAATCTGAGCTAAAATCATAAAGTTATGAGAGTATTAAATAAAAAATATATAGTTATATCGTCTTTATCGCTATTGTTATTTTCTTGTGCCAAGCTTGATGAAGAAGTAGAGTCAGGTGTTAAGATAGAAAAGCCGGTTAGCGTAGTTATTGATGAAACAGTTAGTGATTATGATGTGCTTAAATCATATTCGGGAGATCTTTTGATTGGAACAAATGTATCTTATGATGAAATGTCCGGTTCAGGTGCAAAGACTACTTTGTTAATGACAAATTTTGAACAAATTACACCAGAAACCGCACTTCATTCTGATGTAATGATGTCTGATGAAGGTGATATAGATTTCACTGATATTGAATCATACATTGATAGAGCTGAAGAGTTAGGGTTATCTGTTTATGGAGATGCTATTGTTTCAAATTTAAATCAAAACGATACTTATTTGAAAACGATTGGTACCTCACTTACATTTTTGACTCCATTATATCCGAATTTTGTAAAACCAGGAGTTCTTGAAGACGGTACATTTAACGGTTGGACTGTAAATGGAGATGTTTCGGTTGAAGAATATATGGGCCAGCCATCTGTTAAAATGGTGAATGGAGCATCTGTTAGTTCCGGTGATGCAACATCTTTGCAGTCTCCTGTTTATTCTGTGGATGAAGATGCGAAGTTTGAGATGACTTTCTATTTACTTTCAACAGAAGTAGGAGAGGGGAGAGTGACTTTTACAGGTTTAAATACAAATGAACCGGAAATGGATTGGATGGGAACCGGAAGTGAAAGTTCTACTTTTACTACTAAAATAGGATGGAATGAAATCCAGGTTCAAACTTCAGACTTTGATGGTAGCGGATCATTCTCATTTAATATAGAGTTGGGATATACATCTGATGTTACCTATTATATGAACATTCAAGGACTTTCTCTTATTAATTTGAATGGTTCAGTTGAAAATCCAGATGAAATATTCCTGGAATGTGAAGATGCACAACAAATTGGTCAATGGATGATACCTGTTGAATCTGATGAGGCATCTGGGGGTGTATATCTAAATGGTATTATTGATGGTAATTCTGCAAATATGCATTTAGGAACAGGAACACCTGCAGATGCAGATAATCAGGATTATCAATTTACATATACCTTTAATGTCAATACAACTGGGATATACAGTTTATGGGTAAGACAAAGAGCTGAATATCCATGGGGTGGAGATGATTCTTTCTTTATGAGTGTTGATGGTGCTGATTATTATTGTCCTGGATGGCCTGCCTGGGGAGATGACACAAATACGCAGACATGGACTTGGTTTAAATTATATACGGGTGCAGGAAATCAATTTAATTTAGATGCTGGTGAGCATTCTGTTTCTCTTAAAATACGTGAAGGAGCTCACTTTTTTGACAAATTATATCTGACAATGACATCAAATACACCTTCTGGTTTTGGTTCCGCGGTAATTTCGCAGGAAGAAGTTACTCTTGAAATTTCAGATGATGTAAAAATTAAAGCAATTGAGAAAGTATTAAATGATTATGTTGCAAGTGTGTTGACAAATGTGGGTGATAAGATTAGTGACTGGACTGTCGTATCTAATCCATTTGCAGAAGATGGAAGTGTGGCAGTAAGTAGTGGTTCATCTGTTGAAGGTACATTCTATTGGGCTGATTACATCGGTGGCGATTATATTGAACAGGCTTTTACTACGGCTAAAGCAAATGCAGCTTCTGGTGCTAAGTTGTTTATTAGCGAAACAGGTTTAAATACAAATGCGGCTAAACTAAGTGCTGTTATCAGTTCAGTTAGTAATATTTTAGAAATTGATGGTATTGCTGTTAGTCTTGATTTAAATACTGATACAGATTTGGATGCTGTTGGAGATATGTTGGATGATTTGGCTGCAACAGGAAAATTAGTATATATCACAAATTTAAGTGTGTCTGTTACAGAATTATCAGAAGAATCATATGCTTTACAATCTGAAGTATATAAAGCTGTATTGAATTTATATAAATCTAAGATCCCTGTTTCACAACAATATGGAATTTCGTTATCCGAACCAGTCAGCAATTGGTTAGGTTTATGGGATTCAAATTATAACAGAAAACAAGGATATGCTGGTTTTGTTGTGGGTTTAGGAGCGCAAGAATAATAAATGGATTATGAAGAATATTATAACATACATTATAATTGCATTTTTGTCAGTGTTTTCGTGGTCGTGTTCTAAATCAGAGGACGGGACTAAAATAGAAGAAAGTGAAGGATATGCAAAGTTCTCAAAGACAGGGATAACTGTATCTAGTAAAGGGGGACAATCAAGTGCTACTTTAGTATGGGATAATGTTGAATGGGAAATTGAAACAACAGAACAGGAAAGCTTTATAACTAATATTTCACCATCTTCGGGTGGTGAAATTAGTAAAAGTGGTTTGACAACAATTTCTTTTACTTTGTCTGAAAATAATTCAACATCAGAACGTACTCAGGAAATTTATGTTGTTAATAAAGCAACAGGAGAACAGGAAGAAGTTGTAATTACTCAGGAAACGTTACCTTTTACTACAGTATATCCAAATACGAAATATCAAAAAGTAGTTGGTTTTGGTGGGATGTATAATCCTGTTATCTGGACAGGAAGTAATGTGATTAATTCCGATGAACTCACTACTATGTATGATCCTAATGGTAAATTGCAGTATTCTATTTTGCGTTTAATGATTTATCCTGATAAATCAACTTGGGATGCAGATATAGCTGGAGCATTACAGGCTCAAAATTACGGAGCTGTTATTTTTGCTTGTCCCTGGGATTGTACAGAAGCATTGGCTGAGTATATTGATAAGGATGGCGATGGGGGTTCTGATAAGCATTTACCCGCAGCAAACTATGATGCATATGCCGACCATTTGATAGAATATGTTAATTATATGAAATCAAATGGTGTAAATATCTACGCTATCTCTATTCAGAATGAACCGGATATGGAGTTCACTTATTGGACACCGCAAGAGATTGCAACATTTACTGCAAATTACGGAGCAAAAATAAGAGCAGCAGGAGTAAAATTGATGTCACCGGAAGCTTGTGGATTTTCAGAAGATTATACTAATGCTGTTTTAAATTCGAGTGAAGCATTTTCTAATACCGATATTGTTGTAGGACATTTATATCAGGGATTTACCGATTTGTCAAGTAGTTATGTGAAAAACAGACATGATTACATCTGTAATTTGTATCCAGGTTATTTGTCTTCTGCAGGTAAATCATGGTGGATGACTGAAAAGCTTTTTAATGATGGAGAAAAAGAAGAAGATGTAGATAACCAGGAGTTTAGAAAGTGGTCTTATAACTTAGAGCAGCTTGGTTTAGAAATGCATATGTGTATGGAGGGATATTGCAGTGCATATGTGTATTGGTATCTAAAAAGATTTTACGGCATGATCGGTGATAGTGATTCGAGAAGTACTGTTGCTGAGGGTGAAGTGATGAAAAATGGTTATATCATGGGACATTATTCTGCTTATGCAACAGGTATGACCAGAATAGATGTTGAGCTTCCTGAGGAAGATGTGCTTGCTACTGCTTATGTAAATGAGGCTGGTAATGTTATCACTGTTGTCGCTCTGAATATGGGTGATGAATCGTACGAAACCTTTTTAGAAATTCCAAGTGAAGTAACGTCTCATAGTGCAATTGAAACAACAGAGGATTATAATATGAAAGAAGTTGAAACAAGTTTGAGTGATGATTTAAAACATGTTAAACTTAGTATATCACCAAGAAGTGTTTATTCGCTAAGAATAGAGCTTTAGATTTAATATTATAATCATATTGAAGATTGTATGATTGATCATTAAATAAGAAATTAAAATAATTTAAGAGGCTGACATAGAATAATGACAGCCTCTTTTTTTTAGAAAAGCTGATTGATATAATATTGTTCAATCTAAATAGAGTGAGAGTATGTACTTTACCTAATGTTTTTTAAAATAGTTAAAATTTTTGATAAAAAAAGAATATGAATAAATTAATAATAGCCAAGGTGTTACAATGTTTAATTTTTCTTTTTGTAATAAATATTGGTATGAAAGCGCAGGATACCGTAACCTTTAAAAATCCTATTCTAAGGGGTTTCTATCCCGATCCATCGATTAGTAGGGTTGGAGATGATTATTATATGGTTAATTCTTCTTTTGAATGGTTTCCCGGAGTGCCCATTTTTCACAGTAAGGATCTGGTTAATTGGAAACAGATAGGGCATGTGTTAGATCGTCCGGAACAGTTGGATTTAGTTGAGGGATTGAAACCTTCTAAAGGAATTTATGCTCCAACAATTCATTTTCATGATGGTAAGTTTTATATGATTACTACAAATGTAGACGGAATAGGAAATTTTTATGTAACAGCAGATAAACCAGGGGGACCATGGAGTAATCCGGTGATTTTAGATGCTCCCGGTTTCGATCCTTCTATTTTTTGGGATGATGATGGAAAGGTTTGGTATGTAGGCGCCTATAATATCTCCGGGAAGCGGGAATGGGAAGGCCAAAATGGAATATTTGTTCAACCTCTAAATCTGGAAACAGGTAAGCTTTATGGAAAACCTACACAAATAACTTTTGGTCATGCAACAAATGCAGTTTGGGGAGAAGGTCCTCATATATACAAAATTGATGGGCGATATCTGTTGCTGATTGCAGAAGGAGGAACCAGCTTTCAACATGCTATAACTGTATTTGAGTGTGATTCTGTTAACGGTAAATATACTCCTTCCCAAGTAAACCCGGTATTAACGCATAGAAATTTAGGATTTGATTATCCAATTTTTGCAGTTGGTCATGCAGATATAGTACAAACACAAAATGATGAATGGTGGGCTGTGTTACTTGCAATACGCTCTTGTGATGGAAAAAACCTTTTAGGACGAGAAACCTTTTTAGTTCCCTTAGAGTTTGACAATGGTTGGCCTGTTTTTAATAGAGGTATAGGTAAGGTGCGTTTTGAAGAGAAAAGACCAAATTTACCATGGACACCAATTGAAAATTATCCTGTTAGAGATGAGTTTGTTACTAAAGATTTAGCCATGAAATGGGTTTTCCTTCGTACTCCAAAAGAAAAATGGTATGAAATTAAGAATGGAAAGATAATTTTGGATACCAGGCCTCAATCAATGACCAAACTTGAGCAACCTTCGTTAATTGCACAAAGAATAACAGAGTTCTCTTTTGAATCATTTACTAAAGTAGATTTTAATCCTAAATCAGATAATGAAGAGGCTGGATTTATAGCAATGTATAATAATGAAAGAAATTTTAGATTAGTTAAGACCTTAGAAAAGGGTATGCCAGTAGTAAAGCTATATCGTGTAAAATTGGGAGAAGAAAAGCTTGTTGCAACAGAATATGTTGAGGAAGAGAGTATGGTATTGGGATTAAAGGCAAATAAATTAGATTATCAGTTTTATTACGGAAAAGATAAACAATCTCTTAAACCTATTGGGGAAAAACAAGATGCAACGGTAAATGCAAGTCAAAGTGGACTTGATTTCACTGGTCCAATGATCGGTTTTTATACTAGTAGTAATGGACAGCAATCTAATAATAAAGCAGTGTTTGACTGGTTTGAATATAAGACTTATTAAAACATTGAAGTGAGAATGTTGAAAAACTATGGTATAATAAGGTATTGAAAAGTTGTGTTTAATTTTTTGAGACCAAAACTATAAACAGTCTACAATATTATACCGATAGTAAATTAAACAGAATCTTTGGTTTGGATACTTCCAAATTAACTTTAATTTACTATCGGTATTAACATTATAATTTCAAATTTTCGCAATGATTCGCTTTAAAATTCAATTGGTGCTGTCAATAATTACCTAAAACAAAGGGAATTATTGCTTGATGAATTTAATCGAAGTATTGTTGAAACGAACAAAATAAACTCCGGTAGCTAAGTTCGTTACGTCAACAGTGTTTGATGCAGAACTAATAGGAGTACTCATAACTACGTTACCACAAAGGCTGATGATGTTAGCAATAGTATTTGTTGTAATTCCCTTGATAGTTAAAATATTTATTACCGGATTAGGGAATACCGAAATATCATTAGTTTTATTGTCTGATACATCAGTAAAAGTACCCGTTGTAACTGTAAATGATCTGCCTATATTCATTACCTCACTATTATCAGAAGCATTAAGCATGATAATATTGAAACGATACATTTCACTAACAAGATCAGCTGTAGGAGTTGTTGATGCAGGAATTGTTATAGAAACAGAACCAGCAACAGTGTTTGCATCCGTGTTTGTTGTTAAAGCATCAGATGTAGCAGAAGTTATTTCGCCAATCCAACTCCAACTTGTGGTAAAGTGAGTAATTGAGACTTTAAATTTGCTGTCCTGTTCAATGATATAGTCAAAATCGATAGCTAATGTTTCTCCTTGCTTCATAGAAACTGTATTTGGTGCAAAGTGTATGTAATTGGTTATAGTGGTAGGGGAGGTTACTGTTAGCTCATTTGTAGCACCACTGTTGTTCCATACTAAGCCACCTGAACCATCAGCTGCCGACAGGTCGAAGCACCAAATGTATTTTCTTCCTTCTTCAAGATCTGAGCTAAGGGGAATAGAACCTATTTCGAAATCAATATTAACTACTCCCGGAGTTCCAGAGGTGGCTGCTAAATCAGAGACACTCATACTTTTAGTCCAGGTACTCCAATCTACTTCATCGGAATTAACCTTTGATTGAAAAATGGCAATTCCAAGATTACAGGTAACATCTGATTCGTATTCAATTGTTAAGGATTCAGTAGATCCAACAACTGCTGTCGAAGGCATTGTGGTTGGATTAATAGAATTAGTTGCAAATAATGCCAACGGTGAAAATAACACCATTGCTACAATGGAAAGTAAATTTTTTTTCATAAAAATTAAGATTAGTAATCAAAATTGATTTGAGTGTTAAATTTATTAGCAATGGATATTTTGGATTTTAGATATTAGATATATTAGTATTGAATTTGGATAATATATTAAGTGTAAAAAGTAGATAAGTGTAATCATTTGAGTGAGTTATCTTCGGTTTTTTTGATGGTGTAATGCTGTGCGACAAGAGTTGGTATAACGAATTGTTATCTGTATTTATAAATAGAATAGCTGTAAGTAAAAGTCGGTAGGATTTTGAATAGGTAACTTAGTGCAATGTCAATAATTTGAATTGCGATGAATTTCCCAAGCCATTTGTTTCGTTTTTATTTGTTAGTAGTATTGTTGTTTGGATGTTGCACTTTAATAAAGTCTCAAACAATTAAAATTTATCCGGATAAAATGCCTGGTTCCAAAGATGTTGGAGTGTCAGATCATGTAGAATCCGAAGGTTTGGTCAGACAAGTAGTTACCCCAACGCTGGAATTATTTTTACCTGAAAAAGAAAAGTCCACCGGAGTAGGAGTAGTGATTTGTCCCGGGGGAGGTTATAGTGTTATCGTCTATGGAGGAGAAGGAGTTCAAACAGCTAAAGAATTTGTTAAGAGAGGTATTGCTGCATTTGTATTGAAATACCGGTTGCCTTCAGATGATATTATGCAGAACAAAACAACCGGACCGCTTCAGGATGCTCAGCAGGCTATTGAGCTAGTGCGCAAAAATGCTAAAGAATGGAATGTTGATCCAAATCGGATTGGAATTATGGGGTTTTCTGCCGGCGGACATCTGGCATCAACTGCTGCCACTCATTATAGTAATGTGCTCATCGAAAACAGTGACAGTATCTCTGTTCGTCCTGATTTTCAGATTCTTGTTTATCCGGTAATAAGTATGCAGGATAAACTGACTCATGTCGGATCACGAAATCAATTGCTGGGAAACAATCCTTCTCAGGATTTGAAAGATTTGTATTCTAACGAATTACAGGTGGATGAAAATACACCTCCTGCTTATATAACCCATGCGGCTGACGATGAGCTGGTGGATGTGGATAACAGCATACAATATTTTGAAAAGCTTCGCCATTATGGAGTTTCAGTTGAGATGCATATTTACCCTGAAGGAAATCATGGATTTATTTTTAAACATCCTGGCTGGATGGAGCCATTGTTTAAATGGATGGAAACTTCCGGTTTAACAAAAAAGCAATAAATCTCTTACTCAAATAATTATAGTCATGACGCATTCCGGAACCGTTTTTAAATTGGATAATTACCTTAAATACATTATGTTGGCGGGAGCTTTAGTAATTATTGTTGTTACCTCTTTTGCTCAGGAAAAAGAGGTGCAAAGCTTAGGTTATCACAAAGGTATATCACGAAATTTATTTCTTGAAGCCGGGTATTCTCAAAAGGCAATTGATCAAAAAGTTGAAAAAGCATGGTGTGATCTGTTTGAAGGACCTCACAAAATATATTTTGAGGTGGGCGATTCTATGGCTTATATTTCAGACCTCAAAAATCATGATGCCAGAACCGAAGGTTTATCCTATGGGATGATGATTGCTGTTCAGCTTAATAGAAAAGAGGTTTTTGATCGTATCTGGCGCTGGTCGAAACATTATCTTCAGCATCAGGATGGAACAAGGCGCGGATATTTTGCCTGGAGTTTTAATCCGGAAGCAATGAAACGGAATGCAGAGGGGAGTGCTTCGGATGGTGAACTCTATTATATTACCAGTCTCTTATTTGCCTCTAACCGATGGGGAAACGCTAACGGGATTGATTATTATGGTGAAGCGCGCAATATTCTGGATGCCATGTGGGAGAAAGATGGCACAGGAAATATTTATAACCTGATAAATACTGAATATAAACAGATAACTTTTGTTCCGGAAGGACGTGCTTATGATTTTACTGATCCGTCTTATCATTTACCTTCTTTTTACGAAATTTGGGCAGAATATGCCAATGACGGGCATGAACAGTTTTATCGTGATTGTGCTGATACAGCTCGTGTTTTTCTGCATAGAGCTTGTCACCCTGTAACTGGATTCAACTCTGATTATACCAATTTCGATGGAACTCCGCATCCTACTCCGTGGATGCCTGCGGGTTTTCGTTTCGACTCATGGCGTGTACCTATGAATATAGCCATGGATTATCTTTGGTATGGCAGTGATTCTGTGTGGCAAGCAGAGTATGCTCTTAAAATTCAGGGTTTTTTGCGTTCTCAGGGTATTGCAGAATTTAACGATCAATATAATCTTGACGGATCGGAACCGGAATTTATTCTTCAGGCAGGCGGTTTCCGGAAGCTAAGGCATTCTTTGGGATTAGTTGCTACTGCTGCAACAGCGTCTTTAATTGGAAACAACAATGATAATCTTGATTTTGTGCATGAATTATGGAATGCAAAATTGGAACCATATGAGGATGGCTATTTCGATCCGTACTACGATGGATTGCTCTATTTATTTAGTTTGATGCACTTAAGCGGAAAATATCAAATTATTATACCTTCAAACTAATTATTAAATAATCATTTAAATAAAGAAACGAGCCATGAGAAAGAGTTCTCTCACACGAGGATGATAAAATTGGCGAGTTCCATATGGCAATTAAAAGCAAATTTTAGACATATGAAAAATCAAAAACAATGAAGTTGTTCATTATATTATAGTTTGTTTCCTTTTCATATTGTGGATGATTGCTCAGGTGAATATTTCAAGAGTTCAGCAAAGTTTCGATGCCGTGCAAAAAGATATTCCTCATGTTGCTGTGGATACTATCACCTATAATTCTAAAAACAGTAGGTTGTAGTCGATGAACGTTGATATATTCACCTTCCTGTTTTTTAAGCAGTAAAAAACAGGAAGGTGCTGTATATTTTGCGTGGTATTGGAAGTACAAAAAAGAGTGGTTTAGCCAAGGTAAATAGCATGTGGTTTTAGATAATTTATACGCAAAAGAAGGTGGAACCTATGATTGTTATTTTGCTCAATGATTATTTCATTAAGAATAATTGAGCTAAATGAAATAATATCGATAGTATGAAGAGATGGCCTCCTTTGCTACTCTTGAAAAAGACCTGTTGAATAATCAGATTCCTTTGTTTAAATGAGGTTAATTGATTAAGTGTTTGATATTTAATATTGTATAAATAGTAATCATATCTCTTATTTAAAATCAAATATCCTAAATCTAAACTCGACTCTTAGCGTTTGTTATATTTTTGAGCTTATCTAATTATAATAAGTCAAAATAAAATGATGGATATTCATAATAGAATTAAAAAGGGTGTTAAGGTTATTACTTTGTTAATATTTTGTGCAATTACTGCATGTACATCCAAAAATCAGAAAATATCCTATCAACGAGAATGTATTTCAATAAATAAAAACTGGAAATTCTTTAAATACAAATTTGGGTCTGATACTTTAATTTATGATATCCGACCGGATGTTAAAGAGTACAACGATAATAAGGTCGCTGATTCTAAACCTACAGAAGCAGAGGAAATAACCCAGACTCAGTTTGTTTTAAAACCCTGGATATTACCTACAGGAAATAATTTTATCAAGGATGAAACAAAAAGGTTTATTAAACCATCTGGTAATCCGGGTGGTGATTTTGATTTTGTTTCAGGAAATTACAATGATTCAACTTGGGAAAATCTTGATTTACCACATGATTGGGCAATAGCAGGACCTTTTTGTGAAGGTTGGGGAGCTGAAGTTGGCGGTGGAATGGGACGTTTACCAAGTCATGGTGTTGCATGGTATCGTAAAAAGATTGAAATACAGGAAAGTGATAACGGTAAATCTATTTTTCTTCAGGTTGATGGAGCCATGTCATATGCTGTTGTATGGTGCAATGGAAAACTAGTAGGAGGCTGGCCCTATGGATATGCGTCTTTTCAACTAGATCTTACACCATATGTGAACTTTGGAGGACAAAATCAGTTAGCGATTCGATTGGATAATCCTCCAAACTCATCAAGATGGTATACAGGTGGGGGAATTTATCGTGATATGTGGTTGATAAAAACAAATTCAATTCATGTAAGTCAATGGGGTACGTTTGTAAAAGCTACAAATGTTTCATCCAAAGAGGCAACGATTAATATAGATATTAGTATTGATAATCATTCAAAGAAGGATGTCACTGTAAATACTGTAACAAATTTTGTTGTTTTAGATGAGCTTGGTAATGTAACGTCTAAATTAAAGGAAACGATTGAAACAACCGATATTACCATTTTATCAAATGAATCGTCTAATGTATCTGGTAAAGTTACCATTTCAAAACCAAAACTATGGGGGCCACTCCCAAATCAAAAGCCCAATAGGTATGAAGCTATCACAAGGGTTTATGTCAATCAACAGGAAGTCGATACTTATAAGACGCAATTTGGAATTCGATCTGTGGAATTTGATGCCAATAGCGGTTTAATGGTAAATGGCGAAAAAATTAAAATTCAGGGTGTTAATCAGCATCATGATTTGGGTGCATTGGGAGCTGCATTTAATAAAAGTGCAGCTGAACGTCAATTAATGATGTTAAAGGAATTAGGCTGTAATGCGATAAGGTTAGCACATAATCCACCTGCTCCCGAACTTTTACAGTTAACTGATAGTCTGGGATTTTTAGTTATAGATGAGATTTTTGATGTTTGGGAACGTAAAAAGACTCCGCTGGATTTTCACCTGATTTTTCCGGATTGGTACGAACAGGATACCAGGGCATTTATTCGAAGAGACCGTAACCATCCATCCATAATTGCCTGGAGTTTTGGCAATGAAGTAGGTGAGCAGTATACTGGCGAGGATGGTGCTAAAATAGCTGAACGTTTGCATAATATTGCTAGTGATGAAGATCCAACTCGTCCATCCACAGCATCAATGAATTTTGCTAAGCCGGATATGCCTTTCCCTGCTCAAATGGATATTATTAGCTTAAATTATCAGGGTGAAGGAATACGAAATGCACCTGCTTATAAAGATTTAAAAGGTATTCATACCGAACCATTATATAATGCCTTTCATAATAAGTTTCCTGATAAAATGATTTTTAGTAGTGAAACAGCATCGGCTTTGAGTACTCGTGGAACTTATATATTTCCGGTAAGTACCGGAATAAGTGCTCCTGTAAGAAACGGGGCAGGGGGCGATGATGAGCATTTTTATGTTAGCTCCTACGAATTGTATACCGCCGATTTTGGCTCATCTGCCGATAAGGTATTTCAATCACAGGATAAACATCCATTTGTTGCCGGTGAATTTGTTTGGTCGGGTTGGGATTATATCGGCGAACCTACGCCATATTATCTGGCACGGAGTTCTTATTCAGGGATAATAGATTTAGCCGGATTTAAAAAAGATCGTTTTTACTTGTACCAATCTCGTTGGAGACCGGAATTGCCAATGGTACACATATTACCTCATTGGAATTGGTCCGATAGAATAGGCAAAACTACACCGGTTCATGTTTTTACTTCAGGTGATGAAGTGGAGTTGTTTTTAAATGAACGTTCACTGGGACGAAAGAAAAAACAAGCCTATGAATACCGTTTAAGATGGGATGATGTTGTTTATGAGCCCGGTGAATTAAAGGCAATAGCATATAAAAATGGTAAAAAATGGAAGGAAGAAATCATAAAAACAACAGGAGAGCCTGCGAAATTAGAGTTTGAGACTATCAATGATAAGATAAGTGTTCATAATAAGGAACTTTCTTTTATTACGGTTATGGTTACAGATCAAAATGGTATTGTTGTTCCTGATGCCCATAATCATATACGGTTTCATATAGAAGGACCGGGTGAAATTGTTGCAACAGATAATGGGAATCCTGCAGATATGACACCTTTTATTTCTACAGATCGAAATGTGTTTAATGGATATGGTTTAGTTATTATAAAAGGTACCTCGCTATGTACCGGAGATATTAAACTCATTGCCGAGTCAGATAATCTTGAATCAACGGAAATCATTATAAAATTAAATCCCTAATGGTATGAATGAATAAAAATATAAAAAACAGAATGAGCTATGTGCATTGTAAGGTCGACGAAGTCAAAAAGTTCTCACTCATGGAAATGAATGTTTAGTGGCGAGTTCTCCCGAAAAATCAGGACAGGTTATGTTACCATTAAAATCAAAATTTAAACACAAATGAAAAGGAAATCTTTTAAAGTTGTAGTAAGATCTTTACTTATCATTCAACTTATTGTATTAGGGAATATTAATTTATTTGCGGGAAATCAAAAATCCTATCTGAGTTTTGTAAAAGAGGAAGGTGATTTTACTCTTTCCGGTGAAAATGAAATTACACCAATTGTTATTGATGAACAGGATTATGAGGGTGTGGAATTAGTTTCGGAATGGTTTGTTAAGGACTTACAAAATGTAATAGGAAAAAGTACACAGGTTTATCAAAATGAGTTACCTCAATCTAAAAACATAATTCTAATTGGAACCATTGGAAAAAACAGATGGATAGATCAATTAATCAAGGATAAAAAATTAGATATCAAAGACATTCAGGGACAATGGGAAATGAGTTGTGTTCAGGTTGTTGAACATCCATTTCCTAATGTTGATAATGCTTTGGTTTTGTTCGGATCTGATAAACGAGGTACTATTTATTCAATGTTGAATTTTTCCAGGGAAATGGGTGTTTCTCCATGGTATTGGTGGGCTGATGTACCTGTAGATAAACACGAAGATGTTTTTGTAAAAAGAGGTCGATATATTACCAATAGTCCAAAAGTGAAATATCGTGGGATTTTCTTAAACGATGAAGAACCTGCATTAGGAGGTTGGGTTCGTGAAAACTTTGGTGGTTTTAATGCTAAGTTTTACAATCATGTATTTGAATTAATACTTCGGTTGAAAGGAAATTTTCTTTGGCCTGCCATGTGGGGGAAAGCATTTTTTGATGATGATCCTGAAAATGGAAAGTTAGCTGATAAATTAGGAATTGTAATGAGTACTTCGCACCATGAACCAATGGGGCGTGCGCAAGCCGAATGGCATCGTTATGGTTCAGGCCCATGGAATTATACCAGGAATGCTGATGTACTTTCTGATTTTTGGCAGAAAGGTATGGAGCGCAATAAAGACTACGAAACGGTTGTAACTGTAGGTATGCGTGGTGATGGAGATGAAGCGATGGAGGAAGGCACAAATATTTCATTATTGGAAAAGATCGTAAAAGATCAACGTAAAATTATAAGTGAAGTTACTCATAAGCCGGCTAAAGAAACACCTCAGGTATGGGCTTTATATAAAGAAGTTCAGGATTATTACGATAACGGAATGCGGGTGCCTGATGACGTGACATTGTTGTTGTGTGATGATAATTGGGGTGATGTTCGTAAACTGCCTGAAGTAAATGCTCCGACACGCTCTGGTGGCTATGGAATGTATTATCATGTGGATTACGTAGGTGGGCCACGTTGTTATAAATGGTTAAATGTGAGTCAGATTCAAAGGATATGGGAACAGATGAATCTGACTTATAGTCATGGAGTGGATCAAATATGGATTTTGAACGTGGGTGATTTAAAACCGATGGAATTTCCAATCAGTTTTTTCCTTGATATGGCATGGGATCCGACATCTTTTCATTCGCAAAATTTATATCAATATACAATTGATTGGTGTGCGGAACAATTTGGCGAAGCATATGCAAACGATGCAGCTCGTATCATTAATTTATATACAAAGTATAACCATAGAGTAACTCCGGAATTGCTTAGCCAAGAAACTTTTAGTCTCGAAAACTATAATGAGTTTGAGAAGGTTCGTGACGAATACAGGGATCTGACATTGGATGCATTGCGTCTCTATAATTTTATTCCAAATAAATATAAGGATGCATTTGATCAGCTTGTGCTTTTCCCAACCAATGCTAGTTGTAATTTGTATGAAATGTATTATGCTGCTGCAAAAAATAATCAGCTGGCAAAAAGTAATGATCCTAAAGCAAATTATTGGGCTGATGTAACAAAAGCTTGTTTTGATCGTGATTCGTTATTTACTATTCATTACAATCAACAAATAGCTGGTGGTAAGTGGAATCACCAAATGGATCAAATACGGATAGGGTATAAATCCTGGGCAGAACCCAAACAAAGAATAATGCCAAAGGTTGTCAGAGTTTTAGATAATTACGATAATTCAAATTTGGTATTTGAAGAAGCGGATGGCTATGTTTCTATAGAAGCTGCAAATTATCAATTGGCCAAAGGTGCTGATAAAATCCATTGGGAGGTAATTCCTGATTTAGGCAAGACAGAATCCGCTATTACTACTTTTCCTCAAAAGGAATATCCTACCAGCAAGGACTCAGTTTATCTTGATTATGCCATCAATTTTAAATCAACAGGAATGTTTAATGTGAGTGTTTTGGTTTCGCCCACTCTTAATTTTAATGCAAATAAAGGACTGAGATATGCCATCTCTGTTGATGGTAAGAAAGAACAAATTATCAATATTAATAAGGATTATAAGCCTTGGGATATGGATAAATGGCAGGCCAATAGAATCAATATTACAAAAAGTAAATTATTAATTGATACTAAAGGGCTTCATAGATTAAGGATAAGAGTTTTAGAACCTGGAATTGTTTTGCAAAAAATTATGATAGATACAGGAGGTTTAAAACCTGGGTATTTAGGCGCTCCTCAAAGTAAACAATTAAAATCTGCGACAAATGAAAAGATATAATATAGCAATAAAAGTTTCATTATTTTACCTTTTTATTCTATTAACTCTGCAGGTTAAAGGAGAGGTTAAGTTACCTAAATTAATAGGTAACGGAATGGTGCTACAACGAGATGTTCCCTTAAAAATCTGGGGCTGGGCAAATCCTTCCGAAAAGGTAAAAGTGAAATTTGTAGACAAATCATTTGTTACAAAAGCAGATGATAAAGGTAATTGGCAAATCGATTTACCTGCAATGGTCTCTGGCGGGCCATATGATATGGAGATAAACCAAATTACGATTAAGAATATTTTAATTGGTGATGTTTGGCTATCCTCCGGACAATCCAATATGGAACTTCCATTACGCAGAGTCATGGATTTGTATTCAGATGAAATAAAACAAATAGATAATGATCAGATACGATTTTTTCGTTCATCATCACGTAAAGATTTTAAAAATACACAAGTCGATTTCCCAGATGGCGATTGGAAATCAGCAACACAGGAGAATGTAATGGAATTCTCTGCAGTGGCTTATTTCTATGCCAATAAACTGTACCGAAGATACCAAGTTCCAATTGGTATCATCAGTACAGCTATTGGTGGATCTCCAATTGAATCATGGATTAGTACAGATAACGTAAAGGGATATTTAGATGAGTGGAATGCTAAACAGTCTCATATTGATTCTGTTCGTGCTAAAATACAAGAAGAAACTCCTGAAAAATTAAAATACAATTGGATGGAAGATATAAATTCAAATGATCCCGGTGTTTCTGTATGGTCAAAAGAGGATGTTGATGTTTCAAATTGGCCGGAAATGTCGGTTCCGGGATATTGGAGTGATAAGGGTGTGGATTTAAGACAAGGATCTATCTGGTTTTGTAAAGAATTTGAAGTTGCCGACTCATTAGTAAATCAGGAGGCTGTACTTCGATTGGGAAGAATAATTGATAGCGACTCAGCTTTTATAAATGGCACTTTTGTAGGTACTATTTCTTATCAATATCCTCCGCGTATCTATAATATTCCGAAAGGAGTTTTGAAACCGGGAAAGAATAAAGTAATGGTTCGAATCATAAGTAATGGATGGAGAGGTGGATTTGTTGAGGAAAAACCTTATGAAGTGCGTTTTACTAATCAAAAAATTGATTTAACAGGAGACTGGAAATATCATGTTGGTGCAAAAATTAATCCTGAACATATCCCGGGTAATCTTCAGTTTATGCCTGGGGGGTTATATGATGGTTTGATTCATCCCATTGTTGGATATAAACTGAAAGGTGTGATCTGGTTTCAGGGAGAATCTAATACGGGAAGAGGGAAGGAATATGAAGAACTTTCAAAGAAATTAGTAACAGATTGGCGTAAGAATTTGAACCAGCCAGAACTGCCATTCTTATATGTTCAGTTGGCTAACTTAGGATTACCATCAAAAGTACCCGT
The DNA here is from genome assembly GCA_963666825.2 of uncultured Saccharicrinis sp. Classification (GTDB taxonomy): domain Bacteria; phylum Bacteroidota; class Bacteroidia; order Bacteroidales; family Marinilabiliaceae; genus Saccharicrinis. The sequence continues at coordinate 215,644 of CAXXFE010000001.1, read as the reverse complement.
GGAAAGTGGCTGGGCTGAAGTAAGGGATGCTCAAAGACGTACACTCGAAATACCTAATACGGGTATGGCTGTTGCTTATGATTTAGGTGAGTGGAATGATATTCATCCTTTAAATAAAAAAGAAGTTGGTCGTCGTTTGGCTTTAGAGGCAGAGCGAGTTGCCTATGGTAATGATTCCATTGTTAGTTCCGGACCTTTGTATGAATCCATGCAAATAGAATCCGGATATGTTATCCTGACCTTTAAATCCGTAGGAGCAGGTTTATATGCCAATAGTTTATTAAAAGGATTTCAAATTTCTGGTGAAGATGGGCATTTTGAGTGGGCAAATGCCGTTGTTTTAACAAAGAATACAGTTAAAGTTTGGAATCATAAAATATCTAATCCTAAAACGGTGCGATATGGATGGGAGGATAATCCTGTTGAATCAAATTTAAAAAATAAGGATGGTTTGCCTGCATCACCTTTTACAACAGTAAATAAATAATTATCAATTTTATGAAAACAAATTCTCAAAAAATTTCTGTCATAGAAAAAATAGGTTATAGTCTTGGAGACCTGGCAGCCAACCTTGTATTCCAAACTTTAATCACCTATCTAGCTTATTTTTATACCGACATTTATGGTTTAAAAAACAACCATGCATCCTTAATTATGCTCTCTGTCGGTCTTATTGCTGCATTTTTGTTTAATCCAATTATAGGAGCCATAGCCGATAGAACACGCTCTAAATGGGGGAAATTTCGTCCATGGATTCTATATACATCCATACCGTTGGGCGTTATGGCTCTACTTGCCTTTACAACCCCTGATTTTGCATATAAAGGAAAAGTAATATATGCTGCATGTACATACACTTTATTGTTAATGCTATACGCCGCTAATAATTTACCCTATTCAGCACTTAGCGGTGTAATAACCGGTGATATGGGAGAACGAAATAGTATTTCATCATACCGTTTTGTAGCTGTTATGTTTGCGCAGTTTTTTGTCCAGGTTTTTATGTTGCCTATTATTGAATTTGCGGGTGGAGGTGATAAAGCGGCTGGGATTGAAACCGTAATGACCTGGCTGGCCATTATAGGTACAGTCATGTTACTCATTACTTTTTTCACAACAAAAGAACGTATTGTACCCTCTGTTGATCAAGAGTCCGACCTAAAAGATGACTTAAAGGATTTAATAAAAAACAGACCCTGGGTTATTGTTCTATCTGTAACCATCCTTGTATTTGTAACGCTCGCTTTAAAAGGAGGATCCTATGTTTACTATTTCAATAATTATGTAGACGAAGCTACATTAGCTACTGCCATTAGTCCAATTACAGATTTTCTTTCTTCAATTGGCATGAATTTTTTCGGTTCAGATCCAGCTTCGGCAGGTTTTGGATTATTTAATGCCGGAGGTATCATTTTTATGATGGTGGGTATTGCTTTATCTAAAAAACTAGCTGACAAATATGGTAAAAGGGATGTGTATTTATATGGTTTACTAATATCAACTTTATTTATACTAATTTTTTATTTCTTCTCTCCTAAAAATGTAACACTCATGTTTGTGTCTCAAATCCTGCATGGCTTCTTTTATGGGATTACAATTCCTCTTCTTTGGGCTATGATAGCTGATGTAGCTGATTATTCTGAATGGAAAAACAATCGTCGGGCCACAGCTATAATCTTTTCGGCTATGATGGTTGGATTAAAATCAGGTCTTTCTATAGGAGGGGCATTGGTTACTTGGATATTAGGACTTTATGGTTATATAAATAAAGACGCTGTTGACGTAGGACAAAAAATAATTCAACCGGAAACAGTAGCACAAGGGGCTAAAATGCTGATTAGTATTTACGCATCAATTCCCTTTTTAATTGCAGTAGCCTTGCTGATCTTTTATGAAATTAACAAAAGTCTGGAAGTCAAGATTGAACACGATTTAAAAGAAAGAAGAAACAATATATAATTGTAAAACTAAAACTTTCATTATGAAGATAGTATCATTACAAAAAGGCCTCGTGTTTTTATTAGTAGGTTTAAATACATTAGCATGTAAAGCCCCATCAACTTACGATGTAAGTTTATCAGATGCTTTTGAAGGTAAATTTTATATTGGAACGGCATTAAGTGAAAAACAGCTATTAAATGATTCTCCGGATTTAAACGTTGTGAAGAAAAATTTCAACGCCATTGTTGCTGAGAACTGCATGAAAAGTGAAGAAATACAACCACTGGAAGGAATATTTGATTTTGCTGCTGCTGATAAATTTGTAGAGTTTGGAAAGCAAAACAACATGTTTATAACCGGGCACACCTTAATTTGGCACTCGCAAGCACCTGATTGGTTTTTTACCGATAGCCTTGGAAACGATGTCTCACGGGAGGTTATGATTGATCGCATGCGAAAACACATTCACACGGTTGTTAGCAGATATAAAGGAATTATAAAGGGATGGGATGTAGTGAATGAAGCCATATTGGATGATGGAACCTACCGTAACAGTAAATTCTTCCAAATAATAGGAGAAGATTTTATTAAACTGGCATTTCAGTTTGCACACGAAGCAGATCCGGATGCAGAACTATATTATAATGATTACTCCATGGCTGAATCAGGTAAACGAAAAGGGGTTGTTAACATGGTAAAAAATCTTCAATTACAAGGAATCCGAATAGATGGTATTGGTATGCAATCTCATATAGGTTTGGATTTTCCAAAGGTTAGAGAATTTGAAGCAAGTATTAAAGCCTTCGAATCACTCGGGGTAAAAGTTATGATCACAGAACTGGATTTAACCGTTATTCCATCACCAGATTGGAATGCAGGTGCAGAAGTATCTACCAGATTTGAATATAAGGATCAACTAAATCCCTACAAAGAAGAACTGCCGGATTCAGTGCGTTTGGCTTTCGAAAATCGTTACATGGAATTCTTTCAGTTATTCTTAAAATATCAGCAGTGTATATCAAGAGTTACCTTGTGGGGGGTAAATGACAATCAAACCTGGAGAAATAATTGGCCTATTCCGGGCAGAACTGATTATCCTTTACTTTTTGATAGAAAAAACCAAGCCAAGCCAGTGGTTAATAAACTAATTGAACTAGCAAAAGAAAACTAATCAAAAATAATTTCAATATAATGTCAAAACCAAGATATTTAGTAGATCATTTATATACGGCCGACCCGGCTGTTCATGTCTTTAACGGTAAACTTTATATTTACCCATCGCACGATATAGAATCAGGAATACCAGAAAACGATAACGGCGACCATTTCGACATGCGCGATTATCACATCTTCTCCATGGAAGATATTGATGGAGAAGTAACAGATCATGGAATAGGTCTTGATGTAAAAGATATTCCATGGGCAGGCAGGCAACTATGGGATTGTGACTGTGCATACAAAGATGGTAAGTACTATTTGTATTTTCCCTTAAAAGATAAAAACGATATATTCAGAATTGGTGTTGCCATAAGTGATAAACCAGAAGGTCCATTTATTCCTCAGGAAGATCCAATAAAAGGAAGTTATTCAATTGATCCTTGCGTTTTTTGCGATGAAGATGGACAGCAATACATGTACTTTGGAGGCCTTTGGGGCGGACAATTACAACGGTACCGAGATAATAAAGCCATTGAGTGCGGACATGAACCCAAAGATGATGAAGATGCACTTCCCCCAAGAATAGTAAAACTGGATGAATCAATGCTCTCATTTGCCGAAGAACCCAAAGCAATTGTTATTCTTGATGAAAACGGTGAAACTATTAAAGCAGGAGATCATGACAGGCGATTTTTCGAGGCTTCATGGATGCACAAGTACAATGGTAAATACTACTTCTCATATTCAACGGGCGATACACATAAATTATGCTATGCAATAGGGGATTCTCCGTATGGCCCTTTTACTTACCAAGGGATAATTTTAACTCCTGTTGTTGGTTGGACAACACACCATTGTATTGTGGAATTTAAAGATAAGTGGTATTTGTTTTTTCATGATTGCGTGCCATCGGGAGGAAGAACCTGGCTTAGGAGTTTAAAAGTGAAGGAATTGGAATATAATGCGGGAGGTCGTATAATTACAATAAATGGCAAGGAATAAGGGGGTTTGGATTAATAATTGAGACTTGAAAAGAATGTGAAAGTTATAAACATACAATTTACTTGGAGTTTTATAATTTTCGCCTTTCTTCTTTATGTACCAGTATTTGTTTTGTAAATATTTTGTTGTAAGTATTTTTGCTGTTTTATGCTTAATTGATGATTTTCTACTACTTTTAATAAATCTATTATCTGTTTGAATATCGTGTGAATTTGATCGTTAAATTGCTAGATATTGGAACTATGTTTTGCTAGTTTTATTTTCCAAATATTAGACGTTTACATGCGGCTTCAACAACATCAATAGTAATTAGTCTCTGCAAGAAAAGACCTTTTTTTTAGATTGAATTTCAAAAGTTACAGATTGAGAATTTACTTTAAATATTTTTGGATGAATTATTACTACAAAATGTTCGTAATTGTAATTGCTATAGTTTCCACATAGAAATATAGTATTTTTGTTGGAAAAAGGACATTCGTATCCCATTGAGTATTTGTTTAATTGTATGATAATGTTTTTACGCAGCCAGACCAATTGCAGTAGAAGCAGATTGATGGCGTTGTTGAGAAATTATGCAGGCATCGATTTTTCTCAAATTATAGGTACTTACCGCAAGCCCAATATATCTTTAAAATGCATGTAGCCTTTGTCGGACCAGCGATTTAAACCACGATGCTCCAGTTCGTTAATATTCTATTCGACTGCACTATGTTTATTGCGTAGCTTTATGAATCTGGGCTCGTGCTCTTCTTCCTTTTCAAATTTATTGCACTTTCCTTTTTTTTGTAATTCCTGAAAAGTGACATGCTGGAGTTGCTGTAATTGACCAGTTACTCATTAACCCAGCTTGTTCGTACCAATCCAGTTCAATTATAGAATCAGTACTAAAACCCCAATATTCAAAATGTGAGCCGACTCCAAAAACACATATTACTTTTTTCAACCTAGGTTTAAGAGCTGAAACTGTTTTAAAATTCGAGATGATCCCAATGGTCATGGGTTATAATCAAATAATTTATCTCTGGTATGTCCTCGGTTTAGTACCAATCTAAACCTTTGAATGCTTTAATCAAGAAATTGAATGGCGAGGCACTTCCACTGAAAACAGGATCAACAAGTATCCTTTTACCAGAAATCTGAATGAAATATGATGAATGTCCAAACCAAATCAAAAGGTCATCAAGTCATCAAGTGGATTCAATGTTTTTAAGTCAGTCTTTATAATAGGGACAGAATCAATTGGAGTGAGAGAGTCTGTTCTTTCAAAGAAGAATTTGGAGTAAGCAACAAACTTGTCACTGTCAATAGTCATCACAGAAGTAGTAGTTTGGTTTACAAATTCTTTCCCATTATAATTGGGTGATAATTTAATTCGTTCCAATCGTTTACTATTTGGGAGTTTGCCGAATTTAGATTGACTAAATATTAACATGGCTGAACATAAAAAAACTGTGGTTAATATTAATATACGTAAACAACGATTCATTCCATCAAGTCATAAAAAGTTCTGTCCTAATGAAGCTATTTCTTTAACGTTCAATGTTATTATATTTGTTTGCACCGTTTTGACACTTTGCAGCATTGCGTTGGCAACAATGCTTACATGTGTGGGTGCAAATTTTTTGAATAGTCCGACATTATTAACACCTTAAAAACTTTAAGTGCGATTTTCTCACCCAAACGATTGGTGTTCGGTCGTTCGAGCATACCGGGTTGATGAATAATAAGCCTTTGAAATGACAATTTCTTTATACTTTGTTCTAATTTTCCCTTTATGCTCATGTAAAAAAATGACGAATTGGCTTTAGCATTTTGAGATGAAAGCAATACAAAAAACGGAATCATATTTTGTGATGCGATTTCAGCGAAATGGTATTGGTAGTTGTAGTCAACAGTCCATTGAGCTTCTTTTGATCCTGCAGCTTTTAATGTAGTGCCCATACATGAAAAAGCTATGTCACCTTTTATTAAGTTGCCCCAATCCGATAGTTTGTTGAAATCAACAATTACTTGGTTTAACTTTGGATTGTCGGGAAATGTCTTTTTTCTTAATAACAAAGTGACTTCCGTAATCCATTCGGTTAAAAGCAATTTTTCGACCAAAAATTTACCTGTAGCACCAGAGCCTCCTATGACAACTGCTTTCATTTTGTATTTAGTTTAATTGTCGATATTCATTGGGGGTTTTGCCTGTTTTTTGTTTAAACAGTTTGCTGAAATACTGAGGATATTCAAATCCCAGATTATATGCAATCTCACTAACAGAAGTATTGCTATTAAGTAAAATATTTTTAGCTTCTTCAATCAGGAAAAAATGTATATGATCTTGCGCATTCATTCCTGCTTCTTTCTTTAGCATATCGCTAAGGTAGTTTGGAGACAAATGCACATTATCCGCCAAATATTTCACGGATGGCAATCCTTTCTCTTGTATATTACCAGATTCGAAATATTTATTCAGTAATGTTTCGACCTGTAACACAATATTCCGATTTGTGTTTTTACGAGTAATAAATTGTCGTCCATAATAGCGCGAACAATAATTTAACAGCAGTTCTATATTGGAAACAATCAGGTTTTGACTATGAGTGTCAATATTTTCGTTGAGTTCTGTTTGGGTTTTTAGTACACAGTCATAGAGAATTTGTTTTTCCTTATCAGACAAATGCAATGCTTCGGAAGTCTCGTAAGAAAAGAATGTAAAATCCTTCATCTTAGCACTCAACGAAGTACCTCGAATCAAGTCAGGATGAAAGAATAAGCCCCAGCCTGAAATGTCAATCTTTTGTTCAGTTGGTTCGTCTAATGAAATAATTTGACGTGGCGACATGCAAATCAAACTTCCATCCTGAAAATCATATGCTTGTTGTCCGTATTTCATTTTGTTTGGGCAGAAATTTTTGAACATCACAGAGTAAAACCCCAAAGTTATTTTCATGCCAGAGTTAAATTGTTCCTGATATTTTGAAAAGTCAACAACCGCAACTAAAGGATGTTTCACAATCGCTTGTGGAAGCATTTTGTGCATATCGGAAATTGTTTCTAAGTGTATAATCTCGCTCATAATTTCAAATTTTGCATGGTTTCCAAAATTACTTTGTAATAAATATCAGCTCTTTCCTGAGAAAAATAATCTATAACCAAACCAGAAAGACCAAATAATGTTAAACCAATTCCTAGTGTATGTAGATTTGGATTTTTAGTAAACCAAAATAGTAACAGCGTACCTACAAAGGATACCGTTGCAATTACTTTTGAAATAACATACATATATTGAAAACTTTCGATGCGTTGTTTTTCTGCCTTAATAAAGTGGGAATTATCCTCCTTGTAACCTATTTCATAATTGTTCAAACGCTTATAGTTTGAAGTATACATTGAAACTCCAATTGCAGAGTAAATAATCCCCACAACCACCAAAGGCAAAAGCATAGCCTTTGCAGCAGGTATAGTGCCAATCTTCCAAAATAGGAAACCACTTAAAATTGTCAATAATCCATAAGCAATTATCAATAAAGCTTCTAATATTTCGCCTTTAACCCAAACAATGGTATGATTAAAAAAGTCCATAATTTCATTTTTTATTGTTTACCAATGGCATCATTCCTATAAATGTAGAGCTAATTTTTGACAATATGGGAATGATGCAGTATATTTTTATACTTACGTGATTTAAGAAAATGCAGTGTTATTTTTTTGCAGGCGAATACCGATGCCACGATACAGTTTTCCCAAGCAAAGAAATTCCCATGTAGCCACGCAGGTATAGTTTGTCGTTTTTAATCCATATTTTACAATCGTAAGTATCGCCACTTGGTGCATCGTATATTTTCCCGTCTGTAAACTCCTCGCCGTCCCATGTTAAACCTGTAAGGCTTGTAATGCCAACAACATTGCGTGTACGAAGTTTGGGGTCAGGATTTTTAATATCTTTCTTCGATGTTACCCCATCGCTTTCAACAATTGTTTTGCCCCAAAGGTATCTTCCGTAGTACTTTCCGCCTTGTTTAAAGAGCTCCATTCTTACGTCTTTTGCATCTGATTCCCAAATCCCGAGAATCGCGTTTTCGCCCGATTGAGCAAATGTTTGCGTAAACACTGCCAACATCAATATAATTACAACTTTAAATGTTCTCATTTTCCTAATTTTAATAATGTGAATAAATACAACCAATTACATTTGGCTCATTACAATTTTGTCAAAGAGCTTATCTCCCAAATAGGTTCTCATCCAAACCATAGGTTTGGCAAATTTTCCAACCCTGTATCGGGTTTTGGGATTTCTGCTTGCAATGATTTTTGAAACGGTATCGGCAATTACCGAAGGTTTTGAAGAACCATTTCCTTGTGCAGCCTTTTTCGTACCTTCTGTTATTTTATTCATCATATTCGAATAGGCGCTTTGTTTAGAAATCTTCGAAAAGTTATCCAACAATACCGCACCAAATTCAGTTGCAATAAATCCTGGCTCAACTACAACTACATTGATATTAAATTGCTTCAATTCAATCCTCATGCAATCGCTTAAACCTTCTACTGCATGTTTACTTGCATGATACCAAGCACCCATAGGGAAATACATTTTACCACCCATTGATGAGGTGTTGATTATCAAACCCGATTTCACTTTGCGCATATAAGGAATTACCTTTTGAGAAACAGCAGCTATCCCAAACACATTAACTTCCATTTGCTTTCTTGCTTCGGCCAATGGTACATCTTCTACCGAACCATAAAGTCCGAAACCTGCATTATTCCAAAGCACATCAATTTTGCCTTCTTTTTGAATGATGCTATTAACCACTTTTTCAATGTCGGCTTCGTTAGTAACATCCATTTGCATCGGATGACCACCCAATGATTTTAAATCGTTCATTTGGTCAATTCTACGAGCTACTGTATAAACAGTATGACCTTGTTTGATGAGTTTCTTGGCTGTTTCTTTGCCCATTCCCGAACTTGCACCTGTGATTAAAACTACTTTTTTCATACTATAAATGTTTAAAAGTTTATGGTACAAAGTTCAGTCAAATATGCAGTTATGTGTTAATACAAATCCACGATAGTTGTATAGTTTTTACGGATAATAAAAAAATGGGAAATACGAACTTAAAAATTCAGGTTTTAAATTGATAAACTCGTATTCCAAAAATTTTCATTTAATCAATACCTTTATTTTAGGTCGATATATTGTATATAATAATAGGAATCAATATGAGTAAAACACTCATAAATAATAATTACATGGATTATTTTAAGATTAAATTATAGTAAGAATCATAGTACTCTAGAGTTTGTAAGGCATATTATTCAACAAGTATTACATACAGGATTTGTTGAGATTAGATATATAGGTGTACAGTGCCTATGCTTAATTAAAGGAAAGCAAGGCCAAGTAATTTAATCAGCTGAAAACAACCTATTATAATGCCATAAGAATTATATGATTATGAAAAACTTAAAACAATATTGGTATAGATCCATCCCTTTGTTAGATATGTAAACAAGGAATAATGATTCAACTTAGAATAAGTGATTACAAAAAAACGATACTGATAGAAAATGTTCATTTTTAATGCAAGAAACATATATAACTATTGTGAAATAGGTAAATACAATTAAGTTTATTACAGCGAGTCAAAATAAATAATAATTACTATCCTATTTATATCCTTATTTATAAAAAGAATATCCAATAATATAAATTGAAAATTTTAACATCAAGTAGTTTTGTTTTTAATAGACATCAACTCAATATTAAATAATGAAAGAAAAAGTTCTAATTATTTTGTTTGTCATTGTTGGTTTTTTATCCAATGCACAAAATGAAAGTACACCATACACAAATCCTATAATGTGGGCAGATGTACCCGATTTGTCGATATGTAGAAGCGGAGATGATTTTTATCTCATCAGTACAACAATGCATCTGATGCCCGGAGCGCCGGTAATGACTTCAAAGGATCTTGTTCATTGGGAAATTGCCAGTTACGTATTCGATAGTATTAGCGATAATTCAAAGTACAATTTAATTGATGGCACAGTATACGGTCGCGGGCAGTGGGCTTCATCTATCCGTTTCCATAATGGTAAATTTTATGTGCTGTTTTCGCCAAACGACCAGCCATTTAAGTCGTATGTTTACGAAACGACCGACCCAAAAGCCGGAAACTGGAAGTTGGTAACCCGAATGCAGCACTTTCACGACAACTGCCTTTTCTTCGATGATGATGGACGTGTTTATGTTTTCTCGGGAACAGGTTCTCTTAAAGAATTAAAAAGCGACCTCACGGATGTTAAACCCAATGGCGTTGACACTCACGTTTTTGAACGCGATGCTGACGAAATCGGGTTGCTTGAAGGTAGTCAGGTGATCAAACACGATGAGAAATACTATCTTCTTATGATTTCGTGGCCAAGAGGCAAACCGCGTCGGCAGGTTTGCTATCGTGCCGACCAGATAACCGGCCCTTACGAAAAGAAAGTAATACTGGAAGATAACTTTGCCGGATTTCCCTATTGTGGTCAAGGTTGCATTACCGACGATGCGAATGGTAACTGGTACGGGCTAATTTTTCAGGACCGCGGTGGCGTGGGCCGTGTGCCACTTTTAATGCCAGTACGCTGGATTGACGGCTGGCCTATACTAGGCGACGAAAATGGCAAAGTCCCTTTACATGCTGAAATTCCATTAAAACCTCACGATACAGGAAAGCGGATTGTAGAAAGCGACGATTTTTCAGGGAAACAATTAAAAATTAATTGGCAGTGGAACCATAATCCAGTGAACAACGCTTGGTCTTTAACAGAACGCCCCGGGTATCTGCGCTTGAAAACAAGCCGCATAGTCGATAATTTGTTTGCTGCGCCCAACAGTATTACCCAGCGCATGGAAGGGCCAAAATGTACAGGGGTTGTTGCGTTTGATGTTTCGAAAATGAAGAATGGTGATGTTGCCGGGCTAAGTGCGTTCAATGGCGATGCCTGTGTTTTGTCGGTTATTATGGACGGTAACAAAAAGTACATTACGATGGCTTCCAATTCCGTTTCATTAGATAACAATAAAGCAATCCAGGGGGTCAAAACAGAGGAGTTTGGCCGGGTTGAAATGACAACGGATGTTGTCTACTTGCGTGTGGATGGGGATTTTAATCTTAACAAGGATTTAGCAACTTTTTTTTACAGTTTCGACAATAAAAACTGGATGCCTATCGGATCGGAATACAAAATGATTTTCGATTACCGGAGACTTTTCATGGGGTCCAAATTTGCTATTTTCAACTATGCAACCAAAGAAACAGGGGGTTATGTCGATGTTGATTTTTTTGATTATAAACGAGAAAATCATTACAGCAAGTAATATTTCGTCTCGGTTTTATTCGGCTAGATTATGAATTACTTAAATACAGTTAGTGTGAAGAATGCATCAATAAGAAAAGTGAATTATTTTTTTGGAGTGGTTTTCCTCGGAGGCCTGTTTTTTCTTACAGGTATTTCAGCAAAAGCCCAGCAAACAAGTGGATTAGTTGAAAACATTATTTCAAATGTTTCTATAAGTGAAGCTGACTTTCCGGTTGTTTCAGCCGATAAAATTTCGGCATTAGTTCGTTACGACGAAGCCGATTGGAAAGGCGTAATACGTGCTACAGGCGACTTGCAAAATGATATTAAAAGTGTGACCGATGTAAAGCCTGAAATCAGTTCAAATAAAGAGTCTTCGGAATACGAGATCATTATTGGCACTCTTGGTAAAAGCAAGTTGATTGATCAACTTGTAAAATCGAAGAAATTGAATGTTTCGGACTTGAAAGGGAAATGGGAAAGCTTTGTGATCACTACAATCCCAAATCCTGAAAAAGGAGTAAAAGCAGCATTAATTATTGCGGGTAGCGACAAACGTGGCACTATCTATGGAATTTATGAACTTTCCCAACAATTAGGCGTTTCGCCCTGGTATTGGTGGGCCGATGTGCCCGCAAAGCAGCGTCCTTCTGCTTACGTGCTTGCCGGTCGTTATGTGTCAGCTGAACCAAAGGTTAAGTACAGAGGCATTTTTATTAACGATGAAGCTCCTTGCTTTACCGGATGGTCCAACGAAAAATTTGGTGGTCTCAATAGTCAAATGTATGCCCATCTGTTTGAGTTGCTGTTGCGTTTGCGGGCCAATTACCTTTGGCCTGCAATGTGGGGCAATGCCTTCAACGAAGATGATCCTGAAAATCCACGACTGGCTGATGAGTATGGCATTGTGATGGGGACATCGCACCACGAACCGATGATGCGTGCCCAAAAAGAATGGGGCATCCACCGCAAAGAATATGGAAATGGGGAGTGGAACTATAAAACCAACGAAGCCGGTCTGAAAAAATTCTGGCAAGACGGCCTTGAACGGAGCAAAAACTACGAGCAGGTCATCACCATGTCGATGCGAGGCGATGGCGACCTGCCGATGACCGATGCCGGAAGTGCTGAAGATAATTTCAGGTTAATTGAAAAGATATTTGCCGATCAACGGGCTGTCATTGAAAAAGTAACGGGAAAGCCAGCGCAAGAAACGCCCCAAGTTTGGGCGTTGTACAGCGAAGTGCTAGAATATTATGATCAGGGAATTAAAGTACCCGATGACATGATTGTTCTTCTTTGCGATGATAATTGGGGTAACGTGCGCCGTTTACCCGAATTAAACGCAGCCAAACACCCTGGGGGCTACGGTGTTTATTACCATGTTGACCTTCACGGTGCACCACGGGCTTACCAATGGCTCAACATGACCCAAATACCGCACATGTGGGAACAACTTCAGCTTACTTACAGCTATGGGGTTGATAAAGTTTGGATTCTCAATGTTGGAGACCTCAAGCCAAATGAATATCCAATGGATTTCTTCCTGCAAATGGCATGGAACCCAACTTCGTTCAATCAGGATAATCTAAACAACTATGCCATTAAATTTTGTGCCGATAAATTTGGCGAAGATCAGGCCGAGGAAGCAGCCGAAATTTTAAGCAACTATTGCAAATATGCCAGCCGGGTTACTGCTGAAATGCTTGACCAGCGAACTTATAACCTCGAAAGTGGTGAATTGCTGCAAGTAAAAGATGCGTATTTGGCACTTGAAGCTTTGGCACAAAGACAGTATTACAAACTCGATGAAAAATACCGAAGCACGTATATGCAGCTAATTCTTCATCCGGTGCGGGCAATGGCTAATTTATACGATATGTATTATTCGTTGGCCATGAACCGAAAGCTTGCAGCGGAAAAAAATCTTGCTGCAAACTATTGGGCCGATCGTGTGGAGAAATGTTTCGATATCGATGCCGAATTTACCCGCGATTATAACCTGAATGTTTCCGATGGAAAATGGAATCACATCATGGATCAAACCCATATTGGATACCGCTCGTGGGACGAACCTCGCGGAGGGAATGTGAAGCCTAAAGTTACCCGTATAACCCCTGAAGAAGCCAAACAAGGCGGTTATCATTTCACCGAAAAAAATGGTGTGGTAGTGATGGAAGCCGAACACTATTTCGAGACCAAAGCATCTGAAAAAACAAAATGGACCGTGATTCCCGATTTGGGAAGAACACTCTCGGGGATTGCATTAATGCCTTATACTGAAAATACCAATGGAGCCTCAATCAGTTATAAAATGAAAATGTCTCCTAAAACCGACAGTATCAAAGTCTGGATATTCTTCGACAGTACATTACCTTATAAAAAAGGTGGTCACAGTGTTGCAGTATCTTTTGACGGTGGCGCAGAAAAAACATGGAATATCAATTCCGAACTGACATGGAAAAATAACTACTCGAAAATGTATCCGGCGGGTGCCGCCCGAATGATAGAAATTCCAATGGTACTTCAATTGTCCGAAAACAAAGAAGGCAATTACAAACTGAACATTCGTCCTCTCGATCCCGGAGTGGTGATCTATAAAGTAGTGATTGACAATGGAAGCTTTGAGCGTACCTTTTTGAAGATGGACGAAAGCCCATACATCCGTCAATAAATTCTCTAAAATTCAATGATGATGAAAAGATACAAACTGATTGCTTTTTTTGCATTACTTGGATTGACAACAAGCGTCTTTGCTCAGGAAAATGGCATTAATGGAAATACTGGAAAAGAACACGTTTTCAAATATACCAACCCCATTACACGCGATTTGTCCATTTCGATGCGCGACCATTGCATTATTAAGGCAGGCGAGAAATGGTATTGTACCGGAACTTCAAATCCGGTGTGGACTGGCCCAAACCCAGGAGTGAGATTACTGGAATCTGACGATATGATTCACTGGAAGCAGCACTCGTGGCTAATTGATGCCAGCAAACTTCCAGCCGATTGTCCGTACAACGGCCGTTTCTGGGCTCCTGAAATTCATTTTATCAAAGGCAAATATTGGCTTACGGTAAATAGTGGCAAAGTTACTGCTGAGGATCCGAAAGGAATGACAACTCACAGTGTTTGGCTTTTTTCGTCCGATAAGGTAACCGGACCATACAAATTGGTGAACGGTCCGCTTACACCACAATATAACAACGATGCAACTTTGTTCGAAGATGAAGATGGTCAGGTGTATTTTTATTGTAGTGGCAACGGGCTTTTTCAGGCAAAAATTGATTTAACGACAGGAAAACTTACGACTCCTGCCGTAAAATTTCTCGATAAACTGCAACCCGGATACCCCGATTGGATTACGGGTGGAATTGAAGGCCCATTTGTGATCAAGCGCGATGGTACCTATTTCATGTTTTTCTCTACATGGACACGTGGGTACGAAGTTGGTTTGCTGAAATCGAAAAACCCGCTTGGTCCATGGGAACTGGCCTCGCCCGAACCAATTTTTGGCACAAAGAAACGTGAACATCGTCCAGAGCTTAAATTTAGTAAAATCAAATTTCAGGATAGCGAAGACCCTTATTGCGAAACAGGCCACAATGCCTTGTTTGAAGGTCCCGATGGTAAATTGTGGAGTTCGTGCCACTATTTAATGTTTGAGAAGCGGCCTTATCCATATAGCCAAACTTTCGAATCGTGGGAGCTGACCCCACAAATGGGAATAGAACCCGTGACTTATAAAGATGGAATGTTCTACATTTCAGGGCCTACATGGACTGAGCAGATAATTGAATTTTAAGTATATCGGATATAAATAAGTACTATAGATTAATTTAAAATGGAAAAATGTTTTCACGTCTATGAACTGGATTAGGATTGCCTTCGGTTTAATTTTGGGAGTATTATTTTGCCAAACAATATATCCGCAAAAGATTGTAGATTGGGAAAATCCCAATGTCATTAGCATTAATAAGGAAAATCCACACTCTACAATTTATGTTTCAGAGGATAAGGCTAATAATCCTCTCATTAAATCGCTAAATGGAAGGTGGAAATTCATGTGGTCACCCAATCCTCAATCAAGGCCTGTTGATTTTTATAAGCAAGATTATTCAACCTCCAATTGGGATGATATTGTAGTCCCGGGGAATTGGGAACTACAGGGTTTTGGAACACCTATCTATGTAAACATCAAGTACGCTTTTAAACCCGATGCGCCAAAAGTAACTTCGGAACCCGATAAAAGTTTTACCTGTTACGATGTACGGAATCCGGTTGGAAGTTATTCCACCACATTTACCATCCCTGAGAACTGGGACAACAAACTGGTATTCCTGAATTTTGGCGGGGTAAGTTCTGCGATGTATGTTTGGGTAAACGGACAAAAAGTAGGGTATAGTCAAAATTCATTTTCACCGTCTGAATTCGATATTACCAAATATATCCATAAAGGCGAAAACAAACTGGCCGTTGAGGTATATCGCTGGTGCGACGGAAGTTATCTCGAAGACCAGGACATGTGGAGTTTTAGCGGTATTTTCAGGGATGTAAACTTAATTGCCCGACCTGTTACATATATCCGTGATTTTTCAGTTGTTGCTAATCCTGCAAATGATTTCAGCAATGCAAAAGTGAATCTCAAATTAAATATTGAAAACCGTTCAGGCCAATTAGCAAAAGGAATGACTGTAGAAGCTGAGATTTCAGGATATTCAGCAAAAGGAGAACCTGTTGAAATAAATGTTTCAAATCCTGTTGGCGAATTGAAAAAATTGTCGGAGAATATTGTTGAAATAAATACCAACATTGGATATCCGTCAGTATGGTCAGCCGAAACGCCTTATTTATATGGTTTGAAAATCAGGTTGAAAAATAAGGGTAATGAAGTGGTCGAAACCCTGAACTGGAAGTTTGGAGTGAAAAAAGTTGAAACAAAAGGTGAAATTTTTTATGTAAACGGGAAAGCAATTAAATTGAAAGGGGTTAACCGTCACGAACATCATCCGCGGACCGGCAAATATATCGACAGGCAAACGATGGTTCAGGACATTGTATTAATGAAACAAGCCAACATCAATTTTGTACGCACCAGTCATTATCCCAACGATCCTCTGTTTTACGAATTATGCGATGAATATGGTTTGTATGTAATGGACGAAGCCAACCAGGAATCACATGGTTATGGCATCGGGAATAAAAAACTGGGAGAAGATCCGTTATGGAAAGAATCGCATGTGGAAAGGGCTGTTTCAATGGTTGAGCGCGATAAAAACTATGCCTGTGTAATAATTTGGTCGCTCGGAAACGAGGGAGGGAGCGGGCAAAATTTGGTTGCAATGGCCGATACCATAAAGAAACTTACACCTGAAATACCTGTCTTCTCAGACTCCGATCGTGGGATTTCAGACCTTTATGATGACAGCTATCTTCCACCTGACAGGTTTAAACAAAAAGCC
This sequence comes from uncultured Saccharicrinis sp., assembly GCA_963666825.2. GTDB lineage: Bacteria > Bacteroidota > Bacteroidia > Bacteroidales > Marinilabiliaceae > Saccharicrinis. Next base: position 198,740 of record CAXXFE010000001.1, on the reverse strand, counting down.
GAGGAGGTTACCGATAAACCTTTTATTATGCGCGAATATGCCCATGCCATGGGAAATTCAGTAGGTAACCTTCAGGAATACTGGGAAATCATTTATGCCGACTCCAGTATAGCTGGAGCTGCTATCTGGGATTGGGTGGATCAGGGGGTCGCCAAAAAGATTGATGGTTCAAAGATTAAGTACAACCAGCATCCTGCCGAACTATCTCTTGGGGATGATGAGTTTTTTGCTTACGGTGGCGATTTTGGAGATATGCCCAACGATGGAGCCTTCTGCCTTAACGGCTTAATTGGTCCCGACAGGATTCCTCACCCGCACTATTATCAGGTTCAAAAGGTATATCAGAATATCGATTTTGAATTGGCAAGCTCTGAACCGGTAAAAGTGAAAGTAATCAATCGGTACGATTTTATATCGTCTGATATGTTTGATTTTATTGGCGAGTTTTTGCTGAATGGAAAAATCCTGGGAACCCGTGTCCTGAAATGTCCTGCGATATTACCGGGACAAACATTGGAAATACCTGTTGAACTGCCAAAAGAATATAACTCTCTGAACGGGGAAATTATACTAAACCTGTATGCGCGTTTAAAAAAGCCCGCATTATGGGCAGAAACAGGATATACCGTGACTCGTGAACAATTTGTTTTGAAAGAAGGGAAAACAGAACCGCTACAAATTGCCGGAAATGCACCTGATACAAAAGAGGCAGATGGAGAGATAATGGTTACAGCCGGAAATATTCAGTACACCTTCAACAAAACCAACGGCGCTTTAGTTAGCTGGACAGCTGACAATAAGGAACTGCTCAAAGGAGAACTGGAACCCTATTTTTGGAAACCTGCCAACGACAACCAAAAACGGAATGGCTACAACCGGCGCCTCGGAAAATGGAAAAATGCAAGTGAAACCCGCAAAGTGGAAACTGTAAACATCCAAAAGCTGAATGGGTTGGCAGTTATTACATTCAATATGAAGTTGCCTGATATTGGAGCTTCATATACATTAACCTATTCCATTAACGGAACCGGCCAATTGCAGGTACATGCGGCCTATACCCCTGAATCAAATGGTATTCCATCAATACCCAAGTTTGGAATTCGCATGAAATTACCTTTAGAAATGGATAGGATTACATGGTACGGCAGGGGCATACAAGAAAATTACCCCGACCGTAATACCGGCTACCCAATTGGCTTATACGAACTTAAACTGGAAAATTTTATCACAAATTATATTGCTCCACAGGACAATGCCAACCGTTGCGATGTACGATGGTTTTCTTTTATGAATAACAATGGCGAAGAAATTAAAATAACCGGGTTGCAACCGCTTTGTTTCCGTGCATGGCCCTATACCGAAGATGATCTGGAAAAGGCAAATCATCCGTTCGATTTACCGCAACGCGATTTCATTAACCTCAATATCGACCTGAATATTCATGGTGTGGGTGGAAACGACAGTTGGGGTGCCAGGACATTAGACAAGTATTGTATTGATGGGAATAAAAACTATTCATATGGGTTCTCATTGGAATACAATGCTATAACCGAATAATTGAAGATGTGATGATATTAGTAAAAGAATTGAAATAACAACAAAAATCATAATATAATGAAACGACATTTTACATATGTACCAGTGGAAAAACACCATCGTCAACATTGACTCGCGTATCTCGTTTTAGAACATTTGGAGCTACAATGCTACTCATGGTATAGACTATCACGAATATTTGCTGCTGGCTGAAGAGCTTGGGGATGAACCACTCTTCTGCATCAATGCAGGAGTTTCGCACAAAGAAGAAAACATCGAAATAAAAAAAACGAGATTAAATATTATACAGCAAACAAAATGATTAAAATGAATAGATCTAAGTTAATAATAGTTTTTTACGTATTGTTGTTCGTAACAACAGGAGTTTTTGCCCAAAAACAGAAATCCGATCCAAAATTTTTTATCTATCTCTGTTTTGGACAATCGAATATGGAAGCTGGGGCACGACATGAAAAACAAGATTCAGGAAAGGTTGATCCTCGCTTTCAAATGATGGCAACAGTCGATAACCTGAAAATGGAACGTAAAATGGGAAATTGGTATGTGGCAGAACCTCCCATTAACCGTCCCGAAAACAAAATGGGTCCAGTCGATTGGTTTGGACGTACCATGGTGGCTAACCTTCCGGATGATTATCGAGTTGGAGTTATCAACGTGTCGGTTGCAGGCGCCAAAATTGAGCTTTGGGGAAAAGATACCTATAAAACATATCTCGACAGTGCCGAAACCTGGATGCAGAATATCTGCAAGAAATATGATGGCAATCCGTACCTACGGCTAGTTGACATGGCAAGAATTGCCCAGAAAGATGGTATAATAAAAGGTATATTAATACATCAAGGAGAGTCAAATTCTACCGATCCTGAATGGCCAAACAAGGTAAAAGATATTTATAATAATCTGATGAAGGACTTGGATCTTAAAGCGAAAAATGTGCCATTGCTGGCTGGCGAATTGAAAAGTAAAGAGGAAAATGGGATTTGTTACACATTTAATGCCGAGATATTACCAAACCTAAAAAAGGTAATTTTAAATTCCCACATTATATCGTCGCAGGGTGTTAAAGGGGTTGCGGACCAGTTTCATTTCAATACTGCCGGTATGCGCGAACTCGGTCGGCGATACGCTGTAAAAATGCTTGAAATTCAAGGATTCAACTATGATGAAAATAAAGGCCCGATTCCTGTAAATAATAATAAATCAAATTAATCAGTAAAAGAAAAAATGAAGAAATTAATTGTTTTTATAGCCTTGATTCTAGTCTCGGCATCATTGTCATTTTTTTTGGCGCAGGTCAAAAAAAACCAAAATCCGTTGATTTTTGCCGATGTACCTGACATGTCAATGATACGTGTAAATGATACCTACTACATGAGTAGCACCACCATGCATATGAACCCCGGTGTTCCAATTATGAAATCAAAGGATTTAGTAAACTGGGAATTGGTTAACTATGCCTATAATACCCTTGCTGATGTAGATGTAACAAACTTACAAAACGGGAAAAGCGAATATGGCCATGGCACATGGGCAAGTTGTATCCGATATCACAACAATATGTACTACGTATCAACATTTTCCGGAACTACGCACAAAACCTATATCTATTCAACCCCGGATATTGAAAAAGGCCCTTGGAGTTTGATTACAATTAATAGTCAATATCACGACCATTCCATTTTTTTGATGACGATGGAAAAAACTACATCATTTGGAGTGTTCGCAAACTTATGATTGCCAAATTAAAAGATGATCTTACAGGTGTAATAGAAGGGACAGAAAGAGTACTTATAGAAGATGCCAATGCACCAGCTGGAAATAATGTTGGCCTTGGAGAAGAATCTCAACTTTTTAAAGTTGATGGCAAATATTATCTGTTTACTATTTGCTGGCCCCAGGGTGGTATGCGAACTGTTGTGATTCATTGCGCAAATAGTATAGATGGCCCATGGGAAGGCAAGGTTGCGTTAATGGATAAGGGGGTTGCTCAGGGTGGATTGATCGACACGCCCGAAGGCAACTGGTTTTCTTATTTGTTTCGCGATTATGGCTCGGTGGGACGTATTCCATACCTTGTACCTGTGAAATGGGAAGATGATTGGCCCGTTTTGGGCATAAACGGGAAAGTATCAGAAACTTTAAACTTGCCTGCAAGTACCGGTCCTATTCCCGAAATTGTTAACAACGATGAGTTTATCCGTAAAAATGGAGAACCTGCATTACCTCTTGTTTGGCAGTGGAACCACAACCCTGACAACTCGCTTTGGTCGATAAGTGAACGTAAAGGATTTCTAAGGTTGAAAACCGGCCGAATTGATACCCTATTTCTGAAATCGAGAAACACATTGACACAGCGCACCTTTGGCCCGGTTTGTTCTGGCTCAACCCTGCTTGATGCTTCGAACCTTAAAGATGGTGATTTTGCGGGCTTGGTTGCTTTGCAACGCAAATTTGGTCAAGTGGGCGTTAAAGTAGTAAATGGTGAAAAATATCTATTCATGGTCAGCAACAAAACCGACCACCCCACAGAACTGCAAAGCATACCACTTGCACAAAACAAGGTTTACCTAAAAATTGAATGCAATTTCAGGGATAAAATGGATGTGGCAAAGTTCTACTATAGCCATGATAATAAAGCTTGGAAACAAATTGGTGCAGAACTAAAAATGGAATATACACTAACGGAGCATTTTATGGGTTATCGTTTTGGTTTATTTAACTATGCATCGAAAAATCCCGGTGGTTATGCCGATTTTGACTACTTCCACATCAACGACAAAATATCAGAATAAAATGAAAAAACATAAATTATTTGTTCTTGGTTTTTTTACAGCAATGTTAAGCTCTGCTTTTGTAATCAACGCCCAACCCGTAAAAGATGGTAAAAAAATCAGTCCCGATTTATTCGGATTATTTTTCGAAGACATAAACTACGCTGCGGATGGAGGTTTGTATGCCGAAATGGTTCAAAACCGTTCATTTGAATACAGTCCTCGCGATCAGGGTGGTTGGAATTCTTATTCTTATTGGGATTATATTTCTCCTGGTTATTCTATAGGAAATATCAGTATTAAAACGAATGAGCCTATCCATCCCAATAACCCTCATTATATGATTTTAACTATTAATTTTGTTGGGAACTATGAACAATTTAAAGGCGAAGCCGGCGTAGGACTCCTAAACTATGGTTTTGACGGGATGATTATACGGCAGGGGGATAACTACAACTTCTCGATGTTTGCCAAACTTTTTAGCCAATCGCCCATTGAGTTTTTAATTAGCCTGCAAAACAAAAAAGGCGAAGTACTTGCACAAAACCGTGTAAAAGCCTCTTCAACCAATTGGCAAAAATATTCTGCAACATTAACCGCCACCACAAGTTGTGATACGGCTCAATTGGTGGTTCTTGCCAAAAATAAAGGTGAAATTGCACTGGATATGATTTCTCTATTCCCGGAAAAAACGTTTAAAAACCGTACAAACGGATTGCGTAACGACCTAGCTCAAACCCTGGCAGATCTTCAGCCACGATTCGTCCGCTTTCCAGGCGGTTGCCTTGTTCATGGCGACGGATTAGGGAATATGTACCGTTGGAAAAACACCATAGGCCCTGTTGAACAACGAAAAGGGCAAAGAAATATCTGGAATTATCATCAAACTGGTGGTTTGGGTTATTTTGAGTATTTTCAGTTTTGTGAGGATATTGGGGCAAAACCGGTTCCTGTTCTTCCGGCTGCAGTGAGTTGTCAAAATACAGGAGGCACTCATGTTATTGGAGGTGCGGGACAAAAAGCACTTCCTGTTGATGAAATGAAAGATTATATTCAAGAAGTACTCGACCTGATTGAATGGGCTAATGGTCCTGCTACTTCAGAATGGGGCAAAAAAAGGGCTGAATCAGGCCATCCCGAACCATTTAATCTTGAATACCTGGGCATAGGAAATGAAGATAAAATGACCCCGGAATTTGAAGAGCGTTTCAAAATGATTTATAAAGCTGTTGCTGAAAAACATCCCGAAATAACTTTAATCGGTACAGTGGGACCTTTTCATCAGGGAAAAGATTTTGACAAAGGATGGGAAATTGCAAATGAGTTACAGATTCCTATTGTTGATGAACATTATTACGTAGGACCAGAGTGGTTTTTAAATAATCAGCAACGTTACGACTCCTACAATCGAAAGGCAAGCGAAGTGTATCTTGGCGAATATGCATCGTGGGGAAATAAATTGCGGAATGCCATTGCTGAAGCTGCTTACATGACAGGCTTAGAGAGTAATGGCGATATCGTTCGTATGGCCTCCTATGCCCCTTTAACCGCTAAAATAGGTTTTACGCAATGGACAACTGACTTAATTTTCTTCGACAATGCAAACATTTATCCTACTCCAAATTATTATGTTCAAAAAATGTTTATGACAAATCAAGGCGACTATTATTATGACAATGTCACTAACATTTTAAAAACCAACACTACTATGGGTGCTTCATGCATTGTCGATAGCAAATCGGGTGATATTATTCTAAAGCTGGTGAACGCTAATGTAGTAAACAAAAATGTTTCTATCGATCTTACACGTTTTGGAAAAATTATCGCAATGGCTGATAAAACACTGTTAAACGGAGATCCAGAAGCCAAAAATACCCCTCATAACCCAAATACTATAATTCCTAAAAAGTCAACTATAAAAGTCAATAAAAAATTTGATTCCGAACTACCTGCAATGTCATTAACAGTAATTCGGATAAAAACAAAAAAATAATGACCTTATATAAAAAATTGATGCAATGAAAAAAGTAATACCATTTATTATCCTTGTTGTTTTAATGGGAGCATGTAACAACAATACACCAAAAGAATTAATCTCAGTTGATGTAACAAAAGTTGGAGCACCCGTTGCACCATCTATGTACGGGATATTTTTCGAAGAAATAAATAATGCAGGTGATGGGGGTTTATATGCAGAGTTAGTTCGGAACCGAAGTTTCGAAGAATTAGAATTGCCTGACGGGTATCGGGCTGAGGGTGACAGGTTAATACCGAAGCAGGTAACAAATCATACTACCGGCAGAATTGAACAGCAAACTTTTAAATGGACCAATGATCCTGTACCTGGCTGGTCCCTTGCTGCTGAATCCAATTTTGCCAACATGGAAGTAACAAAAGAAAAACCACATTTTAAAACCGCTCCCAATAACTTAAAGGTTACCGTAAAAAATGCATCAAAACCAATACAGGTTATCAATTCCGGTTATTGGGGCATGAATGCGGTTAAAGGAGATGCTTATAAGCTTCGTTTAATAGTGAGACTTTCAAATGATTACAAAGGTACTGTTATTGTCAGGTTCATTTCAAAAGAAGGTGAAGAATTGGCTTCATCAGAATTGAAAGATCTTAAAATAGGCCAATGGAATGATGTAAGCAAAAAGCTTGTATCCTCTGGTAATGATCCAAAAGCGAAATTATCTATTGAATTGAATTCAACAGGTACTGTTTGGTTCGATTATGTTTCCCTGTTTCCTGAAAAAACATTTATCAACCGTAAAAACGGGTTAAGAAAAGATGTAGCCGAATTTCTTGTTGGTTTACAACCTTCGTTTGTTCGCTGGCCGGGTGGTTGTGTTGTTGAAGGTATTTCGTTGGAAAACAGGTATGAATGGAAAAAAACACTAGGCGACCCAGCTGCACGACCAGGCGAATATAGCCTTTGGGGTTATGGTAATACATACGGCTTTGGATATTATGAATTTTTGCAGTATTGTGAAGATATAAATGCCGATGGTATGTTTGTTTGTAATGTTGGTATTGGTTGTCAGTACCGCATGGGGGATGCATGCTCTAACAATGAAGTGGATTATTATTTAGACGATTGCCTGGATGCCATAGAATATGCCATTGGCGATGCAAGTACAGAATGGGGCGCTAAACGTGCAGCACATGGGCACCCAGAGCCTTTCCCCTTAAAATATATTGAGATTGGTAATGAAAACCGCGGTGAATTGTATGAAGAAAGATTTGATATTTTTTATAAAGCAATAAAGGAAAAATACCCGGAACTGGTACTTATCTCCAACCATGGAACCGCAGGAACAGGTAAAATAGAACAAACCGACATGGTTGATCCTCACTGGTATGTGGCACCCGATTTTTTCTTTGGCAGCACTACCATTTTCGACAACCTTGAGCGTGGAAAATATACCGTTTATGTAGGCGAATATGCCGTTAACAACGGCGTGGGGGCAGGAAACATGACAGCTGCCCTATCCGAAGCAGCTTTTATAACAGGCATGGAACGAAACGGTGATATTGTTACCATGACTTCGTACGCCCCACTTCTGGAAAACCGCAACAACCGATGCTGGGCAACAAACCTTATCTGGCTTGATACCGACCAAGTCCTTGGCCGAAGTTCTTACTACGTTCAGAAAATGGCGGCTGAAAATAAGCCCGATTACAACGTTGAATTAAGCAATACAATGACTGAAGCTAAACCTGCTTCAATACCACAAGGGGGAGTTGGTGTTGGCACATGGGTTACACATGCGAATTTCAGGAATGCAAAAATTACAACCGAAACTGGTGATGTAATAAAGTTGAATTTAAATGAAAGTTCATTTGATAGTGGCAACTGGACTGTTGAAAATGGAATTTTATCTCAAACTTCCATGTCGCAGGCAACACTTCGGATTTTTGAAGGATTTTCAGGAAATAATTATTCGTTTGAATTTGAAGGTAAAAAAATAGAAGGTAAAGAAGGCTTCTTTGTTTATTTCGGTATGCACAATAAAAATCAGGATGGATTTGCCTTTAATTTGGGTGGCTGGGATAATACCAATACTGCTGTTCAACGGGTTGCGCATGGACGAACATCAAGCCAGATTGGAAATTCTGTTTCTCAAACAATCGAATCAGGAAAGTGGTACAACATAAAATTAATAGTTAGGGGAGACCGGGCCGAACTGCACGTAGATGGAAAATTCATTTTAGCCTACGAAAATGTAACAACCCCAATGCAGTTTTACGCTGCTGGGTATGATGAAGAGTCCCAGGAAATCATATTAAAAGTAGTTAATGCCGACAGCACCTTGTTTGAGTCCCAAATTGTTCTGAAGGGTGTGTCAGAAGTAGAAAAAGCTGGAAAGGTAGTTACATTGTCAACAGATAATCCGAATAATGAAAACTCTTTCGAAGAGCCTAATAAAATTTATCCGGTAGATTCAGGTCACAATGGCTTTGGAAAGAAATTTGACTATAGTTTCGAACCTTATTCTTTTACTATTTTACGAATAAAGGCAACCAAATAGCTTTGAAATCAACAATTTGAAAAAACAACGATGAACAAATTTATATTTCTAATTGCAATTTTAACAATTGCATCTGTATTTGGTTATTCCCAAACCTGGATGCCCGACAACGGAAACGGAACATTTACTAACCCAATTTTTTACGATGAAGTATCTGATCCCGACATTATACGTGTAGGTGATGATTTTTACCTGACATCGACCACCATGCATACAGTGCCTGGTTTACCGGTTATGAAGTCAAAAGACCTTGTTAACTGGTAATTATTAGGTTATGTATTTGATAAATTTACCTTAGGTCCCGAATTTGGTCTTGAAGAAGGTAAAGAAGCATATGGACAGGGTATTTGGGCTCCTTGTATCCGCTACAACAAAGGAATGTTTTACATTTTTACAAATGTTAACGGGCATGGTATGCAGGTGTTTTCTGCAAAAGATCCCAAGGGACCTTGGGACCACAAACCTCTTAATGCAGAAATTTACGACTTATCGGTATTGTTTGACGACGACGGTAAAATTTATGCAGTGTATAAATACGATGAAGTTCATTTAGTTGAACTAAAACCTGATTTAAGCGGAATCGTTGAGGATACTGAAAAAATCATCATTCCGGCAGGAAATGCTATGGGCGAAGGTCATCACATGTACAAAATTAAAGGTAAATATTACATCTTTAGCGCTAATTTCTCACCAACAGGACGTATGCAATGTGCACGTGCCGATAAACCTTATGGCCCTTACGAAACGGTTACCATCAGTGCCGAAGAAACCATGGGTGTTCAAAAAGGCTGGTGGACCTGGAGTGTAAGTATTGGCACACCCATTCCTGCACCTGGTTTCAAGTTTAAATTGGATAAACCTGCCGGTAATAGTTACGGGGCTGTTCCTCTGCATCAAGGTGGCATTGTTGACTTACCCAATGGCGAATGGTGGGGCTTTTCTATGACCGATTTCAGGTCGGTAGGAAGGACTATGTGCATATCTCCGGTTACCTGGAAAGATGGCTGGCCGTATTTCGGACTGGAAGGTAATCTGGGACGATCACCTAAAACCTGGATAAAACCAAATGTTGATGCACAGATCAATCCCTCAGCTCCTTATAAGCGAAACAATAATTTTGATGGCCCTTCTCTAGAGGAAATATGGCAATGGAATCATAATCCTGTTGATAAAAAATGGGAACTAAACAAAAAGAAAGGTTCTCTTCGTTTGCATACAATGCCAGCAAAAGATTTTTTTTGGGCAAAAAATACACTTACTCAAAGGGGTATTGGACCAGTTTCGGTTGCCACTGTGCAACTTGACGCAAGCAAACTTAAAAATATGGATATTGCCGGACTTGCCATTTTAAATATACCCTATGCAAGCCTTGGTGTTGTAAAAAACGAATCAGGATTTGTACTAAGGTTTTACGATCAGCATAAAAACACTACAATTGAGGAAAAACTGGCTTCAAATATTATTCACTTACGAATAACCGGAGATTTCGACCATGATGTTGCCCAATTTAGTTACGCTGTAGATGGAAATAATTTTATAAATATTGGAGATTCTGTTTTAATGCCTTATCAAATAAAAACATTTCAAGGGTCGCGTTACGCATTGTTTGCATATTACACAGATGGTAAGGAAGGAGGATATGCCGATTTTCTTAGTTTTAAATTAGATGAACCAATGGCTGACAGATCGCAGAATGTTCCTATTGGAAGGGTAATTACACTTACCAACCTTGCCACTCAAAATCAGGTATGGGCCAACCCGCATGGCATGTTACATTCTCAAGCAAAAGGTTCTCGTGAATTTAATGGCCCGGCATGCCAGTTTAGAGTTCACGACCGAGGTAATGGTAGAGTTGCGCTCGAAGCAATGAATGGAACTGGATTTGTTACAGTAGTTGGCATTGGCATTTCTGCCGATGTACGACTTTTAAAAGAAGAAAACGAAGGAAGTCTTTTTATGTGGCAAGACATGTTATACAACCAGTGTATGCTTTTATCGCTTAAAACCAACCAATTAGTTGGGTTAACTCTCGGAACTGGTGAACCATATTCAGCAGATAACCCAGGGGCTTTGCCAAATCGTAAAGGAGGAACAGTTCTTAGTTGGGAAATTGTAAATGAATAACTTTAATTACCATGAATAAAAAACACTTTTTTATATTTTTAATGATGTTTGCAATAGTTTATTGCAATGCTCAAAATCCTATTATTAAGGATGTATTCACTGCCGATCCTGCACCGTTGGTTCATAACAATACCGTTTACCTTTATGTTGGTCATGATACAGCATCCGTTGATGCTAAAACTTATAAAATGCCTGGTTGGTTGGTTTACTCATCCACCGATATGATTAATTGGAAAAGTCATGGTACATGCCTTAAAACAACAGATTTTAAATGGTCGGCCTATGCGGCCAATGCTGCACATTGCATTGAACGAAATGGAAAATTTTACTGGTATATATCAACCATCCATAAAGCCGATTCAAACAGTAAAGGTGGTGTAGGTATTGGAGTAGCGGTTTCTGACAGCCCAACAGGCCCATTTAAGGATGCCATCGGTAAAGCATTAATAACAAATGATATGACTACCGATATGAAACATTCGTGGGATGATCTTGACCCGGCTGTTTATATTGACGACAATGGTCAAGCCTATATGTTTTGGGGCAATGGGAGCTGCAAATGGGTAAAACTAAAAGAAAATATGATTGAAGTTGATGGCCCAATTCATACCTTTACACCCAAAAATTATACAGAGGCTCCCTGGATTTATAAAAGTAAAGGACTTTATTACCTCCTTTACGCTGCCCATTTTCCCGAATCGGTTGAGTATTGCACCTCTGAAAGTATTGAAGGGCCTTGGGTTCATAAAGGAGTAGTACAAGACACAGTTCCCAATAGCACAACAACACACCCGGGTATAATCGATTTTAAAGGGAAAACTTACTATTTCTACCACAATGGAGTGCTGTCTACAGGAGGAAATTATCGTCGCTCGGTTTGTGTAGATTATCTGCATTTCAAACCTGACGGAAATATCCAAAAGGTTGTTCAAACCACAGAAGGTGTAAATAAAGCAGAATAAGAAAAAATAATTTTGTAAATAATAAGTATTCTAAAAGATGAAACATAAAATATTATTTACAATTATTATGTTATAGATAGCCACTGCTAGAGCTCCTCTCCCTTATTGTTATCCAATTTAGTTCCTTTCTCTTTTAAAAGGAATTAATTGGATAGTTTTTTTTATATTTTATCATAAGTGGGCGCTTAAAATCCACTGATTATTAATTGTTTATTTTTTCGTTCTTTGGTATTTTTTTAATCGCATTCCGTAAGTGCTGCATTTACAGGATTTATATTGAGTATAGATATGCAATGGATTTGTAGAATTTCGTAGATTGAGCGCTCAACTTTCAATCTGTTACCAATTATTGCAACAAGATTGTATGCAATGATTGCACAATACATTTGGATTTTCAAAGCATTTAGAGTTGTACTCAAAAGGATTTTATCTAGAGATGTTGTTTCATCCACTTGAAAAACAGTTCTATTTCCCATCGCTTTTTATACAAGTAAGCTACTTTGTTTGGTTTAGGTTCTATGTTGTTGGTAAGGAAAATTAATTCTTTATCACGTTTCACAATCTTAGTACTTAATCCTTTGGAGTTTTTATGGATAGTAGGATTTCTGCTTTCCGATCTGATCGTATTTTATTCCTCCGGTTGTTTTGTCAACAAGGTTAGAATACATCCGATTAAATCGCATATTATCTTATGCTCTTGTCACAAAGAAAGCTCGCTGCCAATGAAGATGATACAGCCTCTTAAAATCAATATAAGCTTTGGCGATCACATAAAAGCTCCCTGATTTGGTTCATATGATATTAAGTCAAGTGTATTGACGTTGCGCATTTTGGCATTTGAGAAATACAGAATCGTAGGTATTGATGTTTTAACATCGTATAGTGTGTGTAATTTAATGCTACCTTTTGTTTTCCGAAACTCAGCCTCCCACCAAAATACACTAAGACAAAGATCTATTGTTGATAAATCAAAATACATAAACATTGCCTTTACTGTTGATCTAAAAGTTTGATCTATAGCAACTATTGCGTGCTTCCTCTATGAGAACGTATGCAAATTCTTCAAAGATTTTATAGCTATGTTTTTCATTTTTCATTGGCTGTGCCAAGGTTTCTTCGCGAAACAGTAGAACCAAATCCGAGATGATAATATTTCGATTTGTGAGCTTCGAGACTGAGAAGCAAATATTACATACTACCTCTAGAGGTGAGCTAACCAAATACTATACATAGCATTTGGTTCCAACAGGTGAATGATTTTACATACTTATTTCCGTTGTGTTTGCTGACAATCTTGTCAAACACACGTCTGGGTGGGTAAAAAATCAGTAAGTTGAGCGTAGATATATCGGCCTTGATTCATGAGTAATTACTTGTTTATATGTAAAACATTCAATATTCATTTCAAATCGTCACGCTGTTAAAAATCGGTACAAGTAAGACTAACAACTAACAAAGAATTTTAAAGAACTTTTATTAATTTTTAATGCCCACTAGTGATATTTTATAAATTCTAAAATGGCATTAGTATAATCATATATGTCTTATAGATATGATTACGTTAAATAGAGTTTGTTTGAATTAAAACAATCTCTTTTCAATTCAGATAAAAATTAATTAATTCTTAAATCTTTGTCTAATATCTTTTTCTTCTGATATTTCTGAATACGACAGCATCGATAACTCATCTGTATAGGTTGATTTTAGTTTCTCTCAATTTGAATCGAAATTTTTTACTATATAAGAATCTCCAACCTTATGGTTTATCGAATTGCTGTTGGTCGTGTGCCAGCACTTAGATTTCGACTTCATAACTACCATTTACCGATGCCTGAATCAAATTATTAGCTTCCTCTATTGAAGCATACTCAACCAATCCCGATTCAAAATATTCGTAACCTCTATTGAATATCTTATAATCACAACATGATTCAATATCATCTTCAAAAATATTATCTAAAGATTCCTTTAAATCCATTGATGATGCATCAAATAAATAATCTCCAAACCTTTGCATAAATGTTTACCTTTTAAAGAATAGGACCTATTCATTTGGGTCTATTATTTCAAGCCTGAACTTAAAAGAACAATATGGAGAGAGCAAACTACTTAACTACTGAGCTGAAATTTTCTTACCATCAACAGAAAACAAAGGTTTTGAATTATCCATTCCCCAATCAGCCAAAACAAAGCCTTGCATGCTATTATCTTTTAATACAAAATAGCCTTTATTATTCATTTGTAATGATTTTTGGTTTATTTCTTTTTTAACTTTTGCTTTTAGCCTTAATTCTGCAGCTTCAATATCAACATCATAGTCAGATAAAACCTCCATCTTTCTGGGATAGTAATTATCTGTTTCTTCTGCATCTTCAACAGCTATTGATAATTTTCCACTGGGAACATCAAAGGTTATTATTTTGAAATGATATTCTTTCTTCCATTTATCGGTAATAAAGAAATCGTAACCATCTTTAAGGGGATCTGTTATAATTGTTGTCATAATCCTTAATCTATTTTAATCGTCCATTCCACAGACTGCAATCGTTCTTTGATATTCTTCAGTGTATGAGCAATATCATCACCGATCGGTAATTCTCCATATACCAACTTTGCAAAAATGTTTGAATAGGATTTATAAATCTGCTCCCAGGTGTGTTCTACATCTGTAAATAACAACGATTGATTAGGATGATGAACCAGCCATTGGTTATTATTTCTGAAACTAGCCACATCATCTTGCGCTACCCGTAAAAGCATAGCATCAAATTCCTTCGACACAAAAAAGTTATTTATTTCATCTTTCTTCAACATTTGATGCAAATCGTAAGTGTGGCGTACTTTATTGCTTAAATCAACAAAAGGTTGCTCAGTATATGAGAAACGTACCAACGACATTATTTTTTCACAAATGGTACGTCTGGTGTCCAATACATTAACTTCAAAAGGAAGTAAATCATATTCTTTGGCTATCTCTTGCTGGCCAGTTTTTAACATCATATCGTAAATGAAGCTATTGATATCACGTGTAGCGTATGGCTCAAAATAGCCTAACCATGTAGCTTCAACAATTACTACATCCCGTATCTGACCATAATCACCTTCGAAAACTTTTGGATAAGTATGTCCCGTTTTACGGTTCATACCACGCTTAATAGTTATTCCTTTCACTTCGGTTTCGGGCATTATTTCATCTACTGTATTGGTTACCGTTTTAATCTTCTTTTTTAATTGATTATCGGTCTCGTTACCACTTTTTATAACAACCAGGTCTATATCTTCAGAGAAACGTTCTATTAATCCAAAACATTTCGACAAGGCAGTACCCCCTTTAAAAACTGTTTCTTTTCCTATTTCATTGTGAAATATAGTGTACAAAGCATATGTCACCCAATAATCTTTTTCAACGTAAATTGGCGATATATTTAATTGTTGAGCAGTATAATTTACTGCATCTTGATATAGCTGTTTGTTTTTATGAAGTCTCATACAATATTCCAATTCTTTATCGTTGGTAATTCATTAGGTTTTATTCCTACCTTGTATTTGGTCAGTGGATTCAAGTTCTTTTTTAGCTTAGCTACTTCAATATTAGCATCTATATTCTCAAGTATTGCCCCTAAAAGAGCTTTCACTCTTGGTGGATAAACTAAAGCAAGATTCACAAGCATTTTTAATTGATTACCATTTTGCTGTTTTATTAAACTGGTAAGCAACTTAATCGAATTTTCAATATTACCGTCAGGTATTTTTTTTATGTCTTTTAGAGCATCTAGTATACCCAATAGCTTATAATTTGATTCAGTTACATCAGCATAACTTTTTACTGCATCGGCTTTTAGCGCTCCACGGTTTATATATATTCTTTTAATACGGCTTGCTATAGCAATTTGGTTTGCCACTTGAGTTGTTAATCCCATTTGGTTATAAAGTGAAATACCCGTTACATAAGCAATACGTTTGCCATTTTGAAAAAGATAAGTATTTAGTTGGTTATTATAATCGGGTTCAAGCTCCCCGAAAACAGTTTGTTTGGGTTTATAAAACTTACCTTTCGATACCTTTTTTATTACACCTGCCCCTTGTAAACGCTCCAAGGCTTTTGCTGCTGTTATAAAATCTTTTTTAGAAATACCCAAATCAAGGTACCCAAAAGCTACTCCTTCGGGCATCTTATTTATTTGATTACGTATTTCTTTTGCTAAATTCATATAGCAAAGTTACCTATATTTTTTTAATGTCAAGTTTTTTGATCAAAAAACTTGACATTAAATCCATTTTTAAGATTAGTTCCTTTGCTACCTTTGGAGGGAAATGAGTTCATTAAAACGCATTTTAAACGGGCATTTTGGATTAATTTTAGTGAAATGAATAATAGATTTTACTGTATTTTTTCGAATAATCCTATCCAGTTTTAGGTCGTAATTGAAAAACCAAAAAGCGGCTCAATACTTTTTGAACCTCACTGCTTCCCCAAAATAAACAAATAGAGGTAAGTAGATAATTACTTATATTTGCCACTAGTAAAAATTAGGGATACATGGAATTATTCAAAGGACAAAATGCTCTAAAGTTTGCTGATCGTTTCCGTACGGATGATGATTGCTTGGAATATTTGGCCAACATTAAGTGGTACCAAGGTTTTAAGTGCGTTAAATGTGGGCATCAAGGCTACCAGCAACGCAAGCATCACGGAAGAATCTGCAACAAGTGTGCGCATATTGAGTCAGCTACCGCCAACACACTCTTTCACAAAGTGAAATTTGGAGTACGCAAAGCCTTTTACATTTGCTTTGAGATGTCAACCTCAACCAAGAGTTTGTCAGCAAGCTATATGTCAGAACGTATAGGAGTGACTGAAAAAACAGCACGACTATTCATGCATAAGGTTAGGGAAGCGATGCAATCAAGCGGCAACAACCCGATGGATGGAAATGTACACATCGACGAATTTGTGGTAGGAGGCAAAGAAGAAGGTAAGGTTGGTCGCAGTTACAACTGCAAGAAAAAGAAGGCGGTATGTGCTGTTGAGCTTACCGATGATGGGAAAGTAAAACGTATGTACTCGATGAAAATCAACAATTACTCATCGAAAGAACTTAAAAGGCTTTTTGATGCTCATATATCCCAAAATGCCAGTGTGACCACTGATTGTTGGAGAGGTTATCGCCCTTTGATGAAGGATTACAACATAGAACAGATTGAAAGCATGGGAGGCATGAATTTTAAAGCCTTACATACAATGATACACCAAGTGAAGTCGTGGATTAGAACAACCTATTCTTGGGTTAGCGAATGGCATATAGATAAATATTTTAATGAGTTTTGCTACAGAATCAACCGATCACAAATGAAAGATAACATCTTTAACAACTTAATGTACCGCATGGTGGAAGCTGACAAAATTAATCAGAAAGATTTGATAGGTGCTTAGCTACTGACCTCCATAAACAAATTCTTTTAGATTGATAAAACAGAGAAATATAGCTCTATTCTAAAAACATAATACTGATATAATTCAGACAAATTTTAGGTTCTCGGGGTGGAGAGATTATACCCCTATCCTCTAACTTATTATATTTCAATATTTTTTACTAATACAACACTTAATCGTTCCCGAATTGTTCACCTTTTATTTAGCTTAAAATAAAGGCTTTTAATGTCCTTTGACATAAAATAAAGATACAGAAAATCATTGGCTTTTGAAGCTAAAACAATGCAAAATATATTGAATGTTTGACAACTATATATTACAAAAAATTCCATTGTGCGTAATATCTATAGGACATGCGTTATTCTTCTAAAGTAAAATTACAATGAAAAAACAAGTACAATATTTCTAAAATAATCGATTCAGTTTCCCCCTCTATGCTTTTTTTGATATTCCTTTGGTGTCATGCTAAAATACTTTTTAAATGTAGCCCCAAAATATGCTCTATCATTATAGCCCACCATACTACTTATATCCAATAAAGAGTAATTGGTTGTTTTTAAAAGCAAGGCAGCTTTTTTCATTTGAATGGTTGTTATAAATGCAATAGGAGTGCTGCCGGTAATTCCTTTCATTTTTTGATAAAAAATAGTTCTACTACAACCCATATCTCGAGACAGGTCATCTACACTTATCTGAACCTTCCCTAATTGGCTTTCAATTATTGAGCGGACTTTTTCTATAAACTCTTTATCCTGATCAGACTTGGTTAAGACATTGGCAGGCAATTCCGGCTCATTAATAAAGCTTTGAATTAATTTTTTACGGATGTTTAATATGTTATTGATTTTAAGCTGTAACATTTTAAAATCAAAAGGTTTATTAATATAATCATCAGCTCCTTGCTCTAATGCATCCAGTTTCTTTTTTTCGTTTGAATTTGCTGTTAGTAAGATGATGGGGATATGACAAGTATTAAAATTTTTACGCAACACTCTTGTTGCTTCTATTCCGTCCATCACAGGCATCATTACATCACAAATAATTAAATCAGGCAAGACCTTACTGGCGATTTCGGTTCCTTTTTTTCCGTTGGAGGCCAAATAGACCTTATACGAATTACTAAACTTACGATGAAGATACTCTTGCATTTCCGTATTATCTTCGATAATAAGAATAGAATTTTGAAAATCCTTTTTATTTAATTCAGGTGCTTCAGAAATAATATTTGTTACTCCAAAATCCATCGCTTTCGCTTCATCTTCCCAATGCAGTTTCGATAGTTCATTTTCAGCATAGCTACTTTTTTGGATAGGTATTGAAACTGTAAATGTTGTTCCAACATACAATTCACTCTCAACATTAATACTCCCCTTATGCATATTAACAAGCTCCTTTACATAAAACAAACCTAATCCTGTACTACTATTACTTTTCCCAAATCTCTCAAATAACATTTCTTGATCATCAACACTTATACCGGTCCCTTCATCTGTAAACTTGATAGTTAACATTCCTGTACTTTCGGACAGATTCATATTTAGGATGATTGCTTTGCCTACAGGAGTAAATTTAAAAGCATTTGATAATAAATTGTAGGTAACTTTTGTTATTATTTTCTCATCAACAAAACCTATTACTTCCAGATTATTAGGATCAAAATAGAAATTAATATTATTTTTCTTAGCCAGAGGGGAAAATTCATCAACGATCCCTTGCAATAGTGCATTAATGTTGCGAGAGTCCACTTGAAGCCTCATTTTTTCTTCATTAATTTTCCTAAAATCCAATATTTGTTCAATGAGATTTAATAAATATCTGGCATTATTAAGAATTTTATTTGCATAATAAGCAGGTTCAGAATTTTCTTTATCACCTCTATAACTATCCAATAAATCTTGCGCCGGACCTATGATAAGCGACAAAGGTGTTTTAAATTCATGTGAAATGTTTGTGTAATATTCCAGCTTCTTATTGTTGATTTTTTCGGTATAGAGTATTTCATGTTGAGCTGAAATTTTCTTTCGATACATAATTAAAAAAGTAGTAACAAGAAGTGATAATACCAATATAATAACTGCATAGCCATATATAGTTTTAAAAAATGGCGGGGTAATGTGTATTCTGAACTCTAATTCCTGCGGCATTTGATAACCATTACTATTAGTGGCTTTTAACCTAAAAACATAGTTACCGGCCGGTAAATCCCTATAATTTGCCTGATTATTTGGTAGTGGAGAAGACCATTTTTCATCAATCCCTTCCATAAGATAGGTGTATTTTATTTTCTCGGGTTGATAATAATCTAATACTGAAAACTCTAAACGAACTGAATTTTGCTTATGAGAAAGTGTGATTTCATTTAAACAATCAATGGAGACATCGATAAGAGAGGAAGTTTGAGGTGTTAATTCGGCTCCATTTATAAATATTCGGGATAGTTTTAGGGGAAAAATGGTTGTATCCTTTTTTATATCCCTGGGATTAAATGTGATAAAACCTTTTCTATGACCAAATAGTAACTCTCCGTCGTATAATTTTGAGGCACAGCTTTCGGTAAAATAATTTAACCTATACGCTTTTCCCACATAGAATTTTTCGACACTTTCATTTTGTATATTAAACTTACTTAGTCCATAACTGGAACTTAACCAAAGATTATGTTCTTCATCTTCCTGTATGGCATAAATAGTATTGGAGGTTAATCCCTTCGACACATCAAAATATTTCCAGCTAAAAGTATTATTTGCCAAATCAAAGGAATCAAGTCTGTAGATGCCCCCACCAATAGTGGCAACATAAATTTTTCGATCACTTGCTTCATAAATGTAATCGATATTATTAAAACGCAGGCTTGATTTATTAATCGGATCATTTGAGATAGAGATAAAGCTATTTTGAGGATCTAAAAGTTTTTGTTCCGGAAGCAGGCTTATACCATCGGATGTTCCAATCCATAGATTGCTACTATTGTCGGCAAACAGGTAACGAACCCTATTATTAATAATATCCCCTTTTTTTAATGTGTTTTTAAAAACTTTTAACTGAAAATTTGTGAATGGATCTGTGACAAGAGAAAGTCCATTCCTAAAAGAACCAAACCAATACTGTTTGTGTTTATCCTGAATGATTGAATAAACATTGTCTAAAGAAGGATATTTCAATGGATTAAAATGACTTATCTCTATAAGTTGTAAGTTCTTTTGATATACATTTTTTAATACATAAATGCCTTTCCCTTTAGTAGCTATCCACAAATTATCATTTTCATCCAGATATAAAGCATATACATTAATATTACTCAAAAACTGCTTTTGTTTCGGATTCAAGTCTTGAGGCAAGGAACACTTTAACTTGAAATTTTTATCATAACAATAAATCCTCCCAACTTTACTACCTATCCACAAATATCCTCGTTTATCATAAAAAGAAGCTCTTACTTCGTTTTCGAATGAATTACGAGGATTCTTCATTGGGCTATGCCATGTAACAGGTTCTTCGTTGAGCGACACTTTATTTACCCCCCCATACATAGTGCCAATCCATAGGTTCTTGGAATTATCTTCGTAAACAGACAAGATAACATCTGATGAGATGCTTTGATTATTGTTTTCGGTAAATTTATAGTTGTAAAACCTATCCTCTCCATTATTATAGTGGAATAGACCCCCTCCGGCTATCCCTATCCATATTGAACCATTACTGTCTTCTAAAAACAATTGTTTATCAATATCTCCTAAAAACTCCCTACTTTCGGCATTTAAATCGTAATATTTCAATTTCTTATGATTGTTCAAATATTTATATACCCCTCTATTGGTTGCTGCCACCCATACACCACCTTTTAGATCGACAAAAAAATCGATAATTTCTTTTAAACCGGGGTATTTAACCTGAGTTACTTTATTGTGCTTGGTGTTTATCTCATAGAGAACACCATGGGAGCCTGCCAATACGATTTCTGAGCTTATTGTTTTTAAACTATAAATTGTTTTATATGATAAGCTTGAATTGATAGGATTACAATCGATAAATTTTTCGTTTAATTTATTAAATGCTCTAACACCTTCCTCTTTTGTGCCAAACCACACCTCATCAGCTCCATTATCATAACAACAACGAAAATCGAGATTCTTAAAATAGATAGTAAAATCTTGTTTGGCTTCGCTGTCATAAGCATATCGAACTAATCCCTTATTAGAACCAATCCATATATTAGATGCATTGTCTTCATAGATAAAATTAATTATAGTACCCACAGGAAGTTGTTCTGAATTAGGGATTGAATATTGAAACTCATGTAAATTGGCCTTATAGGAAATTTGAACAGCTCCCTCATTTCCCCAAGCCCAAATTGTGTTATGTGAATCTATAATAAAGTTTTTAAAGGGGATTCCTCCATCCTCAATTTCGGGTTGAAGGTCAATAATCTCATCTTTTCCTGGGTTTAATACGTGTATTGTTCCATTATAGGTCAGATACCAGATATACCCTTTTTTATCTTGCTTAATTTCGATAATCCAACTGGAACTTAATCCCAAATTTGAATGATAATTTTTAAAGTAGTTACCGTCGTAACGACTAAGACCATTTATTGTAGCGAACCAAATATAACCTTCTTGATCCTGCATAATTTTTTTCACTGAATTATCAGGCAAACCACTTTCTATATCCAAATGATCAAACTGTATATCTTGCGTGAAGGATACCTCAATCGTAAAAGCACAAAAAATAAAAAGAATAAAAATTTTCATAAACATTTGAATAAACAAACCTTACATTTTCCATTAAATAAAAAGGCTTTTAAATATATTGAAATTATGCAAGAATGTTTTCACTAAATAAATATTACAATTTTTCTAAAACTATCAACTTTAAATTTCATATAGATAGTATAAATATGATCTAATCTGTACAATCTTGAAAATTTCAATATATTATTTGGAAATATTTTACAGACACACGAAAATTCCTATAATATTAACATTCAATCGTCACAAACATCAACTATAAGGAAAAAAGCTAATATTACATATTTTATTTCTCTACAAATGTAAATTCTCCTGTTTTAGCATTAATAGTAAAGGATTTAGGCGTTTGCATCCATAACTTTCCATTTCCTATCTCCAGAGGCATCCACAAGTAGCGCGAATCCCATTGTGAGTCAGGCTTCCAAATATCCCCCATAAATAATACTGTTGTTTTTTGAGAGCCAACAACTTTTAGAAGGAAAGTAGATTGTGACCCATATGTTTTTAGTTCTGGAGGAGCAATATCCTTAAACTCAGACCATGGTCCTTCAAGCGAGGTAGCAGTAGCATATTTATTAGGATTCGGGTTCCAACCTGTAAGTCCTGAGCCTAAGCAATAATACAAACTATTATACTTTACAATAGCACCTCCTTCAATGCGGTCTTGGATAAGGCACATATTCTTCTCTACATCCATGTAATCATCAGAAAGCCTGGCTATGCGAAAGCCACCACTTGGACGATCTTCAAAAATTAAATACGCGGTACCGTCTTCGTCAATAAATTGACCGATATCGCGACTTTCATAACCCAACGGATGGAAACGCCTCACATACTTAAATGGTCCCGTTGCTTTATCGCTCACTGCAATAGCAACCTGTGCCAGTTTGTAGTTAACATCCACATGAAAATACATGACATACTTTTTCGTCTTTTCATTATAGTAAACCTTTGGCCGTTCCAATACCCAGTTTGACGCAAGTGTATCGGGATTTGCCATATTCAGGACATTCCCCCTGAATTTCCAGTTTATCAGATCTTTCGACGAATAGCAACCTACATACCGGCGGTTGGGGTCAAGATCCTTGGCGCGTGATTCACCATACATGTAATAGGTATCGTTGATTTTAGTAATCCCGGCTCCATGAGCTTGAATATGATTCCCATCGGTATCAGGCCAAATTTCGCCCGGCCGAATAACAGTTTGTTTTTGTGCGAATGCACTTGTGACTATAGTAGCCCCCAAAAGTGTAAAGACCAGTCTTTGTAATAAATTGTGCTTCATGTTGTTTGTTTCAATTCGTTATTTTCACGGTAGGGTACGCATCAGTCAGCGCTTTTGCTTCGGCAGCTGTGATCGGCAGGATCACGCCATGCTTGGGCAGCGGATCAGGGAATTTGACTGGAACAACTTCCCACTTCGGGTTTTCAAAACTTTTTGTACGCAAAGCTACATAGGTTTTATTAGGTATCCACTTCTCTATCCAAAGGTAGTAATAGTCACCATTAACGTCACCAGGGTTCGATTTGAATACCAAGGGTGCTTCAGTTTCGGGGATCCCAGCCTTGGCGCCTATACAATAATCAACCGTTTCCCACTCATTGAGAGGTGCGCGTAGATTTTTTGATCGCTCCTCAACAATGTCATGGCAATTGTTATGCGCTTTATCTATTGATTTGGTGAAACGGTAAAACCAGTCTATTTTGTTTTAGGCATAGTGTATTTTGTTGTATCATTATAGGCTTCCGACTAATAATTTCCTTACTATTAATAGTTCACAACCTGTTCAGTCCACGTGGGGCCATTTATATAAAATCGTCCATTTTTATAATAAACAGGTTCAATCCCCAGCTGTGGTTGTTTTTCCCAGAGTTGAAAGGTTTGACAATACGGGTAGGGTCTTTTGCGATTAATAAAATAATGACAAGAACTCCATAATTGTCCATCGGGGCCTTCAAACAATGCATTATGCCCTGTTTCTTGGTAAGGGTCTTCAGAATCTTGATATTTCAGGTCTGTATACCCTCCGCTTATGGCATTCTTAAGACGATGTTCTCTTTTCCTTGTACCAAAAATAGGTTCAGGAGCAGCTAATTCCCATGGCCCTAATGGCGATTTTGATTTTAATAGTCCCACTTCATATCCTCGTGTCCAGGTAGAAAAAAACATAAAATAAGTTCCCTCTTTTTTTATCACAAAAGGCCCTTCCATACCGCCAACAATCCATTCAGGCCAACCTGCTTGTTTTTTGTCTAAAAACTTTTGCATTGGTGTAGTCAGTTTACCTGTATTCAAATCAATTCGAGCCTGATATAAGCCACCTCCGCTGGCATAAACATAGGTCTGACCATCTTCATCCTCAAACAAAGTAGCATCATTATTATGTGGTGTCAATGGGCCATTTACTAGTTTGTATGGCCCGGTTACACTGTCGGAAGAGAATAACCAAATGCTGTGATTCTTCTCTCCTTTGGGATCTTCTGCTGTTACTTTACCGCTGTTTACGGTGAGGTAATATTTGTTTTTAATGAAGTGGATTTCGGGTGCCCAAAACCTTCCATTATAAGGGCAGTCTGCAGGTAGTTTAGAAGCGTCAATTATCCAATCCAAATGTTTCCAATGAAGCAAATCATCTGAAACCAATAAGCGCACACCAGGATTTGGACCAGTCCATATGGGATGTGAACTTCCTGTACAATACCATTTACTACCTACTTTTAATATGTAATGGTCACGCATAGAGATTGACACATCGCGGGTAATCGGATTGGTGTACCTGAATTCACGTTGATTATTGGTACTAATAGAGGGCTGATCGTCTGGATCTACCTGGGCAAAACAGAGTGACCATAATACCATTAAAATAGCAGTGATGAATTGTTTCATTATATTTTTCTTTTTGAGTTTTGATTGATTTCTTTATTAACACATCCTGTTTGAACGGCCATTATTTGTGTTCTTTTGTACAAGCAAATTGGAAAATAGAGCGACGAAATACTTTTAATTGTTATCAGCTTATTTCAACGTAAAGGTTTTCTTTACCCCTTTCAATTCAGGTGCCGAAACTTTTAATTTCACGGTTCCACCTGTTTGGTTTGAACGCAAAATAGCCATCGCAAAGCCGTAGTGAAGCTCTTTTTTGTTGCCTGCAAACAGATCATTGCTTGAGTGATTACCGTTATCCACCGCTATAATACGTGCTGCACCACTAACATCAAAAGTAACCTCGCCAGTGGCCGTAGGTACCTTTCGCCCTTTGCTGTCGATAGCATATACTTTAACATACTGAAGATCCATGCCATCAGCTTTCCAGTCGGCATTTTCGGTTTCTAACTTTAATGCTACCGCTTTACCTGTGGTTTCCAGTTCGTGTTCTGCTACTACTTTACCATTTTTACGGCCTATGGCTTTTATCGAACCGGCTGCGTATGGTACATTTTTCCAATAGATGGTATTGCGTTTTGATACTTTTGTAGAATTTTGTTTTACACCTATCGATTTTCCATTCACAAACAGTTCTACCTCATCGGCGTTGGTGTATGTATAGAGGTTATACTTTTCACCTTCTTGTCGGTTCCAATGCGACGAGATTACCTTTTGGCCTACCAGTACATCATTCCACATTTTTTTCTCGCCCTCGCTATCAACCACTCCGATATGTACGACAGGTTCGTTTGTAAAGATACTTTTGGTTAACCACGCTTGTGGAAAAGGCTCCATGGCATGATTAAAAAATGAATAGTTCCAGCCCTTACGTGGCCAACCTTGAGATTCGCCCCAATATTCGATGGCACCCCAATAGGCTAAGCCAACCATTTTATCTTGATCCATGCCAAAAAACGGAGCTGCTAATTCGTTGGTAACGGCCTCACTCTGATAAATAATGAGATTCGGTTCATGGTTGAGGTACTCTTGGTAATCATCCCACTCATAATTGTAACTGGCAATATCGGTAACTGTTGAAAGCTCGGGGGGAATTATATTTTCTTTAACATCAAAACCTGGATCATGTCTTTTAATGCCTTTTGCACGTGCAGGATACATGGCTACTGTGGTTTTACGGGTAGGGTCGTAGCGTTTAACTACCACATCCATTAGTCGATAGGTGGTTACACCCCAGTCGCTGGTTGGAAAATTCCATCGTTCTTCCTGAAATTGTAACTCATTACCCAAACTCCACATAATTACCGAAGGGTGATTGCGGTCGCGTGTAACCCACTCTTTAATATTGTGGTACCAAATGTCATTCCAAGGCGCGCTTCCGGCCCAGGCAACTTCACTGCCCCATTTGTCGTATAACTCGTTTACGACTAAAATCCCTTTTTCGTCGGCAAGTTTAAAAAACGACTCGGAATAAGGGTTATGAGATGTTCGAATATGGTTAAACCCAAAGGCTTTAAGTTGATCCATCATTCGGGCAATTGATGTTTCATAAGCTGCTGCCCCTACTGCTCCCAAATCATGATGATTGGCAACACCTTTAAGAAAAACCTTCTTACCATTTAATTTCATACCAAACTCTTTAGAGAACTCAATGGTACGTATACCAAATTTTTCGGTAAGTTTATCAACCACTTTACCATCTAATACCAAGGCTACTTCGGCAGAGTACAAATGAGGTGTTTCGCACGACCAAAGCTGCGGATTAGAGATATTCACCTTAGGCAATGGCACTTCTACTTTTGCAAGTCTTGATTTTTGTGGGGCCAATGTCTTGGTTACGGCTACTTGTTTTCCTTGCGGAGAGAACAACTTGGTTATGATCTCCAAATTGTACGTTTTATTTTCAATTCCCTCCACTTCTACTTGTACACTCACTTCGGCATTCTGATCTGTAATAGTTGGCGTAGTAATGAAAATACCATGACGTGCAATAGAGATTGAATCTTTTACGACTAAATGTACATCTCTGAACAGACCTCCTCCTGTATACCAGCGTGAATTTTCCTCATTTCCTGTTGATGCCCTTACGGCGACTACATTTTCACCATCGTATTTTAGCAATTTGGTTATATCTGCTTCAAAACCCAGATATCCATAATCCGTTCCGCCAATTTTTTGTCCGTTTAGCCATACATCACCATGTAGCATAATACCTTCAAAATCGATCGATATATTTCTTCCTTTCCATTCAGGATTAGCTTTAAACGTTTTACGATACCAACCTACGCCCATAGCTTTGTATCCGCGACCACGACTAGCCATACTATCCCAAGGTTGCTCAATCTGAAAATCATGCGGTAAATCAAGTACTCTCCAAGCATCGTCCTTAAAGGTTTTACTTTGGGCGTTTTCAATGTCTCCCAGCTTAAATTTCCATCCAAAATTAAATAACTTATTTATTCTAACATTGCCATTATCCCCCTGAGCCAATAGGCATGTTGTATAAAAAAAAGTTATAATAATTGACAATCTTCTCAAATTTTTCATATATTAATTTATTTAAGGCTTCCTAAACCTCTGACAATATTAATGAGGGAACTTGAAATAAAACTATTCGAATACTTCCATCCCCTCATTCTACTTAAAGCATTAAAATCTACCCGTAACACTCTATTTAATAATAATTTTTTCTAAGTACTTTTTGCTATCTGATTCTACAAGTACTATATATACACCTTCGGAAAGTGTAGCTAAATTAATTTTCTGCTCAGTATCCTCATTATTAATATTTTTATAAACGGTATTTCCCATTAAATTAAAAACTGTTATTGACGATATTTTACTACTAGAAATAACATTAATATCACCATTAGTAATAGTTGGATAAATTTTACAATCTAAAGTAGCAACATCTTTAATTGAAGTAGTTGTTCCCATATTAATTTCAAAAGAGGTAGTTGTTGCGATCGAAGGATATCCAAATGTAAACCACAAATAAGTATTACCATCTGTATTAATCCACTCATCTGCAACATCTATTAAAGCATATGTAAAACCCTCATATCCCCAGAAAATATTTCCATAGGATATATCGGTTCTAGTATTAATATCATTTGAATTACTAAAATAAGTATACTTAATAAATACAGGGGCATCTCCAGCTGGATAAAGAGGCGACACTTTATTTAGCAACAATGTCTGATAATATGCATAATCGTTAACTCCAGCAAATCCAAATCTTAAAAGTACTTGTTTTGTTTCTTGATTTACCCATGCAGCTTTGTTCAGAGTAAGATTACCTCCATCTAAAACCTCATTAGTCACAAAATCAGGAGCTGCTTCTGGTAAATATATTGCAGGCACGGATCGTTTACCCCGAGCTGTACCTCCATTCTCTGGCGTTCTATTGATATTTACAGAGTAAAACAAAGGAGTACCTGTTGGATATTCACCTGAGCCAATATTACCTTTTTCCCATGTAGCGTGATCATCTACTACAACAATTTTACCTTCAGCATCTGGATTTACACTTGACATAAACCATCCTCGACCGCTTAGTCTTGCATCTGTATCTCTGGAAATACTAACATCATATATTTGTTCAAGATCTCCAGCTAATGGATCTATATCTAGAGATACTGTTGATTTACCTTCTTCACTTACAACTGTAAGTGTCATTTTATACTCTGCTGAAGCATCTGTATATGCGGTATCCACAACAGTATGAACTGTTTGAGCAAATAATGAGAAGTGAATAGATAAAAGAAATAGAATAAAATGTAGCTTTGTAATTTTCATAATAAATAGTATTTAATTTGTAATTTTTATATTAATTTTGGGTAGATTCTTTTATTTAACAATGACTTTATAATTATGCATTGTTTTATTATTCATCACAGAGACTATATATATACCTGCATTCTTAACTGTCATATAATGTTCTCCTCTATAAATATCAGCTTCACTTAATTGTTGACCATTAATTTTATATATTTTAAGCTTACATGTATTATCAATATTAGATTTAACGTAAACAGTTTTTCTTAATCCTTGAACACTTAATATATTTTTTCTATTAGTAATTGTAGAAGCTACTGTAGAACTCAATATATCTGATTCAAACAATATAGCATCATACATAATCCCCTTATAATCTGAAGAAGAACCATAACATTTCATCGTTATTAAATTACTTCCTTCAAATAATAAGCTCTTATCTACATTAATCGTGTATGCAGAATGTTTTCCTCCGGTTAATGAACTTCTACGGATTCCACTATCGGATAAGAAATCAATAGTTTTCAAATTAGTTCCATTTAAGACGATATCTAAGTGTGGGCCAGCATCGACACCTGCCACAGCCACTTTCAGGGTAGGATTTACCACATCTTCTACATCATCTATATTGAAACTAATATCATAGTCAGTATTCACTCTTTGACAATAATACCAAGTATCTTCAGGATTATCCGTAGAAGTGTTAAGCGATAAATAATCAGGCGTATCAAACCAACGACCATATAACCTTGGAAGATCTCCAAAGATAAATTCGCCTGATTTATGATCGGCTACACCAACTTGAAAAATTGTATTCTGTTTATCACCTGCAGGCCATTCTAATTCGTCTAGAGAATTGGAACCAGCTTTAACAATGATATCATTAATGCTTAAGTCATCTATTAACTTCCCTTTTTGAGTATATGCATATAAATCATACGTTCCAGGTCTAATATTTTTGATACTAAAATTGCCATTTTGGTCAGCAACATCACTAAAAAAATAGGCGTAGGGCTGATATTGCCAAATCTGATCATAACTAACCCAGCTAGGTCCTTTCTTATACAAAAATACCATAGCACTATCAACATTTCCATTACCAAGCATCTTTAAACCACCGGTAAGCTCACCCCTATCCAAAGGATATAAATCATTGGTTAACCAAGAGTAAGGCCATTCATTTTCATGTTGTTGTGCTTTTGCATAAGCATCAGAGATAACTTCTTGATTGGTGCCACTATTTAGATAAATAAAATTTGGCCCATATATTTTACCCCAATCGGCATATTCACGTTTAAGATATACGCCGGCAGATCCATAATGCCCGGAATGAAAATAGCACAGTACAATGGGGCTAGTGTCTGTTCCATGCAAAGTAAGTTCTTGCATAGTAGGCCCTCCATTTACATACTCACGGCTCGCTTCAATATTCCATAGTCCGGTACCATTCCCCATAACTCCGTGCAAAAGGTCTTCACTTCGGTAAACAGACCAATCGTACTTAGTATATATTGAACCATCGGCAAGTTCATAGGTTGCATCCTGTATTTCCTCTACATGATTTTTTAACTCCTCGGAATTTACAATATCACCCTCTCGTTCAACGGTCCAACCATAATTCATGATATCTTCGTTAACCCTCAGAGCGAAGCGAAGTTCTGCTAAATTTTTGTATTGAATACCGTTATCTTCAACTACTACATAAGTATAAAACCCACTCTCTTTTTTTTTAAAGACATAGTGCATTTCAACAACAAAACTACCTGTAAGGGTATAGTAGAGGTCTACAATTTGTGTATTATTCACAACAACAACCGGAGCTAAACCAGAAGGAGAATGAAAACCTTCACTATCGTTAAATGAGAAATAACCAACACCACCATTTGCCAATAAATTGCTTTGTCCTTTCATGTTTAATGAAGTCATTTTGCCTCCGTCAATAATGGCTGAAATAACACCATTATCAATTTCAACACTTGTACCTGATATGGTAGCTAGTTGTGCGAACAAATCTATTGTCAATAACAACAGTATGACATTTACTATTAATCGATTTTTCATATACTCTATTTTTTTGAGGCAAAGCCAATATGTCGTTAAGAAAAATTAAACATTTCTCTGAGTGCTATGAGCCTTAATATGGTCGTTTTATGTTTATAATCGTCAGAAGGACCGTATCTGTTCAATAGACATGCATGAGCGAATAACCTCGAGTTCAACTTTAGAAAGCTTAAAAACACCCTATCCAGTTGCTTGCCAGGGCATAAAAGTATTTCAAACAACTTTTAATAACCCGGATTCTGCTCATACAAACCGGGCTTAAGAACCATTTGTGAGTAAGGCACAGGGTATATTAACTTGTCTACATTAATAGATACATTTTGAGAAGTATTTGCAAGCCACTGATTCATCACTTCTACAGCTTTACCTGATCGCACTAGAAAATGCCAGTAGACACCTTCACCCACAAACTCTCTGCGGTATTCATTTAACAACTCATTCTCAAATTCTTGTGTTGTTGCAGGGTTTGCTTTTTCAAGACCTGCTCGCAGTCTTGTTTTATTCAAATACCCAATAACCTCATCATTGAAAGCTCCATTTTTAACTACCAAAGCTTCTGCTAGCATCAGATAAATTTCAGCCGGTCTGATTACCGGATAGTTATGAGGCCAATCACTTCGGTTCAGAAGAGATAATCCAGTTTCGAACCATTTTGTTATAATATTTTCATTGATAGACATATAGAAATTGTTGATATAAGTAGTATCAAACGTGGCATCAAAACGCATATCACCTTCTTTATCAAACACTTTCATTAAATCATTACTCGGGGCAAACCGAGGAACTCCTCCCGTATATGCGAACTCTTTCATTGAATTTGCTAAAAACTGGGATGGAAAAGTTGCTCCTAAACCACTAGTACCTGAATAATATTGGATTTCAAACAAACAATTTTTATTATCATTATTAGCCTTAAATATATCCTGAAAATTATTTGACCATGTCATATAACCTGAAGTTGAAACGATTTCGTTAAGAATCGTAATAGCATTTTCTAACATTGCATTATCATACAACGGATATTGTGCCCATGTTAAATATACTTTGGCCAATAAAGCTTTTGCAGCCTGCATTGTTACTCTTCCTACTTCACCAGAGGAATATGCTTTGGGTAAAAAATCAATTGCAAAATCTAAATCATCTTTAATAAATTCATACACCTTTACACGTGAAGATCTTTCAATATTAACACCTTCTTCAGGTGAAATAACATTATTGACGATAGGAATATCACCAAAAGTACGCATTAATTCAAAATGGCTAAAAGCCCTTAAAAACCGCACCTGTGCTTTAATGGTGTTTTTATCATCTTCCGAAGAAAACTCAATTCCATCAACTTCAGACAAAACTTTATTTGCACTTGATATAAGTGAATATCCCAATACCCAAGCATCTTCTATTGAAGATAATTCTGAGGTTACATTAAACCTGGATATATCCACTAAATCTCTTTGAGCATTAGAAGTTCCTGAATAGTAGTTATTAGAACGTCCTTCACTTAAATAGAGATAAAAGAGATCAGTAAACTGACGCAATTTAGCATATGTACCATTTACTGCTGTATTTATATCTGTTTCTGTTTGGTAATAGTTATTACTGTCTACATTATTCGGATTTTCTGTTAAAAGAAAATCGTCATTACAAGAAGAAAAAAGAGTTAGCAATATAACAATTTGAATATATAATGTTTTCATAGGGCAATTTTTTAAAATGTCATTTTTACACCAATAGTATATACCTTTGAATTAGGATAACCTCCATAATCACCACCTTCGTTATTATCTGCTTCAGGAGAATAGCCAATAGTGTAATGATCACGCATAAAAAGATTATCACCTGATATATATATTTGAGCTCTATCGATTCCTTTTAACAGATTTTTATCAATATTGTAAGTAAGTGTTACATTCTTTACCTTCCAATAAGTTGCATCATATAACCATCTGGAATCATACAAGCCACTTGTTGTTCCATCTACTCTAGGCACTTTTCCATTGCCGGGATCCTCTTCCGACTTCCATCGATCTTTCCAATGCTTGGGACGATTGATTGCACTTTCACCATTGGGACTATCAAAAGCACGACCGATGATACCATATATTTCACCACCGATTTGTCCCTGCATCAATATCGAAAGATCAAAATTCTTGTAACTAAAACTGTTTGTTACCCCCCAAAAGAAATCCGGCTCCGGATTACCTACAATTGTTTTATCATCCTCTGTAATTACCCCATCATTATTTACATCACGATACTTTACATCACCAGGAATATTATTAGCCATTGAAGGAGATGAGTCTATATCAGCTTGATCCATATATACACCAATAGCATCATACATAAAATATGAAAACATTGGTTCCCCTATTTTTAATATTTCCGTACTATTATTAAAACCAGCTAATATTGGTGTATCATCTGGGCCTAAAGCCAATACTTTATTTTCATTGTGAGAAAAATTAAAGAAAGTATTCCACTTAAAAATTGAATTAATATTATGAGTTGTTAATTCAATTTCATACCCAGAATTTTGCATGGCTCCAATATTTTGCCAACCACGAGTAAAACCTGTTACGGCAGCTACTGGAACTTCATATAACATATCATTGGTTTTCTTTTTGTAATAATCAAGAGAAATAAATATCCTATTTTCCAAAAAACCTAAGTCAATTCCATAATTATAGGATTGTGTTTTCTCCCACCCTAAATCCTTGTTTTCAACAGTAGCATTGACCAACCCATATACAATTTGATTTCCAAAAGAATAATTAGATGAAGCCAACTCTGCATACGAACGATATAAAGGAATTGTATTATTCCCTGTTTCTCCATAACTAAACCTCAATTTCATATTACTTATGAAATCAAAATCAGACATAAATTCCTCACTTTTCACTTTCCAACCTACAGAGAATGCAGGGAATAGCCCCCATAAATTATCACTACCAAAACGAGAGGATCCGTCGTTACGTATACTTCCCGATAATAGATAACGATTAGCAAAATTGTAATTTAAACGTCCAAAAGCCGAAAGTAATCTATCCTCATATAACAAGTAACTACTTTCATTTACTGTTGAGCTACTTTCCGTAAACGTGGTTAATTTATCATTATTAAACTGTGTATTCTTTTGTAAAGACTGATCACTATCTTTACTTTCAATAGAACCACCTCCTAAAAAACTAAATTCATGTTTACCTATTTTCTTATTATAATTCAATGTATATTCGAACAAATACTTATTAACTCTATTTGTTTTCAGCAGAGCTGTACTTAATTCTCCTTCTTCAACGGCAGCATTATTTTTTTCGACAAGAGTTGGAATATAACGATGTAATTTTAATGAACGATTGTCCATTGCTCCTGTAATCTTAGCATTCAACCCATCCTTAATTTTATAATTAAGAGAAATATTAGTTCGCATTCTGATATCCTCCTGACGATAGGTTATCTCTCTTAAGTATGCAACAGGACTACATGCTGATCCTGCATATAAGTATGAATTATTTGGCTTAACACCTGTTTCAATACCAACTTCTTTATCAGCTACCGGTGCCATTGTAAGCGCTCGGTTAACCATGGCATCCTTTCCAGAAGTTAGTCCCCCGTCAATTACACTTCTTGTTGGACTCATATTTAAGTCAAGAGTCAATCTCTTACTCAGTTTGATATTCAAATTCGATCGAAAATTAATCTTATTATAATCGGTATAAACAATGATACCTTCTTGATTTAAATAAGTACCTGATATATGATATTTTATATTCTCAGAACCACCAGAAGCTGATAATTGATACTCTTGAATAGGTGCAGTTCGAAATAATTCATCTTGCCAATCAATAAAAGCTAAACTATCTGATCCATATTCCCACAAAGGATCAGGCATATATTTTTTATTAAAACTACCTAATTCCGATAATCTATATTCATAGGAGTCTGAAGCTTTATAATCAGCTCCCCGGTCCTTCCCAAGATTAATCCAACGTTCATCTATTCTTTGCTTATTAAAATCTATCCATTCTTCAGAATTCATCAATTTTATTTTCTTTTCAAGACTTTGTAACCCAAAATATCCACTAAACGTAAATTTCGTTTTACCTACTTCTCCGCCTTTAGTTGTTATTAATACAACTCCATTAGTTCCTCTTGAACCATAAATAGCGGCAGTAGAAGCATCTTTCAGAACATTAATGGATTCAATATCGCTTGTTACAATGTCTGATATATCTGAAGTTGGCACACCATCAACCACATACAGAGGTGAATTCTCTGCAGAAACAGAAGATTTACCCCTTATTGAAATTTCTAATGCAGCACCCAACTCTCCGGATGTAGCACGTACTCGTACTCCCGCCATTTGACCAGCTAACGCTTGATCCACTCCAGTAACAGGTCTGGTTTCTAACTTTTCACTTCCAACTCTTGCAATTGCCCCTGTTATGCTTCCTTTTTTTGCGGCTCCATAACCAATGGCAACTATTTCATTAAGTTGAGTAATTTCAGATACTAAAGCACAGTTGATGGTGAGATTCTCACCAATCTTAACTTCTTGGGGCTCAAACCCAATAAATGAGAATATAACAGTTTCATAACCCTCAGGTACTAAGAGACTATAATATCCATTAAAATCAGTGATCGTACCATCACTTGTTCCTTTAATCTGCACAGTAGCACCAGGCAAAGGAGAATCATCATTGGAATCAACAACTGTCCCCTCTATCCTAACTTGACTAAAGAGAGAGATGCAAGCTAAAAGAAATACAAAGAATAGTATTCCTCTTTTTAAAAAATCGGATTGTTTTCTTAACATGACTTATTATTAAATTTTTATATCCATAGATTTATAGTTTCAAAACTATTCACAATCAGCGATTTTGAGCATCAATATTATTCATGAATATATTAACATTGTACATACATAAATATGGATAATATTAATATCTATATGTACTATTTTAATAATGTCATGGAGTAAAATCTATTATATTAATATTCAGAATTAAATCAGAAAAAGCATTTGCAAAGAAAAAGTAGTAATACCTAGTCCTACAAACGTAAAACTTCAATTACAGAACTATAATAACAACAGAGGTACTTAATTTAAAGATTATGGAATACGAGAAATTAGACGTGAATTATATTGAGTTTATATCAATTTATCTAAAAAATGGGAAATCAATATCCTTTAAAGATCCCTGTAATATAATTGAGCTACCTATTTCGATATTTGATAAATCATTTGCATTTGCAGTAATCAACTCTAGTTGCTACAAACCAGGATATCATATAATAAAAAATTTAAAGGCTCTTTATAACCTAATTGCTATTTAACTAAAATGATTAAAGTCATCTACGCTTCATTGGAGCTTTTTATTTCTTTCCTCTAAAACGGTATAGGTTAACTTCCGGTTTGATTATTGCATTAACGCGTTCTGCAAAGACACACTCATATTGTCCTCTGTCATTGGTCATGCTTATTCGTGTTGTAAAGTACACTATTGGGAAATTGGAAATACAGTGATTAGTTCTTAAAGGTTTTCCAATTTTGAGGAAGAAGTTCTTTAAGTTGAGATGTTTTACAATCTTGTATCTTTTCTAGTACAAAGGTTAACCATTCTAAAGGATTTACCTCATTAATTTTACATGTAGTAAAGAAAGAATACATCATGGCAGCTTTTTGTGCTGCACTATGTGAACCTGCAAATAAATAGTTTTTCCGGCCTAAAGCTAATGGACGTATAGCATTTTCAATCTTATTATTATCGATTTCATACTTGCCATTATTAATGTAAGCTTTTAACCTAGGCCAAAGGTTGTATGTATAGGTAATTGCCTTTCCAATTGGACTCTGGGGCACAACTTTATTAATGTTGCTTTTTAGCCATTGTTCTATTTCGATTAAGACAGGTCTTGCATATAGGCTTCTGTACCTTTGTAAGGTGTTTTGATCTATCAAACGTTCTTTTGCAGTTCTTTCTATTTTATAAAGCTTCTGCATCTTTTTAAGCATATACTCTGCCATATCTTTGTCGTAGTTCAAAGCTTTATCAAAATAGCGCCGGGCATGTGCCATGCAAGCTAAGAGCACAATGTGGCCTTTGGTTTCCATGCTTTGATACGCAATATAACCATCAGTTTGCAATGATCCGTTAAAATTATTCAGAGTCTCTTCTGGTGCTTTTTGATTTCTACCCGGATGATATTTAAAAAGAACTAATCCTTGTTCCGGGGAACGATAAACCCATTGGTATCCGGAAAATAAAGCCCCTTTCTTTTGTGAATCCTGAACTCCAATTGGAGATTCATCTGCTTGTAAATAATCACAATTTAAAACTTCTTTTTCCAATAAGAGATACAAAGGATCCAATAGATCTGTCGCTTTATTAAACCATCCATTCATTGTAGAATTGGTTAAATACAGCGGTTCTGTCGCATTAATAATATTGTATCTTAAAGATTACTATTTTTGGATATGATACAAGCACAAGTTGGATGGTTTAAGGGATTTAGATTTCCCCAAGAAGTAATTCTTCAAACTGTTTTTTATAAACTCAGATTTAGTTTGAGTTATCGTGATGTCGAAGAACTACTCTTCCTTCGCGGTGTTATCATTGATCATTCGACTATTCAACGTTGGGTTAATCATTTTTCACCATTATTGAATACTAAATTGAACCAACGAAAAAAGCGTGTAGGGCTTAGTTGGTACATGGATGAGACTTATATAAAGGTTAATGGCAAGTGGGTGTATTTCTATAGAGCAGTTGATAAGCAAGGCCAGACAGTAGATTTCTATCTCTCCGAGAATCGAGATAAGAAAGCAGCATTGACCTTCTTTTATAAAGCATTTGCCAATAATGGAATTCCGGAGAAAGTCACTATAGACAAGAGTGGAGCAAATATAGCAGCTTTGGATCAGATCAATGAAGATAATACAAACAACGGTGAAATAATACGTATTGAAAAACGGTGTCACAAATACCTTAATAATCGAATAGAACAGGATCATCGGTTCATCAAAAGAAGGACAAATCCCATGCTTGGCTTCAAAAGTTTTTCTTCGGCGAAAAACACTTTGACCGGACTTGAATTAATACGAATGATTCAAAAACAACAAGTTGTTCATGGGTATGGTATGTCTAATTGGCAAATATTTAGAAGTTTGGCAGCATAAAAGCTAGTATTTGCGATAGAAAAAATATCTAACTTATTAATGCGACAGAACCTCTTTTTTTCTTTAGACTTTTAAAAATAAGTAAAGGTAGCTACTATTGCTATATTAGATATGCTATCGAATTTCTTGAAAAGAGAAAGCAATAACTATTATTACCTTTATTCGTAGTATGTTTAGTATTTATCCATAATTAAAAATAAACATATGAAAGTAAACATCTTCAAACCTAAAAACAAAAAATTAGTGGGTGGTTTTACAAATGATGCCACTGGTCAAAATCTACCTAATCAGGATTGGGATTGGCAATACAGTCACAGCGTAGA
Source organism: uncultured Saccharicrinis sp. (assembly GCA_963666825.2). Taxonomy (GTDB): domain Bacteria; phylum Bacteroidota; class Bacteroidia; order Bacteroidales; family Marinilabiliaceae; genus Saccharicrinis. The sequence goes on along the minus strand of CAXXFE010000001.1, from coordinate 160,390 downwards.
ATTAGAAGAAGATTCTCCTTTAATAGGAGCCAATCCAAAGGAGATATTAAAAGATATAGAGGAACAAGGGTATAGTATCCAACAATCTAAAATTACTACAAAAGAAATTTAAAAAATATATGGAGGATTCATAATATCCTCTATATATTTTATTACTATAGTTTGCGATACGAAAATTATAATAATGAACAAATTTAAAGAAACAGTTGCGAGATTAAAGGAAGAGTCTCAGCAAAGTAGTATTCGATATGATCTGCTATTATATAAAAAACAGACTTAAACCTATCTATAAATCAATACCAGATGAACATTTACACATATCTATCATAATCAGGTACCAATTTCCTTGAATTTTAGCAAAGTACATAAAACTCTCAAACTGATTATTGATAATTAAGGTTGTTTTCATAATTGCTCCATAATAAGGCAATTCGGGTAAGCTAATCTTATTTTTATAATTCTCAATTCGCGTATTATATCTAAAAATTTGATCCAGATTAGCTAATTCACAATAAAACCCTGGTTTTAAATCAATATTAGAGAAGCACCTTATATAACGATTCATTGAGATATCATAAATATTAGGTATATTTTTATTATAAGGAGTATTATTTTTGATTATAGATGACTTACTGATTTTATAACCAACATTTGCGTCTTCAAATGCATAATAAATACCTATTTCAGGATGTAGATATTTATTTAAATCGTTTTGGCCATAACTATCTTTCAGAAAATTACGAAAAACTGTATTGAACTCAGATCCTGTAACAAATTCATCTCTACGAAATAACATAACAGTATCTGTAATCCACCCCTTTTGACCCATATTCTGCACTAATGTCCATGATTGTCCGTTTTCCCCTTCTTTATTTTTATTAAGTAGTATAAGTGTGTCTCCTTCCTCTAAAATTCTATACCAATAAGGGGTATCAATATCTTTATATATGTAGGTTTCTTTAGAGATAATTCTAAAGTTTTTATTATTTTCTTTTTTTGTGCAAGAAAAAAGAAAAAGTATAAAAGAGGTAAATGTTAAGGAGAGTATTTTTTTCATTATAATTATTTTTTTGTTTGTTTAATTGGTGTTAATTAAAAAGGCCATAAGAGTCCTTTTACATATTGGATTAGACCTGAGCTTGCTTTCCCTTTGGCATCAGCATCTATTACAATTAAATCTGAATCCATTTTCCTTAAATAGAATCCACTTAAGTATACATCCAAAAGTCTTAATTCTGAATGTATATCAAATCGTGTTCCGGTGCCCCATGCTAAAATGCGATTAAGGGCAACAGATGTATCTGCTGCGGGATCTCCACTTATAATAGGTCGCCCTTTTGTTAATAATATAATTTTGCCTGGTCCTACTGCTACTTTATATAAAATCTTACCTAATAATAAGGTCGTTACCTTTAGGTTTACTACAGATTTAAGTTTTACAGTACTGGTAATTGCCACTAGGTTTTTATAATTAAACACCACTGCTTCATTTTCTTTAATTTTCCATTCAACAAAACAACTACTTCCTATAGCACTAAAGTGAACCTTTTGTTTACCTTCTGTTTTAACCATATTCATAGCATATACTTTATATTTTAATCTAGGCCCTACAGATACTTTGGGATATGGGATACAAAATTTTGGAGGTATTCCACTTGGTTCAAATAAACGCGATACATAAAAGATTTCTGTGTTATCAGCTTCAATTGTGTAGGTATCTCCACATGCTCTAATTTCCCCCTTGGGTAATTCTTCTGTAGAGGTGTTTAAAGTGGCAAATATTTTATTTTTTTCAGAGACAGTAACTCTTGAAAATATGTATAAATAGGTTTGTAGTATTAAGTATGTAAATGATAACGTACCCAATAAACTATAAAAGAATAAGATTAAAAAGGTAATTCGCAAGATTTGTATTGTTGATTCCATAATATCTGTAATCTGATCCTTAATACTATCAGTTATTAGGCGTACAAGATTGGTTGACACTATGTCTAGATCTTTTGGGTATTCTTTAAGCTGATCATCCTGTTTACTTTGGGTATTTTGATTTTCTATTGTCTCAAATACATGATCGACTTTTACAGTAACACTCTTGTATATTCGACTTATTTTGTTTTGTATTTTTTTCTTTAGCTTACTCTTTTCCTTACTGTATTTTTTATTAACGTTTTTCTTTATTGCATTAGTAATCAATTTTTTTATTTCCCAAAATTTAGCCGATTCAGTTTCGAGCAATGGCTCTGGTAGTATTTCATCAATTTCTTTGTTTACCTTTTTCAGGGTCTTGGATTCATGGTCATCTATTGTTTCATAAATTTTTTCTTTTAGTGTATTAAAATTGCCTGTGCTAATTGAAGCTGAATTTAAACTTGGCAATTGAAAAGACATGCTTGGATCTTTAAATGTTTTAAAAATGTTATTTGAAAAGCTTAGAAATAAATGTGCTACTGAAACTTCAATATTTTCATTCAATCCACTATTAATGTAATCAGGTTTTGGTAAGCTTATATTTTTACAGATAAGTACATATGAACCTTTTAAACTATCTGTTCTAGTAACGCTGGTAACAAGTTTGGTATTATCAATACTAAATAAGGTGTTATTCTCAAGTACAGTTCCCGCAATAAATTCATTAACTGTGATGTTTGTCGAAGTATCAAAGTTTCTTTCGGTATTTTTAAATGCATTAAAGATGAGCTCGTGCAGAAAAATATTGTTTTTGTTTTCTATGGTTAAATCAAGATTGTTATAAATAGGGTATTGCTTTGAACTTATACGAGGAAATGCAAGTTGAATTGTATCTTCGCCTGATTCAGTTAAGTATATATCTTTAATTCCGGGTAAATCCAGTTCGCATATATTTTTCTCATTACCATTTATACTATCAATAAAGATAATAGAAGAAACCCCTTTTGTCGGTTGCATTAAACTTTCTATGGAATCGGTTAATGAACCAACATTATAAAATTGGAGTGTGTCAACTGGCGTAAATTGATAAATCTCACTGGTTATTTGTTTGTTTATGTTTTTTTGCAACTTGCTTACCGGAATAATTATAATTAACAACGGGCTCCAAAAAAGAAATGATTTAGATAAATGAAGAATAGATTTTTTAACTCCTAATGTTGTAAAAATAGAAAAATTATGTGTGACAACTAATACTAGGAAACGGGAGAATATAAATGTGATACTTAAGATAGCGGCACTATACCACTCGTATAAAATGAAGCTAAATACAACTAAAACAAAAAGAACTATCGACCGTACATTACCTTTTATAACAATATATATATACGATATTATTGATGCTGGAACTACAATATAGGGAGAGTAATAGCTGAATATGTTATTTAAATACAGTAAATAATAAATAGCTGGAATTATAGTAACAAGCGGAAGTAGTTGTTTGCGTAAGAGGCAAGAAATTAACAATGTTGGTATTACTATGTAGAATAGGATTTTAACGTTTTCGGGAGTACCTTGTTCAGTACCCATAATAAACTCTGTATAGAAAGGCTGTATTACCGGCAGGGTTAATAAAATTGCAAGTATTACTAGAAAACGATCAGTAATTAAAGAATTAAATATTTTTGAAACGTTTAGTTTTTTCATAAATATGATAATTGATTTACAACTTAAGACATATATTGCCAGTTTATTATAATTGCATTATTCTTCAATTGTATCATAATAAAGACATATTTGCTTCATTGTTGGTCTCATAAATTAATGAATCTATTTTTTTCCTATTGTTTTCGATAAACCTTCCAAACTGATTATTTACTAAAGAGTACACCGAACGGGTTAATGTATTCTTTCGTTTTTCAATTAATTCATTGATATTACCTATATTATAAATAGTTACTAATAGACTTGGTCTTTGCCTTAAATCCATATCAAGCTCACTCAAATATAGTGTAGTAATATAGCTTAAATAGCATGCGCAATAATCAATATTAGTTGCCGGATTTAGTAACCTGGTTATTAATTCTCTTTCTGCATAGGGGTGGCGTTGTTCCAGGCTAGCCATAAGTGAGTCTGTAAATAACCCTACGCATATTTGCATTTGACATAGGCCAAGTGACCAATTCCCGGGATTGTGTATTTTGCTAAAAAAAGACTTCCTATTATTATATAACTGGGCAATTTGAGCTTCTTCAATTAATTCTTTTATCTGCTTATCATCTTTTGTAAGAATATAGTTTTTAAAATAGTATTCTTCTAATCTATGGGCTCCGTCAAAGTTAAGACTGCTTTCTGCACAAATTATACCTGCAATAGCAGATGCTGGAACGTCCCATTTCTTAGCAGCTTTCTTTATTTCATTTTTATATAAATTAATATATGTTTTTGAAACTGAAGCTAATTCATAGAAATCTTCATGACTGTGTTGATCCTCATTTATTCCTGCAAGTTCGAATTGAAACACAGGTGCTTTTAATTCCTGTGTTTCTTCTTTTTTTATATAGGATAATTTTGCTAGTAGCACAATTATTACAACTGTAAGTGCTGCTATTATATAATTTTTAATAACCGCCATGTTTTATTACTAAAGTAAATTGCTAAATATTCTTAGTGGTTTCTTCTCTTGATTCAACCAAGATGCCATCTTTATATTTGTAATAGGGATGCCCAAACTTACTATTAAATATCATATCTTCAGTATCTGATCCAACATTTAGCATTGCACTTTCGGCATTACCGGTAAGCAAAAATGTAGCATTATCCCTGTAGTAGGCTATTCTTTCACCTAGAAACTTAAGCCCATAAGTTTGTGCCCAATTTGTATCGTTCCCTTCCCTAATATATTTAACACCAAAATAACAAGCATTAATATGAATTTTAGTGGCCTTAGTTAAGGCTATTAATTTGGCTACCTTATCAAGGTTTATATTTCCATTTGTATGTTTTCCATCAGTTGAACGTAGTCGTCCTTCTGAACCATGGCCTACCCATATGAATCTTTTTGATTCTCCAACTTGTTTAAAAAGTGCTTCTACATCAAATCCATATCTTTTGCAGGAAGTTTCTCTTTCACAGATAAATTTAGGTTTAACAACCTTTGTGATTAAATGTCTCCAGTTACCTGCAAGTGAAGTCTTGATCCCATCTAGATTGGCAGCAATTCTTTGGCATTTGCCTTTGTCTGTGCTTAATGTATATATTATTGTTGTACTCATAGGTATTTTATAAAGAAAATTTAATACGTTAAAATAGATTAGGCATTTCATTTATTCAAATATAATTATTAGTTATTAATAATCCTATGTAACAATATTTTGTTAACCTTTTGTAGTCTCAAAAAAGGAGGGAAATAGAGCAAAAGTCACTCTTATTTAAGTAAAGAAATAACGATTTCGTTAATTAACGAAATATAGGTGTGCATACTTACATACATTATAAACAATCTCGAAATATCACAATTAAACAATAGAAAAATATAACGCCCTATATAATTGTACAACTAATTGTACAATGTAGTTTTAATTTGTATATTTGTTATATAAATTAAACGAATAAGAAATGGAAATAACAACCTATTCAAATTTTAGACAAAACTTAAAGAGTCATTTGGATTCAATTCTAAAAACTCATGCACCTTTATTTGTTAAACGTTCAAAAGGTGAAGATGTTGTTGTTATGTCAATGTCTGATTATGAAGGAATGCAAGAAACATTGCACCTATTATCTAGCCCTAATAATGCAGCTCGTATCAACTCAGCTCTTAAATCCTACAATGAAGGTAAAGGGGAAGAACATGAATTAATTGAAGATTAAATCCTATGAAAATAGTTTGGATGCCCGAAGCTTGGGAGGATTATCTTTATTGGCAAACAAAAGACAAAAAAATACTCAAAAAAATCAATCTTCTTATAAAAGAATGTCAACGAACGCCTTTTGTTGGTACCGGTAAGCCAGAAGCTTTAAAGAATAACCTTACTGGTTGGTGGTCGAGAAGAATTAATCATTCTGATAGATTAGTGTATAAAGTTGAGAATAATACTTTATTTATACTTCAATGCCGTTACCACTATTAAGAAAGTCTCATAAAACGCAGCGTGACCAAGAACAAAAAACTAAATAATGAAGAAGTATTATGAGTTTTTTAAAAAGATTATTTAAGAATAATAAGGATTCAGAAGTCATTATAGAAACAAAAATCCCTGATTATGTTGAAGCAGCTAATAAGACATATAATAAAGAATTTGATTCTGCAATTGATGAGCTATCAAAACAGTTAGAAGATACTGACGCTAATGATTATACTAAATTAGCAATGATACATATTAATTTGATGCAAGCATATTTTAAGAACAGAACTAAACATGATAATTATTTTAAAATGTCATCTGAACATGCGAAGAAAGCCTTGATATGTGGTCATAATACTGGATTGGCTCCTTTTCGTTTAATTGTAAATTTAGAAAAAGAAGGTAATTTGTTTCAGGCAATGGAGGTGTGTAAATTAGTGATAGACAATAGATATTATTTTTCACCAACTGGATATAAGCAGAAACCAGAATTTATGGAACGATTGGAAAAATTACAAAAAAAGGCAAAAAAAGATGAATCCATAGATCATAATCCTTTATTTACAAAAAGTGAAATTGAATTGGCTATTAAAAATAGCCATAATGCATCTATTTAAATATAATAAAAAGCAACTCAAGAATAATTAATGACAGATATAAGCAAAAAAATAAAAGAGGATTTTAAAGAAATAAGACTTATTGTATTACAGGTTAATAAAGCATATAATGCTATTCATTTTATTAAATCAAATGGAGCTGATGTAATTACGAGTGATTACAAAATCTTTGGATATATTTTATATTGTATTGGCAGCAGTCTAGTTATTGACTTATGTAAATTGTTTGATACTAATACATACAATAGTGGGGAAAAGAAAAAGAAAAAGCATTATGCCCATTATTCATTCAATTTATTATTCTTGAATTTAAAGCAACATTATGAGCAGATTGAATGGTATTGTAAACCTGATGAAGACTTAATCGAAGATCTAGTTAATGAATTAAATAACGAGTTAAAAGCTTCAACTGTGGTAAATCTGAAAGAAGCAAGAGATAAATTTTACGCACATTTAGATAAGAATCGATCATTTGATTTACAAATAAACTTTGAACAAATAGAATCGCTTATATATCTAGCTCAACGTTTTGTAAATGATATATATAATTATTTACATGGCTGTTTTCAATCGTTTGATATCCTTAATTCAGAAGATACATCTAAATTAATGATTGATCTATATCGGTTCAAACAAATAAAACAGGTTATTAATAATGGTAAAGAAGATAGAAAATATACTTTTGAAAAGATATTGGGTATAGTAGGGGATAAAGTATAATAATGATTTAAAGATAGTCTCACCAAACGCATATATAATATATAATGAATAAATTACAAAATTTACTCAATATAATTGAATTTACAGAAGTTGTAGATTTTAATTTAGATAGGGAGTATAAAATACATGCTGACTTTATGCTTGATACATACCAGAAGCATACAAAAGAGTCTCATACTTACATTGATTATTATTTATACCGAAGAAGACGTAAAGATGAATACTGGACAAGTTTAGACATTAAATTTAGAAAAGATAAGGTTAAAATTATATTAAAAAACCTAGATGCTTTTATTGATAGAAATATTTCATTAAAGGAACTCTTTGATAAAAGTGAAAATGGAAAAGTTTTTTACAATTGGGAAATTCAGGAAAAGATAAGGGTTGATTTTATTAATATCGAATCAGATCTCTTTCTCTATATTACAAAATTTGATTAGTTTTTGACTCACAAAACGCATACTCTTTTAAACTATATAATAGATGGAAAGTTGTAAATTTAATAGTATAGATAAAACAATAAAACTACCACTACAGAGTAACATTGCTATTGATACATTAACTATAAAGTTTAAGTTTGATAATGATGGTTTTGTTAAAACGGTCAATAGCAATAACGATGCCTACTCTTATAAATCAAATACAGAATCTGAGATAATAACAGCTAAACTATTCAACTCAAGATACCCTTCTGGTGTAGGTCATATTTTTCATAGCTATTGGCATCGTAATTATTTTAATACATTAAAAGACAATCTCAATCAATGGGCGTCTATTTCAAACGGCAACTTTATTATAGGAGAATATTATTTGTCACCTTATGACGACCTAAAAACCTTCTATGGGCATGTATTTAAATTTATTGACGAAAATCAGCACGAACTATGTCTATTTCTTACAAAAGGTTATATAAACAGTAATTATCCGGAGAATTTAATTAGTCAATATTTAAGTTTACTTAAATCATTTTATTATAAACGAGGATATAAAGAACATTGGCTAAACTTAAAGGATATTTATCAATACCAACTAAACATTTTAGAAATATAGGCCACTATAATAAATTGTACATCCCACCATAACCAGTAACATAAAAAATTAAAAATGGATGATGAATAAAAGTAATATTTATCCCCTTAATGCTTAATAAATGACACAAGAATATATCAACCAGAATAAAACCAATACCTTGCAAAAAGGTAATACTGTAGTTATGCACACTTGCTATGAAGCAACATTAGAACAATACAAAGGCAAACTATGGAAATGCTTAACTGATAGCTACCTTGATAAAGGTGGGCAAGAATGTGTACATTTATTAGGCTATAGTGGAGCATTCTTTTGTGAGTATCTTCATTTAGTTATCCCCGAAAAATAGTTCCACAAACCGCAGATTAGAAATTAATAATTAACCAGGAACCAGACCAAAAAAAAAGCATGAGCGAGGAAAAACTAAATAGAAAAAACCATTATCAGAAAGTAATAATTGGTAAGAAGAGAAGAAAAAGAATAAATGAGGATAAATCCGGAACCAAAGGATTAGGTATACTAAAATCTAAAATTAAGAAATAACGATTTCGTTATTTAATGTAATTAAAAATGTGCACACTTACTTACATTATAAATAGTCTCAGCAAAGGAGAGGAAAAGGAATAAATAGTTTGTATCTATATGAATGAATTTAAATTAACTGTAGCAAACATAACGGTATCATGGAAGAGTGGTGATGAATTTGAGAGCGGTAATTTTAAATCAGCACGAACAATAACGAGTCGTTTTTATATTTTTAATTTTTCTTAAAAATATACTAACTAAAAACGGAATCGAAGTACTAAAGTTGCTGTTTAATACTTCAATCCGCATTACGAATAATCATTATTGGCCAACGTATTTCTTTAAAATCAATGCTGCGCAATGTCCACCGAAACCGAAGCTATTGCTCAGAGCGTAATTGATGTCCTTTGAAACTTTCTCGTTGAGTGATAAATTTAGTTTTAGGGGTATATTTTCATCTACTTCGGAAGTATTTATTGTTGGTGGAATTAAACCTGTGTCTACCGATAGACAAGTTGAAATGGCTTCTATTGCACCTGTTCCGCCCAATAAATGTCCTGTCATGGACTTTGAGGCACTAACTTGTATCTTGTCGAGGTGAGAACTAAAGAGCTTTTCTATCGCTTTGATTTCAGATAAATCACCTGTCCCAGTAGAAGTAGCGTGTGCATTGATATAATCAATCTTTTCAGGATTTATATTGGCCTCTTTTATTCCGTTTTCCATTGCCAAATAGGCACCAAGACCTTCAGGATGAGTACCTGTTATATGGTAAGCATCTGAACTTTCCCCACCTCCAATAACTTCGGCATAAATTTTTGCACCTCTTGTTATAGCAGAGTCCAAACTTTCCAAGATCAAAGTTCCAGCTCCTTCACCTACTACAAAACCATCTCTATGTTTGTCAAAAGGCCTCGAAGCAGAACTATAGTTTTCATTGTTTGTGGACATAGCCTTCATAGCGTTAAATCCTCCGATAGACGATGCTGTTATCGGAGCTTCTGAGCCACCTGTTATAACTATATCCGCTTTGTCCAAGCGTATATAGTTGAAGGCTTGTATAATGCTTTGGGTTGAAGAAGCACAAGCCGTAACAGGACAATAATTTACACCACGAAGTCCGTAATTGATTGAAATTTGCCCAGACAGACCATTGGAAATTATCTTTGGAATAAAAAATGGATTAAATCGCGGTTGAAATTTATTCCTTGTAAAGTCGATAACTTCTTTTTCAAAAGTTTCGAAACCGCCAATACCACTTGAAAATATGACACCAATTCTATTTACATTTAATGTTGAAAAATCAATTTCGGCATCTTTTACAGCTTCTTTTGTTGAAATTAAACCGTACTGACTATATCGGTCTAGCTTTCTTGCTTCATTTCGGTCAAAATAATCCAAAGGATTATAATTTTTTATTTCGCAAGCAAATTGGGTTTTAAATTTAGAAGCATCAAAGCGTGTTATTTTATTTGCCCCAGATACTCCATTCAAAAGATTTTTCCAGTATTCTTTTGTGTTTTTCCCTATGGGCGTAATAGCTCCCAAACCTGTTATAACTACTCTTTTCATTTTATAAAATTAGTTAACATACCGAACGGTATATGATTTGACAAATTTTTTTAGCTCTTTTTTATTTGATTAATTTCTGTTTCTAGAAAGTTTATATTGTTCAATAATATTTCAGGTTTATCAAGGGTTTTTGCCAACATAACACTACCCTCAACCAACGCTATTATTCGAAAAGAAAAGTTTTCGACATCAATACTTTCCAGTTCATTTTGTTTTATTCCTTCTTTCAAAATAGTAACAATTCTTTGATGCCAATTGTGAATGGTCTTAATTACTTCTTCTTTTAGTAAATTATTTCCATCATCAGCATCTACTGCCGTATTTAGAATGGCACAACCACCATTATTGAAAATGGGTCTAAAAGCGGTTTTGTAATGATCTAGGAAAACCAATAATTTATCAATTGCATTATTTTCTTGATTCATTATTTCGAGTATTTGCTCTGATTGAAACTTATAATTGTATTTGAATGCCTCAACAGCAACCTCGTTTTTATCCTTAAAATTGCCATAAATACTGCCCTTGGTCAAACCTGTGGCATTGGTTAAATCCGACAAATAAGTTCCTGTATATCCCTTTTTATTGAATATGGAAGCTGTCTTTTCAATTATTAATTGCCTTGTTTTCTCCGAACGTACCATGCTGCAAATATACTCTACGGTATATGGATATGCAAATTTTTTTCCTTCTTGATTTTTTGAGCGTTGTTTTATAAGTAGGCTAAGTTGTTTATAAGCGCTCTATTCTTTTAGATGCATTTAACTATCAAGTTATATAGTCAAATAAATTAATATGCAATTTATTCAAGATTTCTTTTATATTAGATTTAGTATAGTCTCAGCAAAGGTGTATATATTAAAAATCATCTAACATTACGTAAGCATTCGGCCTCATACGTACGATATAATTAATTGAAGATTTAACATATGTAGATGAAATACAAATAAACATGAAGAAAAAAAAGAAGCTTAGTATTAATAGAATTTTCATAGTATAATATTGTATGTTACTATTTTAACTCACCTTTAAAAAATAATTCTTCTTTAAGTTGAATTATATTTGTTTCATCTGCTTGCCTTAGAGAAATTACCATCGGCCTTTCATCGTAATTATGTTCTGATACAGGCTTTGTTGGGAGTAAATTAATAAATAGCTCATAATATTCTAAAGCCTTTTTTTATCATCGAGTTTATTCTGATACAATGATGCGATGTAAAAGATATATTCAGGTTTAGGATTATAATCATATGCATTTTTATAGCTTATTAGTGCTTTATCATAGTTGCCAATTGCACTATATATTGATTGTTTATTGTAATGAATTGTCGATAATACTATGGGATTCGGTTGCAGAAGCGAATCTGCCCTATTAAGATAAAACAATCCAAGTTCTGGATTTTGAGAGTTTAAAAATGCATTACCAAGAAAATAGCTTGTTTCAAATTCATTAGAATCAACTTGGTATGCCAGAAACAAATGCCCTCTTGATTCCTTGAAATCATTGTTTCTAAATTGACTTATCCCTAAGTGTTTAAGTACAAACTTTCCTGAATCACCTTCTGCAAGTAGTAATTTAAAACAGTTGCTGGCAAGTTTATAATCTTCATTTATAAAACCTGCTGTTCCCTTTATTCGAACAAATTTTAAATTTAGCGAATCATTTTGCAATACCAAATCACATGTTTTAATTGCCTTTTCATAGTTTTTGGTTTTAACGTAAATATTAGCGAGTTTATTTAAGCTTTTCTGGTCATTTGGATTTAAGCTAATTAATTTTTCCAGAACTTTTATAGAAGATTCTAAGCTGTCAATTTGATAATAGTAGTTCGCCAAAACACCCAAATAGGCTATATTCAACGAATCTGTTTTCGTCCTGTCTGTTAGTAAATCAATGGCTAACAAATATTCTCTCTGAAAACCCAAAATATTTACATATTTTAAAAACATATCTGGGATATCGAGGTATTTTGTAATAAGTTGCTCAATGTCGGTATATTGACTGGTTTTATACAAAAATTCGATTAATTGCTTCTCAAGCGTATGGCTGTTAGGAAATTTTTCTAATCCACTTTTTAATACTTCTATGGAATTTAATGTTTCTCCCTTTTTGTCAAGAATTAAGGAATTCCAATAGTAATCGTTTGTATCAGCTAAAACTTTACTTTTATCCAATATTCTCTCATAATCTCCTTTTACAAAATATAACTCATAGTTTTCCTGAGAAAACGATAATAAGTAAGTAAAGAGGCTAAGAGAAAGTAATGTAAATCGTATCATTTTTTATTTTTTTATTTTGAAGTATGTAGGTCGTTAAATTTTATGGTGCCTAACGGTTGGCTAGAAGAATCATTTGACAATATAACGAATCAAACCACCCAAAACTCCACTGAACCAAATATTTTAATTGTTTTTTATCTTTTCAAATTAAAGCCAAATCTTTGATTTGGCGGTATTCGATTACCCAATCAAATTCCACAATAGCATGAATGCCATATCTTTTATACTAGCGTTTTATATGCTGGTGTTTTTATTATGAGCAGGTGTGTTTCATTATATTAATTCATGGGTTTTCTTGCTTTTTAATGTAGTCAACTGTGAACTTAAGATATTTATCATTGTCGTAAAGTAAGTCATCCAACGTTTTTTCTACTTCTAAATCAGGCTTGACTCCATCTATTTCGTTAACAGCACATGGCATATAAAATGTTGAAAAACTTGTATATAAGTATATACCTGAATTCGACAATTTGTGTCTACATATACTCCCATTGCTAATTAATGGCTGACCTGTTTCTTCTCCAACAATAATGGCATTTGAATAGCATTTTGCCATGGCAACAAATAATGTTGCGCAAGAATATGCTCTTGGGCCTGTTAAAACATATACCTTACCCTTAAATTGATTCTGTCTTATTATTTTCTTAGATGGCTTATTCTCAATTATGAAATAATCTCCCTTTATTCGCCCGTTATCCGACTGTTCTGCAATAAAATCTTTGGAGTCACCACTTATTTTTACTACCTGTTTTTCAAAATTACTGTAAGGATTGCTTGTAATGTAACTGAATAATGAATCAGCTAATTCGTTAAAGCCACCTCCACTAGTTTTATCAATAATAAGGTTGCTTATTTTTTTGTTCTTAATATCGGTGAAAACAGAATCAATAAAAGGAAGAAATGCATGGGGATTCCTGAATTTGCCAACTTTTAGATAGGCTATGTCATTATCAATCAATTTATATTCAAGAGGTTCTTTTTTATGTTTAGGAAAGTGTTTCCAGTTTACACCTTTTACCTCTGTAATTTTTGTTTCACTCTTGTTTTTATATTCGACATTAAATGTTGAATAATTTCCATAAACTAACCTGTAATAAGTAGCAAACCCCATATTGTCTATTGAGCGAACTTTAAATTCATTTTTTTCACCATGAACATAATTAAGAATTTTTCTGATGATTACAGATACATCCTCTCCGTTAATTTTTAATATTTCACTTCCTTTTGTTATTAGTGAATCGTTGGAGGTATTTGTTTTAACATATAACCTGTTCTGAAATATAATGGTCTCAAAAGGGAAAAAGGGATTTTCAACCTTTGGAAGTATTTCACCTTTAAATATTAAAAAAGTGTGACCGTCTAAAGTGACTAAAGGCTGAAGTGTTCTATACAATTCATGACTTGTCATTTGGGTATTGATCGTATCGCGAATATTAATTATTTTCTGTTTGTTAGGTGAATCATTAAATGTTGCATGAACATTTGATAATATCTCTACTATGGAATCAATATCTGATTTAACCTGTTCAACTGAAAGAGTTTGAGAATATAAATTACAACTGAAACATACACAAATTAAATAAAGCAATTTTTTCATTTCATTAATTATTAACTGTTCAACTAAAAGATTAGTTCAAATATACAACTAAATACTTAGTTGAAAAATAATTGTTTTTTTTTGTACAAGTAGAATAGTGCAATTGAATCGAATCTGGTGTTAGAAGGAATTTATATTGCTAGGTAAATATAGTCTCAGAAAAGCAGCAATCAACGCAATATGAATAAGTCCATTAAAGCATCCTTCTACTACAATAATTAGTCTCAGAAAACCAACTACTAACAGAACCAGGAATAACAATAAATACTAAATGACTCAAGAGTATATCAATCAGAACAAAACCAATACCTTTCAGAAAGGTAATAAAGTGGTTATGCATACCTGTTATGAATCAACCTTAGAACAGTATAAAGGCAAATTATGGGAGTGCCTAACTGATAGCGACCTTGATAAAGGCGGACAAGAATGTGTACATTTAATAGGATATAGTGGAGCTTTCTTTTGTGAGTATCTTCATTTAGTTAATCCTGACAAATAGTTCTCATAAACGCAAATAGAATAGTACACAAACTTAGCTAGTTGAAGAGAAGAATTTAGTATATTTGTACATTATAATGTACATCAAAATTTAATGTCATGAGAGTAATTAGTTCAGCAGAGCTCCGCAACAATATGAAAAAGTATCTTGATTTAGCAGCAAGTGAACAAATAATTATACAAAGGGGTAAAAATGAAACTTTCGTACTTCAGAAACAGGAATATCTTGAGCCTGATGAAGATCTGAAGCGGGCTATTTCAATGAACGAACTTTTAGACGGTGTAAAAGAAGACATTAGGAAAATATATCGTAAAGGGAAACGGTAATGAGAGTTGTTGCCCTTCCCGAAGTTCGTAAATACTTGAGAGAATTATCACAAGTGCTTTACGAAAAAGACTATTTTGGTTTTGAAGAATCTGCAATTAAGTATGTTGAAGATTTGTTCAGTGATATTGAAACCTCACTCCACCAAAGACAAAAGCGACAAGCTCCTTCCTATTTTAATAAGTATGGTAAAGGGATGCAGTATGCTACTTTCAAAAAAAATAAAAACACCCACTGGTATGTATTCTTTACAAAATATAAAAAGAACGATGAACTTATTTATCTAGTTCGATACATTAGTAATAACCATGTGGATTCTCACCATCTATAATTAGACGGATAAAGTCTCACCAAACGCAACAAGCTTTAATGTTAAATACGGTCAAATGAAAAAAAACGAATTTATTGATATTCTTGACGATTTAAGAGATGATTTAAATATGAGACCAGAAGAATATGTAAATACCGACCTTGATAGTTTTTTGGGTGCAATGATTGCTTATACACAAGATATTCAAGGATATTATAAAAATACGGGGCAGAATGTTGACTCGGATAAACAGGATTATAAAGTCTTTGCTGATATTTTAAGAGGAGCTGCTGTATATGAATAACTACTAGCAATAGAATTCTAAGCTAAAGAGTATCATAAAACGCAAGTTTAACCCTATAAAGACAATCATAAAGAGATTATCCATAAAGGCAAAATTTGCCATTATAAAATTTTACAATCCTTTTATAGAAATAGTATTGCCATAATGACAAAGATATATACGTAATTTTATATGTGATTAGCAAAAATATCTTATATGATGTTATAATATAATATAACATATTATTATCTTTGATAATATAATCTATATTGAAAATGAATTTTTTAAAACAACAATTATTTGATAGATTGAAAAATGAAGGTAATTTTTGGTCTTATGAATGGTTCTGTCGCATTAATAAGTTAGATATTTTTTCTATCGCAAATACTAGCTTTTATGCTGCCAAACTTCTAAATATTTGCCAATTAGACATACCATACCCATGAACAACTTGTTGTTTTTGAATCATTCGTATTAATTCAAGTCCGGTCAAAGTGTTTTTCGCCGAAGAAAAACTTTTGAAGCCAAGCATGGGATTTGTCCTTCTTTTGATGAACCGATGATCCTGTTCTATTCGATTATTAAGGTATTTGTGACACCGTTTTTCAATACGTATTATTTCACCGTTGTTTGTATTATCTTCATTGATCTGATCCAAAGCTGCTATATTTGCTCCACTCTTGTCTATAGTGACTTTCTCCGGAATTCCATTATTGGCAAATGCTTTATAAAAGAAGGTCAATGCTGCTTTCTTATCTCGATTCTCGGAGAGATAGAAATCTACTGTCTGGCCTTGCTTATCAACTGCTCTATAGAAATACACCCACTTGCCATTAACCTTTATATAAGTCTCATCCATGTACCAACTAAGCCCTACACGCTTTTTTCGTTGGTTCAATTTAGTATTCAATAATGGTGAAAAATGATTAACCCAACGTTGAATAGTCGAATGATCAATGATAACACCGCGAAGGAAGAGTAGTTCTTCGACATCACGATAACTCAAACTAAATCTGAGTTTATAAAAAACAGTTTGAAGAATTACTTCTTGGGGAAATCTAAATCCCTTAAACCATCCAACTTGTGCTTGTATCATATCCAAAAATAGTAATCTTTAAGATACAATATTATTAATGCGACAGAACCTTTAAATTTGCTATTACTATTTTCTCCTAATGGTAAATATTTCACAACTACCATTAATTTTATTAATTATTAAAATGTAATTTCCAGATGGCATCATACTTAAGGATTCTATAACAAGATATTTCCCACTTTGTATATAATTTCCTCTTACTGAAAATATTGAAAAATACTCAATATCTGATCTTTGCTTAATAAGTTCGTAATTTAACCGATCTATTTTTTCATTTTCAAAGTCACTATACTTTACCATCTTATTAAATATTAAATTCTAATAACAAAACATCAAAGCTCAAAATGATTACCAAAGAAAATACATTCTTTGATAATCATTTAAAAACTAATACAAATCAAAAATCTTCGGCTAGTAAGTAATTATCAAATTACACGATTTACATATGAACTATAATCTTTAATTATAGGAAAATATTTCTCATGAAATAATGTACTTGAAATTACAAAGTCAGCAGTTGCCCTATTGGTTGCTGTAACAACATTATATAAAGCACATATACGCAACAATGCTTTTACATCAACATCATGCGGTTGTGGTTGCATAGGATCCCAAAAGAAAACTAATATACCAACAGCTTCATCTGTAATTAAAGCTCCTAATTGTTGATCTCCTCCTAATGGACCAGACTTTAAGCGTACGATATTTGGAAGCCCAACATTATTCTCTTTACACTTTTGTTCTAATTCTTTTGTTACCATAGCACCTGTTGTACCAGTGCAAACTAAATCATGAAGAATTAATTCTCTCCAATTATATTTAACCCATTCAATTAAATCTTGCTTTCGATTATCATGGGCAACTAAAGCAATTAATTTTTTACTAATCATTATAAAAGCTATCCTATCTAACAAATTATTTTACACGACATAGTTTAATAATAAACACATAACGGATAATGTCATTTTCTCTTTCCTTCTATATCAAAAAACCTCATAAAACTACCTTCTAGAATATTTTTATTATTTTCATGAAGTTTTACTTTAAAACCGACTTCATGTCCACCCCATTCATATTCTGTATTTAAACATTCATCTTCCAGTTCAACTTTATTAAAAAATACAGTATCTCCATTTAACTCAACAAAATACCCATAATAGGCAGAGTCATTTCCCATTATATTCATATCAAAGCTAACATCTCCTACTTTGGGCATTTCTTTAATTCGTATTTCCCAATGACCTAAATAATCATTATCTATTCCTTTATTTGCATTTTTCGTTGTGCATCCTATTAAAATGCAGAAACAAAAAAACAATAACTTTACTCCTATAACTTTTTTATGCATTATTTAATATTTAAATATTATTTGCAATTACATTTCCTGATAAAAGTATATTATGTAGTTCTTATTAATGTGTTTCTAATAAATATTGACTAAATGGACATCCTCATTATTAATTAAAACTTGCAAATAACGTACTCATAATCTTTAACACCATTATTAAGCTTAGTATAAAACAATAATTGAATATTTATTAGGGTATCATTTTTAGAAATATTCTATGAATAAGATTTTACTCATTTCAAAATACCTATCTATATATTACATTTGATTATGAAAATATTAACCACCCAAGACCTGAATTAAATTAAGCAGTCTTTCATTAATACTTTTTTTATTTTTTATTGCTCTGTTAAAAGGAATATGTACTATTTCATCTTTAACATTTCCAACCATTATACTTTTCTGATCGTCTAACAACGCATCAATTGCTGCAACTCCTAACTCACTTGCTAAAACACGATCTACAACTGTTGGTGAACCACCTCTTTGTAAGTGCCCTAATATAGTAACCCTGGCATCATACTCTGGATGTTCCTTATTGACTCTATCAGCTATTTCTATAGTACTCCCCATCTTTTCACCTTCTGCAACTAAAACAATACTGCTTTCTTTTGCATAGGAATACTGTTTCTCTAAAAAGTCTTTTAATTCCTGATAACTAGTCTCTTTTTCTGGTAAAAGAACTACTTCTGCACCAGAGGCTACACCTGCGCTCAAAGCAATAAAACCGGCATCACGTCCCATTACCTCAACAAAAAATAACCTACTGTGTGCAGTAGCAGTATCTCTGATTTTATCAACAGCCTCAACTACGGTATTCAATGCGGTATCATATCCAATAGTCAAATCTGTTCCAAACAAATCATTATCAATAGTACCAGGAATACCTACAATAGGAAAATTATATTCCTGACTAAAAACATTAGCCCCTGTAAATGTTCCATCTCCACCTATAACAACCAATGCATCAATATTGTGTTTTTGTAAATTAATATATGCTTTTCCTCTTCCTTCTTTTGTCCTAAAATCTACACTTCTTGCTGATTTTAAAATTGTTCCTCCCTCTTTTAGAATCCCACTAACTGTAGAAGCGTCTAAAGAAATAATGTTATCGTTTATTAGTCCCTGATAACCTTTTATAATTCCTACAACTTCAATATTTTCATATACACACTTTCTTACTACTGCTCTGATGGCTGCATTCATACCAGGGGCATCTCCTCCTGAGGTAAGTACTCCAATTTTCTTTATAATTTGGTTCATCTTATTTTCATTATAGTATTGTGTACTTACTTTGATTAATTGGTTATGCCATGAAGTTCTTCTTTTGAATAAGTATCCAGCAAAGACATAATCTCCTCAATATTATCTTTATTTATTACTGTAGTTTCCTTTTTAATAGAAGGAATATTCATAAAATAATTATCTGAGTACATACCCGACACATCACAATCCTTAGCTAATTTCATAGCTGCTGAAGCTGTTGAATAAGCTAGAATTTTATTCGATTTATACACGGTCATCAATACATTCCCCTTGATTATTTGCTGACAAATATTCAAGTTTCCATCCTGACCGGTTACTAATACTTTACCCAACAATCCTTTCTCTTCCAATAAATATATAACTCCGCTTGCTAATATATCTGATGAACAAATTATGGCATCTGGTTCAAACTGATTCTCGCTTACATAATCCTGAACGGTCATAAAGGCACTAATTTCGCTCCAATCGTTTACATTGACTTTTTTAATATTAAAATTTTCCTTGTAATTTCTCAATTCGCCATAAACCCCTTTTCTTATTAGGGTACTATTAAAATCAGATGTTGGACCAGATACAAAAAGTATATTTCCTTCCGATAAATTATCAACAACACTCCTTGCCATCTTATGCCCAACCTCCTCACTATCAAAGGTCACATAAAGATCTACATTCTGAGAATTTACAAATCTATCATAACATATAATTGGAATTTTAGCTTGATGTGAAACATTTACAATAGCAGTATCAGTTATATTAATTGGCACAAATACAATGCAATCAACCTTTAAATCAATTAATTTATGAACTGCTTTTAATTGCTCTTCTGAATTATCAAAACAATCAATAAACGTAACTTTCCCTCCCAACTGATTCACTTTTTCCTCAAAATAATTCATATCCTTATGCCACCGCTCTGAGTAAAGATTAGCCAATATAAAGCCGATATGAGTTGAGGTTTTTTGAGCATAAAGTTTTGAAGTGTTTATGCATGTAATAAATAAAAGAGTGAGTAATATGATTTTTTTCATTTTTTTAGATTCTAGATTTTTAAACTTCATAACAATAATACAAGGCATATACTATTAATATGTCCTGATTATTTAATAAGACATAAAAGCATGTCTCAATTAATTATACACACTCGTAACAGATTAATATCAAACTAAAACTTTTAAACTTATAATGTTATTCTTCTTTTTATCTAAAAGAAACAGCAGGAACTTAGTTGCTTAAAATAACCCCGTATCATTTTTTTATGGTATCCCATTGTGCAAACTAAAATTCCCGCTGCTAAATCCACACAAAAAGTTAATATTAAGAATTCAAAATACTTCTTCTAATACCAAGTTCAAGACCTCTGATTTCAGCCAATCCTTTCATTCTTCCATATAAAGAATAGCCCGGATTATTTGGCTGACCTATATCTCCTAACATTTGGTTTCCATGGTCGGGACGTACAGGAATTGAAAAATCATTTCTTCCTTCCTGCTTCCTTCTTTCTTCTTCTACAACAATTGTTTTTAAAACCTCGTAGATATCTACATCTCCTTCAAATAAGTAATCTTCATTGAAGTTATAATCAGTATCTCTTTTTACATTTCGTAAATGAGCAAAATTAATACGAGTAGCTAAAGTTTTAGCCATTTGTGACAGATCATTGAAGTGCCCAGCTCCCCATGAGCCGGTACACAGTGTAACTCCATTTGAAACAGAGTCAATATGATTAACAATGGTTTTAGCATCATCGATTGTACTTACTACGCGAGGTAATCCTAAAAGACCCCATGGTGGATCATCAGGGTGAATCGCCATTCTAATACCTGCTTGTTCTGCTACAGGAATGATAGCACTTAGAAAATCGAGTAAATGCTTACGTAATTTAGCATCATCAATATCCTTGTATCCATCCAATACTGCCTGAAATTGCTCAAGAGTATAGCTCTCTTCTGCACCTGGTAATCCTTTGATAACATTATTTGTTAATGTTTCAATTTCTTCAGCATTCATGTTTTTGAAATACGCTGTTGCTTCTTTAACAATTTTTTCGCTATAGTCTTTTTCAGCTCCCGGACGTTTTAAAATATAAATATCAAAGGCAGCAAATACTTTCTGATCATACTTTAAAGCCAATGAACCATCTGCAAACTCACTATTTAAGTTAGTTCTTGACCAATCCAATACCGGCATAAAATTATAGCATACAGTATAAATACCACAGGCTCCAAGATTTATTAATGACTCCTGGTAGTTTTTTATATATAATTCCCAATTGCCTGTTTGCTTTTTAATATCTTCATGTACAGGTACACTCTCAACTACAGACCATATTAAACCGGCATCAGCCACTTCCTTTTTACGTTTTTCAATCTCTTCTACAGTCCAAACTTCACCGTTAGGTATATGGTGCAAAGCAGTAACAATACCTGTTGCCCCTGTTTGTCTGATATCTTTTAATGTGATACGATCGTTAGGACCATACCAACGCCATGTTTGTTCAATCATTTTTGAGCTATTAATTATTATTCACTTTATACAAAAGTAAGCTGTAAATCAGCCTCTCCCCATTTGGGGAGATTGAGAGGGGCCTCTTATTAAACTCCAGAATATGCACTAAATCCACCATCAACCGGTATTACAACACCTGTAATAAATTTAGCCCAATCAGACATTAGATACATAACTGTTCCTGATAATTCTTCCGGCTCTCCATAGCGTTCCATTGGTGTATTTGTGATAATCTTATTACCTCGTGCTGTAGCTTCACCTGTCTTTTCATCAATCAATAAGAAACGATTCTGATTTGTCAATAAAAATCCCGGAGCTATTGCGTTTACTCGAATCCCTGTTTTAGCAAAGTGAACAGCCAACCACTGTGTAAAGTTATTGATTGCAGCTTTCGCTGCTGAGTATGCAGGAATTTTAGTCAATGGTGTAAAAGAGTTCATAGATGAAACATTGACAATTGCGCCATTATTTTTTGCCAACATATCTTTAGCAAACACCATTGATGGTAATAGAGTTCCCTGGAAATTCAATGCAAACACCTTGTCAAACCCATCCATCTGCAAACCAAAGAATGTAGCATCCAAATTATCCATATACTCTTCGGTCAAAAATTCTGCTTGCGTTGTAGCAGACGCCGCATTACCACCTGCTCCGTTTAAAAGGTAATCAACTGTTCCTAATTTTTCATGAATCACGTTTAAGGCTTCTTCCAATGATTTCTTACTAAGAACATTAGCTGAAATACCAACAGACTCAACACCGTAAGTTTCTTTTATTTCGTTGGCAATTTTTTCTGCTGCTTCCAGGTTTAAGTCTAAAATGGCTATTTTCACTCCATGGGAAGCCATGTCTTTTGCAATTGTAGAACATAATACTCCACCGCCTCCGGTGATAACTGCAACCCTATCTTTTAAATTTAAATTGATCATTATCTTTAAATATTTAAAGCTTCATACTTCATTAATACGTATACATTTTAATTTTAAATACTTTCACTTCTCCAGGTTTAACTATGGCACCACCCAAAGCTGTTTCATCTCCATTCAGGCGGTGTAATTTCATTTTACCTTTATCGTCAAAAGTTACCTCATCAATAGAGGCATAGCCTGCATTTAAAGCTTTATTTGATTTGGATAAACCTATGGAAATCTGGATTCCACCCACTCCTCCTGCTACCAAAAATTCATCGTTACCAAGCTTAATAATAATTAAACCAGCCGGACTGCGGTCTTCTTCTCCTTCAATACCAAAGCGTCCCCCTGTTTGCTTAAACAAGCCTGCCGATGAAAACCTTGACATGTAAACCGTATAATCTCCCATATCCACATCGGTAGCCTTATCTCCTTCACCAATATAAAGGGCAGTCATATTATCGCTATTCCTGTTATCGTTGATATACTCTTTAATATTATTTAAACACCCATACACTTTTTTTAATGATTCGTCATTAACATCCGCTGAGTTAAATAATCCATATCCATCAATCCCAAATGGGGCATAACAAAGTGCATCATATTTTCCAAAAGCATATAAGGCCCTAGCTGAACCGCCTACTGTAGGGGTTGTTTCCGGTATAAAAACAGGATTATTTGATTTTGCAAATTCTTCACATACCCAATCAAATTCCTCAACAGCATATATATCACAAGCTATAAAATCAATGGCAGGAGCAGCAGCCCTCCATATATCAATAACGTGGGGTAACGGACCGCCGGATGGATATTTACCCGGATTGATAGCCCTTGGTTGCTTTATCCAGGCGTTAGCAAACATGGGCAATGCATATTCTTTTTTTCCTGTTTGTGTTACTTCTCTTATATATTTAGCCAGATTCCAGGCCATAAACAACTCCTCTGTGTAATAGCCAAAATTTGTTTTCCATTCGTCTCCTCGATATTTTTCTCCTTTACCAAAAACCTCTTCCCATGTACCGGTAGTCTTAAAACCGTTGGTTTCCCATGCTTTTAATAAAGCAGGATACAAGCTTTCTTTGTTATTTTGCAAATAAGTCATTAATTCTGCAGGTACCGGTCCATTAAAAGCCTCAGTAGCCTGTGCGCTAAAATCTCTTGGTGAACCTAAAATTCCAACCTCATTTTGTACCTGAACCATAATAACAGTCTGTTCTTTACTGTCAACTTTTTTAATATGACCCATTAATTTCCCAAATGCCTTTTTATCTGCCTGTAATGAATTATCACCAAAGGTGCTTAAGGTATTGAGCGTCCTTCGGCTTTTGGAAAACATCAAAGGATATTTATCCGAATTCCTTTTTACCCATTCAGGCACATAGGTAGACTTACCATTTTTCCAACTGCCAAACCACAGGATTACTAATTTCAAATCCTGTTCGCGAGCACCAACTATCATACTATCCACAAGCGAAAAATCAAACCTACCTTCAATGGGTTCGATCAATTCCCATGAAACAGGTGCTATAACTGTATTTAAGTTATTTTCCTTCATCCTCTTCCAAATAGGTCTCATATAATGTGCACTTCCTGCACTCGAATTATGGAGTTCTCCGGAAAACATCAGGAAAGGCTCTTTATCAACTATTAATTCTGTTTTGCCATTTACATTTTCAAGATATGGTAATACTTGTTTTTGCCCAGTAACATTAAGGGCAACAATACAACACAATATAACTAGTAAACTCTTCATTTTAATATAATTTAATTTTTATTAATCTTGATTTATTTCTCTGATTACCTTGCAAGGATTACCTCCTGCAAAAACATCAGAAGGTATATCCTTTATAACAACACTTCCTGCTCCTATTACGGTTCTATCGCCAATAGAAACACCAGGACATATAACCACACTTCCCCCGATCCAAACATCTTCACCAATTGTAATAGGCTTTGCCGATTCCAGACCGGATGATCTTATTTTATAATGTAAAGGATGGGTGGCCGTATAAATCTGAACATTAGGCCCAAATAAAGTCCTGTCGCCAATTTCAACAGGCATTACATCCAACACTACACAATTGAAATTAAAAAATACATTTTCACCTGTTTTTATATTTGACCCGTAATCGCAATAAAATGGTGGTTGAACAGATAAATTTCCACCTGCATTGGGGATTAATTTCCTTAATATGCTTTGTCTGTTTTCTGGTTCATCCTCTCTGGAATCATTTAACTCTTTCAGAAGCAACCTGGCATTTGTTCTTTCCTTAGCTAGTTCACAATCTGAAGCATCATATAATTCGCCTGACAGCATTTTCTGTTTTTCAGTTTTCATATGCCTATTATTTAATTCAATACCATTTTATCATCCTACAAATATCCTTTAAATAAATAACTGACTAAAATTTCAAATTATCCGCTTTCACCCCTTCGTTAATTTCGGATTTCAATTTAAAACTAAGGGACTCGCGAATATCATTACTAGATGAAGCAAACAAGGCCACATACTTTCCCTGGGTTGCTACCCATCTATTTTCCTTTTCATCAAAAGAACTAAGCATGTAGTCTGTGACCTTCATTACTACTGTTTCGGTTTCACCCGGTTTAAGTAGTTTAGTTTTTACATATGCTTTCAATTCTTTTTCCGGTTTATCAACAAATCCGTCTGGTGCCGAAACATATAGCTGAACCACCTCACGCCCCGAAAACTCACCTGTATTCTTAACCGTGACCGAAGCCTCCCACTCATTTCCTTTTCGCTCTATATTTGATTTATTATATGAAAAGTTTGTATAAGAAAGCCCATGCCCAAAAGGATACGAAACATCAACCTTTTTTGTATCAAAATACCTGTATCCTACATAGATGCCTTCATTGTATTCGGTATAATGTACATTTTTTACTTCAGACTGATTCTTTGGTAATCGCTTATCACCTAAAAAACCATGCTGCGCCCACATCCACCTGTATTTAATATCCATTGGAAAGTTATCATAAGCCGGACAGTCCTTTAAATTTATAGGAAATGAAACGGTAAGCTTTCCAGATGGATTAACGACCCCACTCAATACATCAGCAAGCGCATTACCTTTTTCCTGACCACTTTGCCAAGCACATATTATGGCATCAGGCTTTTCCTTCCATGAAGCCGTTTCAATAGGTATAGCGATATCTAAAATTACAGTGACTTTTTTACCTACTTTATGAAATGCATTAGAAACCTTGT
This sequence comes from uncultured Saccharicrinis sp., assembly GCA_963666825.2. Lineage (GTDB taxonomy): Bacteria > Bacteroidota > Bacteroidia > Bacteroidales > Marinilabiliaceae > Saccharicrinis. The sequence continues at coordinate 134,250 of CAXXFE010000001.1, read as the reverse complement.
CTATTAAATCAATCTCACTTTCTGTCAGGATAAAATCATCAGGGTTACAATCTTTGCTTTCTCCGGCACCTTGTCCTAATACAATAATAGCACAATCATTTGTTGATGCCTGAACTTTAAATTGCTCTTCTGTAAATTCTGGTTCTTCTACATCAGGTGAAGAACTGAACATGGTATAAATCATACCTCCTTCAGTCAATTGAGCTTCCTGTGCAGTTGTATCAATTCCAAGGTGTAGCTTATAAAGAACCTCGAGGTTTCTATCTACATTAAAATTTTGAGATTCAAGCCCCCTTTGTAGGCTTACATCACTACTGCCTTTGCTATAACCAGCATTACCATAAATAGCAATTTTCGAATTACTTTTTAATGGTAGTGCAGTATTGTTTTTTAACAAGATCAAACTCTCGGATGCAATTTTGCGGGCAATTTCTTTATGCTTGGTAATATCGGGTTTATTACTAAATTGATATTGCTTGTAAGCCGAGGTTTTAACAATATATTGCAATATGCGTTTAACATTTCTATTTAGTTCCGCCTCCGTCAAAGTTCCTTTTTTAACCGCTTGGATAATTGCATTATACTGAACTTCGTAGCCCGGCTGCACAATATCATTACCTGCTTTAATCTGGGCTGCGCCATCCATACCAGCATCCCAATCACTTACAACAATACCTTTAAACCCCCATTCATCTCTTAAAACATCTTCCAACAACCATTTATTTTCTGATGCATATACTCCATTGATTTTGTTGTAAGCAGACATCACTGTCCAGGGATCAGATTCTTTCACTGCTATTTCAAAACCTCTCATGTATATTTCACGCAAGGCTCTCATTGAAATACGTGCATCATTAATTTTTCGTGCCGTTTCCTGGTTATTAGCCACAAAATGCTTTATTGACGTACCCACGCCGACACTTTGAACCCCTTTTACATAGGCTGAAGCTAATTTTCCTGATAATAAAGGATCTTCTGAAAAGTATTCCGCAGTTCGTCCAAGAAGAGGAAATCTGAGAATGTTTAATGCCGGAGCAAGTATAGCACTAATATTATATTCTTTACATTCCTCCCCTATACATGCACCCATCATTTTTGCCACTTCATTATCCCATGAACTTGCAAGTAAAATTGGAGATGGAAAAGAAACGATAGGATATGTTTGATCCGAGTTTATTCGTGTTTCTTTAATTCTTAATCCTGAAGGACCATCAGCCATATAAGACAATAGAAAACCAAATTGTTCCATACCAGCAACACCACCGGCAGCCCCTGTTATCCCCTTTCCGTTATCCCTGAAAAATGTTCCAACTCCACAGCACATCTCAGCCTTTTCTTCAATAGTCATGGCTGAAACAACCTCATCTATATTATCAGGATTTAATTTAGGTTCAGTTTGCGCTATAATAGCCACACTGAAAAATAATCCTAAAACACACATTAACAAATCCTTCATGCTTACACGAATTAATCTCATTTATTGTATTCCTTTGTAAAACAAATAACCTTTGTTTTTATAATTATATATGCAAAATAAAATAAAGTACGAATCCAACGGAGTCGTACTTTATTTCAACTCTTGATTAACATTTTATTTCTATTTTTATACAACGCTACTGCAATAAGTAATGCCTATTCCAGCAACTTCTTCATTTGCTTACCAACCAGATTTGAAGCAAACCCGGAACTAATTCTGTACATAATGTCCATTACTTTAGAATCCTTACCCACAAAAATTCGGGTCTTGTTTTTTTCAATCCCTTTGATGATTTGTGATGCAGCATTCTTTGGTGACAATACCATTGAAGCTTTTCCTGATGTTTCCATTTTAGGAGCATTGTCAATGCCCGAATTTTCCATTATGTTGGTACCTACAGCCCCGGGAAAAACAACAGAAACTCTTACACCTGTATTCTTTAGTTCCTGAGCCAAACCTTCAGTCATCAACTTTACTGAGGCTTTAGCGGCACCATAAATGGTTTGACCCGGAACGGGTAAAAATCCTCCCATACTCGAAACGTTGACCAAATGAGCTTCTTTTTGCTTTATCAAATCAGGAAGGAATGTCTTGGTGATATTTAAACATCCCCAAAAATTAACATTCATCACTTTTTTAATCACCTCATAACTAAGTTCATTTAACTTGGTAAAAGGCTGAATGATTCCGGCATTATTAATTACTCCATCAACAGACTGAAACTTCTGTATTATTTTATTGCGAGTTTGCCCGATAGCTTCCCTGTCTGTAATATCAACCACATAGGTCGTTAAATTACTTTCTTTCTCTGCCGCAGCATCAACCAGTTCAACAAGAGCTTTCATGCTTATATCCAATGCTACTACATGTGCACCCTTATTTAATAATTGCAAGGTGATTTCACGACCTATTCCGTTTGCTGCTCCTGTAACAATTATTGTTTTGTTTAAAATTCTCATGTTTAAAAAATATTGTGTTGATTTATTATTTGACTTACACCGACTCTGCAAGAAATCTCTATTTCTTCTTTCTCAACCCTCTGACTCTCCCAAATAAAATTTCGGGACAGGCACTAAAGGGAGAACCGCCAACCCGCAAAGTGCGAAGAACTTCCCCTTTAGGGGATTGAGAGGTGGGCGATGGGGTTTCACCATAAAATAAGAATTTTCTTACTGACACTACATATGCTTTTTCAAATATTCCGAGCTTATATTGAACGATTTTACCGGAGAATCTTCAATCCAATTTTTATGAGTTTCAAGAATAATGGCATTTACGCCGTTCTTTTCCGCCGTGGTTATCAGGTCTTCCAGATTCATATTCCCTGTTCCTAACTCCATACCATCTGACTCTATGATAGATCCCATTTTTCCTTTTTCTCTATTTCCCCTGTCATTGATATGATACAATTTCATCCGTGTGCCTAACTTTTCCATCCATTTTACTGCATCACAACCTGCTTCTGCTGCCCAAAATGAATCAAACTCAAAATTGACATAATCCGGATTCGTCTTTTCCAACAGCAAATCAAAAGCTCTTTCTCCTGTTTCCACCCTACGGAATTCGCAATTATGGTTGTGATACAAAAAGCTGATTCCCCCATCTTTCAACAATCTTCCTGCTTTATTTAAGTCTTCTGCCAATTGTAACACAGCTTGCTTATCCGAATAATCAAAGCGAAACATCCCTGTTACAACAATGTATTCTGTTCCATAAGCTTTGGCTTCTTGTATTATTTCTTCCGGTTTATTCAGGATGCTACCCAAATCTTCATGGATACTCACTACCTTAAGGTCTGACTCCTTTATTAAATCGAGCCAGTTTAGTTTACCACTATTCCCTGTTGGCATACCAGCCATCCATGTTATTACGGGAACAATATAAGGTACTTTCTTTATCATAAACCCATTTAATTCTATCCCTTCAAACCCTGCTGCTTTAACCAGCTTCAAGGCCAATCGGGCATCTTCTTCTGTTTGGATAATCTTACGAAGCTGAAACTGCTGAATGGCTTGTATCGGTTTGTCTTCTTTTATTGAAGTTGTCTGTGATGAAGATTTTAAGATACTGTCGATCTCTGCATCTGTAATCTTAAATCCATGGGCTCCATACACATTCTGGTAAACTACAGCTACCAGTATAAATAGCACTCCCAAAAGAATAGCTAGTATTTTCAATCGCTTAGTTTTTTTCATATTCCCAAGTTTATTTAAGTTTCCGCAATTTTATTGCATTAACACAAGTAGTTTCTTCATTTGATTTAAACTCAATATTCAATCCACCTTTACAATATACAATGGCAGAAAACTCATAAGCAGTAAGTTTACCTGCCTGTTTCCTCGGATTTAATTTTTCAGCCACTTTTTGACCATTAATTATGATATCAAATTCATATTTCCCAGAGATATTGGATTGGGTAATATCATTTTCACTACCTAATTCATAAACCAACCTACCGGCTCTTACAGCTAAATCAGCCAAACAAAAAGTTACTTCGTACTTCCCTTCGGGAACATCGGCTTTAAAATGGCTTGTTGCTATTCGCTGCGTTTGAAACAGAGGATCCTTAACTGATTTATTGATATTCTGATCTACCCCTTCCCTATAGTCAACCCGGTTATTATTTGTAACTAAAAACATACCTTCAACAAAGCCAAAACCTCCCTTGGAGTACTCTGTATCCGGTATCCATACCGACTTTTCATCTTCATCCAAAAAATAAGCAGAACTACCGGCATTTACCCTGATTACATCACCAGGCTTCATTTCCTTTAGGTTTGATGGTATCAAATTAAACTCCAAAGCGTGATAATCCTTTACTGTGGATACGCTTTCATCTATGCCTACAACTTCGATTAAATTTTGCCCATTTATAAAGGGCACTTCCCATTCAGCACTAAAATCGTTAACTGCTTTTTTGCCTAATGACTTTCCATTTATATATAATTCTGCAATTTGTGTATTTGCAAAAACTTCAATTTTTTTAGAGCATAATCCCGGTGCAGTTTCAACACCACTGTGGTATTTCCAACTTTTCAGGCCAATATTTATGGTTGGCTTATTAGCCAACGCTGCTTTATAAAAATAAAACACATCTTTAGGCGTCCTGTCGGCAGCAACAAGCCCTTTGCTATTATAAAAAGGCATTGCATCTCCACGAAATGGAGAACAAAAGTCAGCAAAGTTCCATACAAATGACGCAGACACAAAATCATTGTTCAAAAAGCTCTTCAACCACTTTTTATGAACCAGGGTTTGATAATCGACGGTAAAATCATATCTACGAGGATTGTCGCTTCTTAAGCGAGGATCCGCCCCTGCCCCATATTCTGAAATTACGATAGGCTTATCGCCAGCAAGGCTTTGGATACCTTTTGCTACTTCAACCAATGAATCTGGTTCACCTACATACCAACCCATATATAAATTAGAACCAATAAAATCTCCGATTTTTATTACATCAGACGATTCATAGCGTGCCGTTTTGTAATGAACCGATTGCATTGTTAAACGATTAGGATCCAATACTTTTGACATACTATCCAATGATGTAATAATCTGATTTAAGAACTTATCATAGGCCTTCCCACCTTCAGAACCAATAGGACCTCCTCCTGTCATTCCTATTTCATTGCTCAAACCCCATGAAAATATGGATGGATGATTATAGTCTCGCATAATCATTTCCGTCATCATTTGATTACTATTATGGGCGAAATCACTACTTTCTGTAATTGAATTTACCAAAGGTATCTCATCAATAACCAATAGTCCTAAACGGTCACAAGCATGAAAAACACTTGGGTCTTGTGGATAATGAGAACTTCGGTAGCAGTTAGCTCCCATCTCCTTTATCATCTCCAAATCGCGAATAAACAAATCATTACTTACTGCACTGCCAATACCTTCAAAATCCTGGTGTTTGCAAACGCCTGTAAGCTTAAGATGCTCTCCATTTAAAAAGAAGCCTTTCTTTGGATCCATACTAAACCATCGAAACCCAAGAGGATTCACAACCTGATCAACAACTTCACCTGTTCCTAGATTTATCAATTCTGAAACAACAGTATAAAGTGAGGGTGAATCCGGCGACCACAGTTCAGGAGAAGCAATTTTCGCTCCCATATCAACCTGAAATACACTGGTATTAGCCGATAGTGCCACATCTTTCTCCAAACATTTAATTTCCTTTCCATTGGGAGCAATCAAACGATGGATTAGCTTGACTTTTTGCTCTTTGTTCATTTCATTTTTCAGACGGGCTTGAACAACAACTTCTCCCACTTTCTTTGATACTATAGGAGTTGATATCAATATTCCTTCTGAGCCAAAGTTCATCAAATCGAAATGAACAGGATTGGTTACCACTAAATATACATCGCGATAAATACCCCCATAAAAAATATAATCCATGGATAACGGAGGGATGTTTACATCGTATTGGTTTGAGACTGCTATTTCAATCTGATTATCTCCTGCACCAACAGCGTTACTTATATCAAAGGCAAAAGAGGTGTAGCCTCCTTTATGTTCGCCTATAAATTGGCCATTAACCGATAAACGGGCAACCTGGTTGGCACCTTCGAAATACAAAAATGCCTTCTGCCCTTGGGTTAAGTTTAATTTCAGATTTTTTTTATATGTCCCTTCCCCTCTGTATATATTTTTTTTATCATCAACTGCATCCTCTGCATTCCAGGTATGAGGCAAGTTGACTTTTGTAAATGATTTCTCTTTATCAAGTTTAAATTCCCAGCCATTATTTATGGAAATAACTGTTCGCTCCCCATGCCTGGCAGCATGAATATCTGCATCTGAACCACTGTGTTTATCATTTGATTCTCCATAAGCTACCTGACATAAAAATGTAAAGTGTATAAAGACAAAAAATATCTTGATGAAATTATTGGTTATTTTATTTATCATCATATAAATATTAAAGACTTATAACAAATTCATGCATACCCGAACCCACTTCAATTTTCTCAGCATCTACCACCTTATCATCCTTTACAAAGTTTTTAGCCATCTGAGGCTTTATTATTGTGGCTGTTGTATTTGCTGGGACAGTTACTTTTAATGTTACTGTTTTATCGGCATTCATTTGCCATTCTGAAACTATCTTTCCATATACAGAATCATAATTTCCTTTGGCATGAGATATTTTTCCTGACAAATCAAATTCCGGTGAAATAAAAATCTCTTTAAATCCTGATGAATTGGTATCCACATTAATACCTAACATTTCGCGATAAATCCATTCTACAACCGACCCAAATGCATAGTGGTTAAATGAATTCATTTTGGGATCACCTGTATCACTGTCCCAATGTTCCCACCAGGTTGTGGCTCCATTTTTTATCATATATCCCCACGAAGGGAAAGTTTCGTTAAGCAACAGTTTATACGCAATATCTGACCTGCCATTCTCTGATAAAACAAAAAGCAGATACGGAGTTCCTAAAAAACCTGTTGATACATGCCAATCTCTTTCTTTTATGGCATTTACTAAGTTATTAATCACTGTTTCCTTTAATGTATCAGGAATCATTTGAGCCTTTAATGCCAATACGTAAGAAGTCTGGCTTCCGGAACCTACAACTCCCTCTTGAGTAATAAATTTTTCTTGAAAGGCTTTCCTGATATTGCTGTACAACCTGTCATATTGCTGTGCTTCTTCTTCTTTTCCAATAGCACTGGCCATCTCCGACATCATTTGAGACGTCATAGCAAAATAACATGTACTAATCAAATTGTTCGGAGTAGTCATATCCGGTGCCAACCAATCACCTAAGAAACTACCCGGACGAATATAATCTTTACTATTGCTCTCCACATATTTCATATATCGAACCATGGCTTGCCAGTTTTCCCTGATAATGCCTTTATCGCCATATTGTTTCCATGATGACCATGGTACAATAACTCCGGCATCCTCCCAACCGGCTGCTCCACTTTTTCGGTTACTTTTAGGTACAGCCGGAGCCGTATTTGTGAATCCGCCTTCTTCTGTTTGTTCGTCTACTATATCGTATAACCACTTGTGTGTAAAAGCAGCAATATTGAAATTATAAGTTCCTGTTCGCCAAAAAACCTGTCCATCACCTGTATAACCAAGACGCTCATCTCTCTGAGGGCAATCTGTTGGAACACTTATAAAATTACTTTTTTGTCCCCATATTCCCAGTGAGTACATTTTATTAACGAGGTCGCTTGATGTTTCAATTACACCTGTAGGTGTATCTACAGAACTGATCACTTCTGCAACAACATCATTTTGAGTCAGATCCCCAGGGTATCCGGAAATCTCAACATAACGAAAACCATGAAATGTAAAATACGGAGCATATTCTTCCTCTCCATCACCCTTTAAAACATATCCATCAGTTGCTGTGGCGCCCCTTAAATTATCAACATAAATACTGTCGGCAGATTTTAAAATCTCGGCATAACGCATTTTCAATACCTGCCCTGATTTTCCGTTTGCCTTAACCTTTAGCCATCCCACAAGGTTTTGTCCCATATCAATAAGCCACTTTTGATCACCTATTTTGCGTATTTCCATAGGTTTAACACGCTGGGTTATTTTAACAGGCTCTGTAACCTGGGGAAATAAGCCATCATATCCTGTTTGGTTAAGTTTAACACCTTGCCAATTGGCATCATCATATTTCACTGTATTCCAGCCTTCTTTCTCTAATCTTGCATCGTAAAACTCACCTGAATAAATTTCAGATTTTAAAATATGAGAGCGACTGGATTTCCATTTATCATCAGTAACTATTTTTTCAACAGATCCATCTTTATATTCAATACATATTTCAGCTAATAACTGATTTGGACCGTTCCCAAACACATCGTGTTCGCCATTCCATCCAAGCGGACTTCCGTACCAGCCATCACCCAGCATAGCACCAACCACATTCTTACCTTTTTTAAGTAGAGTGGTTACATCATAGGTTTGATATGTAATTCGTTTATCGTAATTTGTAAACTCAGGAGTTAAAACATCTTCACCAACCTTGTTCCCATTAAAATAAACACGATAACTACCTAAGGAAGTAATGTATAAACGAGCAGATTTAATTCCTTTTTTTAACTTAAATTGGTTACGGAACAAAGAAACAGACTCTGATAAGGGTCCGGGATCTAAGCCAAAGTCAGGTTCATTTAATTCACCCACAATCTTAGCTGGTTCCCAATTGTTATCATCTTGCGATTTGGACAACCATTTGCCACAAGAAGTTGGGTATCTCTGCATCTTACCATCGTTCTCTTCTATGGTTAACAATCCGGCAAAAGTACCATACCTTCCCGATAAAGGCCTTCCATCACTTTGCTTAAACGAAGCTGTCCTTTGAACAGCCACAACAACCTCAACCGCATTCTCTCCCGGCTTCAGATACCCAATAATATCCTGACGTTCAAAACACTGCCATTCAGTTTCTTTTCTATCAACAAAATGACCATTTACAAATAACTCATAATCACCTCTTGCTACAGTTTGCATTGAAGCGACCTTGGGTAGATCTTTAATATTGAATTTTAATTTGAAAGAAGCTACCGTATTTCTTGACACTTTTTTAGCATCCTGGTTGGGCAACCATACCCATTTAATATGTTCCAGATCTTTATGGTTAGAATGAACGGGTGAAATCCATTTTGCAGTCCATTCATTTTGGTTTAAGTTAGCAGTCTCCCAGTAAGCTACATCTGACCATTCCGAAACCATACCTGCATTATCCCACACCCGAACTTTCCAATAGTAACGTTTTCTACTTTCTAAGGAAGGTCCATTATATAGTACACTAACTGATTCTCCGGATTCAACTTTTTTACTATCCCAAATATCACAGTTTTGTTCATTTAATAAATTTGAACTTGATGCAACAATAATCTGATATGCAGATTGTAACCAGTTACTTGTTTTAGTGCTTATCTGCCATGATAACTGTGGCTGCATTTTACCCATACTTATTGGGTTTACCATGTATTCGCACTTTAAACCAACGGGGGTACTTCGTTTTTCATTTGCAAAGGCAAATACATGACCTAAAACAAACAAAAACAATACATATAATCTAACGTTACTATTTCTATTCAACATGGTTTATAATTTTGTTATTTTAAAAACAGCGTACGGTGATAATATCCACCGTACACTATTATCTTATTTATTCCAAACAAACTCTGATTCTTTTACATCTTCTGAGTTTGTTCCCACATATACTTTAAACTTTCCTGATTCCCAATCCCACAGAAGATCGTTATTAAAAAACTTAAGATCTTCCGTGGTCATTGAAAAGGTAATTTCTTTTGATTCTCCTGGTTTTAAAAATACTTTCCTGAATTTCTTCAATTCTTTTACAGGTCGCGCAATTGATGCAACCGGATCGTTAACATACAGTTGAACTGTTTCCTCTCCGGCATAACTTCCCGAATTGGTTATTTTAATACTTACATTTAATTTATTATTTGCTCCAATCAATAAGGTATCGCTTAGATCAATATCTCCATATTTAAATGTGGTATAACTTAGTCCATAACCAAATGGGAAAAGAGGAGAATTGGTTTCATCTAAATAGCGGGACTTAAATGCACCTCTTTGTCCATCTTTAAATGGACGCCCTGTATTTTTATGATTATAATAAATTGGAACTTGTCCTAAGGATCTTGGGAAAGTCATTGTAAGCTTACCTGAAGGATTATAGTTTCCGAACAAAACATCAGCTAAACCGGCTCCTGCCATTGTACCCGGACGCCATGCTACCAAGGCAGCATCTGCATAATCAAGATTATCTTCTAATGTAAGCGGACGCCCATTTAATAATACCAATACAACCGGCTTTCCTGTAGCTTTAAGTTTCTTTAATAATTGCACCTGACAGTTTGGAAGTGAAATATCACTCATTGATTTGGCCTCTCCTGAAATATTTCTTGATTCTCCCAATACAGCGACAATTACATCTGATTTTTGAGCAATTTTTACAGCTTCATTCACCAGGTCGTTCTGATCTTCTTTATCAAATTTGCCAAAGTTTTTTAAATAACCGGGATCATCTGTTATCTGTGTTCCAATGCTACATTCAACATTTGGATTTACATTTTTTATACCGTCAAGAATACTGATCACACTATCATTTTGTCCATCAGGAGACCACATACTCATCATTTCATATTGATCCTGAACCAATGGCCCAATCAGAGCAATTTTACTGTCTTTTTTTAATGGTAGGGTCTGGTTTTCATTCTTCAATAAAACAATTGATTTACATACGGCTAATTTGGCAACCTCTTTATTTTCATCTGTTAAAATGACTTTTTTATATCTTTCCGGATCATAATTTCTATACGGATCTGAAAATAATCCTAAGTCATACTTTCCTTCCAACACTCTGCGACATGCTTTATCCACTTGTTCCATGCTGATTTTACCCTCTTCAAGTAGCTCTTTTAAAAAAGTAGCATATCCTTCACTGGCCATATCCATATCCAAACCTGCATCAATGGCTTTGTATACAGCTTCTTTATAATCCGCAGCCACACCGTGGGGTATCAATTCAGCAACACAATTGTAATCACTAAGAACAATACCTTTAAATCCCCAGTCGTTTCTTAACAAATCAGTAAGCAACCATTTATTTGCGGTAGAAGGTTTCCCTTCAATATCATTAAAAGAAGTCATAATACTACCTGCTCCAGCTTCAACTGCAGCTTTATAAGGAGGTAAATAATTTTGATATAAAGTAAGCCTGCTCATATCTGTAGTATTGTAATCCCTTCCGGCCTCAGCGGCTCCATAAGCAGCAAAATGCTTAATACATGCCATCAATGAAGTAGGATCACTTAAATCATCTCCCTGGTATCCTTTAACCATTGCCCTGGCAATTAAACTACCAAGGTAAACATCTTCACCAGATCCTTCCATAACGCGTCCCCATCTTGGGTCTCTGGTAATATCAACCATAGGCGAATACGTTTGGTGATACCCCATTGAAGTAGCTTCTATGGCAGCAATTCTTGCTGTCTTTTCTATAAGTAGCGTATCCCAAGAACAGGATAAACCCAGAGGAATCGGGAAAACTGTCTTGTAGCCGTGAATAATATCCAAAGCATTTAATATAGGTATGCGTAACCGGGTACTATCAGCAAAAGCCAGTTTATCGTGGATCCTCTTTGGATTTCCTCTTAAGGACAATACATTACCTGCTTCGCCTTCCTGTAATTTCACAATGGCTCTTTTGGTTTTAAAAGGACCTGTACCTGCAGTCGGCGTAATTAAGTTCAACTGAGCAATTTTCTCCTCAATAGTCATCTTCTGCATCAAATCAGAAATGAAAATATCCTTTTTCACATCATCCTGCTGGGTTTTAACACAACTTGCCATCACTATAGCTATTACAAGCACTGCAAATGTTTTCATAATATTGTATTTCATGTATTTATATTTTTCAATTATCACATAATACTCGCCTAAAAAACAATTATTGACTTTGTCGATCTTCGATTCTTGTGTGAGAGAACCTTTGATCATCGCTCGTTTCATTTATTTGATAATTAATTGTCTAATACCTTAAGTTCGAAATAAAATTTTAAATTCTGGCTAATACTCTGATTTTGATTTCCTCCACCTTTCCCTGATCATATGCGCTGCAGCTTTGGGTCTTCTATCCCTTGTAAAAATGCCTTTTGTATTATATCCCCTTAATCGTATAATACTTTGAGGTGTTTTATAATCGGCAAAATTGGAAATGATCATACCCGAAATATAGTTTTTGGAATTGGCCATATCCAAATATGCATTTATCAGATCGTTTTGATATTCTTCAGTGTACATCTCTGGTTGCAGGGCATGTTCCCCAGCAATAGAACTTGCACCAAACTGAGTCAACAAACAGGGCTTATTAAAAGTGTTATGTAATTTATCAAGCTCAAGACTAACGTTTTTTACTCCATCTGTTATTCTTCCATTATTTGTACTCCATCCCTGAAATCTGTTTATACAAATAACATCGGATAAACCAAACCAATCTGTAAAACCATCTTCATCCCCCATAAACATCACCAAACGGGTAGGATCTATTTCTTTTGCTTTATTAATATACTTAGCAAACATGTTATATGCAATTCGATTTCCCTCACCCTCAACACTATTTAATATGGTATTTTTTGGCCCATTCGCCAAGCTCCACATAATTACAGAAGGATGGTTTTTATCTCTGAGAATCATTTCAGTAAGGTACTGATACGAAATATTTTCAATCTGCTTTAATGCTATAGTATCAATGGAACTGAACAACCCGATTGCAGGAGTTTCATCAATTATCAGAATCCCTTCCTTATCCGCAATAGCATAGTTCGTTTCATCATGCGGGTAATCTGAAGTTCTAAATGTATTTGCTCCCGTCCATTTTAACAGTTCAATATCATTAACCATAGAAGGCTGAACACTGCCTCTGCCATATATTGGAAAATCCTGTTGTTTACCAAAACCCCTCAATATTAATGGCTTTCCATTTAGCAGGATATTTTTATTGTCTGTTGATATTGTTCTGATACCGGTTTCCAGGGAATATACATCAATTGGCTTTTTGTTTCCTCCAATACTAACCGTTACATCATATAGAAATGGATCCTCAGGAGACCATAATCTGGCATCGGGAATATTTATAGAAATTTGCGCCAATCCATCATTAAACTTTACCTCTTTTGCAATTTGATTTCCATCCCCGGAAATGATAACCTGACCGTCAATAGCATCCTTCTTACTCAACTCAACCAAAACATTTAAAACACCACCATCCTTATTTATTTCAGGGCGTACAGTAATGTCTTTTATCGAATTTTCAGAAGGAACAGAATATAACCAAACATCCCTGTTTAAACCGGCATAAGGAAATATATCATATTCGCTAACAGCTATATTGTTTATCCCATCTCCTGGCAAACGGTTGGGTTTAATCGAGTTTTCCACCTGAATTGAAACCCTGTTACTGCCATTCCAATTGATAAAAGAAGTAACATCAAAAGCAAAAGGAACGAAACCTCCTTCATGCATTCCTACCGCTTGCCCGTTTACCCAAACTTTTGCAGCATAAGAAGCTTCTCCTATACGTAAATAAACACGCTCACCTTTCCAGTATCCAGGCACACTATACTCAGTTTCGTACCACACCCAATCCCTGTAATCGCGCATATCAGTAAACTGATCATTCCAACTACCCGGTACTGCAATATTTTTAAAACCGGTCAACCCGTTAAACCAATTTTCTGAAATCCCAATATTATTTTCGTCTTTCTTAAACTTCCATATACCAGATAATTTTCTGGTGTCCCTGGTTTCATTCCTTTTCGGAAATAAAGCCATATCCTTTGGATTAGCATATTTAAACTCCTGAGCATATGTGTTTATAACAAAGCAAATGAGTAGCGAAAAGATAATATATTTAGTTTTCATCCGTAGTCTTATTTTGGTTTTCTTTATTATTGTACCATCTTGATCTTAGATAATGAGCTGCCATTTTAGGTTTTCTTTCCCGGGTAAAAACACCTTTCAAATTATACCCCCCCACACGTATAATGGACTGACTGGTTTTAAAATCAGCAAAGTTCCATATGTGCATTCCTGCTACATAATCCTTTGAATCTGCCACATCTAAATATGCTTTGACAAACTCTACCTGATACTCTTCCGTAAACATCTCAGGTTCTTCTGCATGCATACCTGCATAGGTATCACATCCAAATTCGGTAACCATACAAGGTTTTTTAAATTTCCGGTGTAAGCGGTCGAGCTCACTACTTAACACTGTGGATCCATTTTCAATACTTCCGGGTGAGGTATACCATCCCCAGTATCTGTTAATGGCTATAACATCTGTTAATTCAAACCAATATTTTGGTCCCATCATTGGGCCTACATAAATCACCAATCGTGTTGGATCTAACGACTTAGTTAAATCAAAATGCTCTTTAAATGATGTATATGCTTTTTCTTTAACGGCCTTAGGAGTAGGACCTCCAATTCCTAATTGTGCTTTATCATTAGGTTCATTGGCCACACACCACATAATTACGGATGGATGATTTTTATCACGGTAAATAACCTCGTGCAAATATTGCTTACAAATCCTTTGCCTTTCAAGAAATTGTAACGAATCGCCTCCTAAAATCAATCCCACACTCGGCGTTTCTGCAATTATCATAAATCCCTGCTGGTCAGCAAAATTATAAAAGGCTTCATCGTATGGATAATGGGTTGTCCTGAATGAGTTGGCTCCTGTCCATTTCATCAATTCAAAATCCTTAACCATAACCGGATCTGCCGTTCCCCTCCCTAATACCGGAAAATCAATATGTTTTCCAAAACCTTTTAGAAATATTTTCTCATCATTGAGGTATACATGATTCTCATCCACTGAGACTGTCCTAACCCCTGTTTTTAAAGAATATTCATCAATCTTTTTACCGCCTCCTTCTAAAACAACTTCAACATCATATAAATCAGGCGTTTCAGGACTCCATAATTTGGCATTGGGGATTTCAATTCTTGCTTCTGCAAAATCCTTGTTAAATTGTATATGATCTGTAATAGTTTGTCCAAAGCCTTTAACTATTATTTTACCTGATTTTACGTTCCCCACTTTCTCTACCTGAATATTCATTATACCCGTGTTATTATGTATATCCGGACGAACAGTAATATCCCTGATATATCCTTTAACTGGCAGGCTATACAATACCACATTCCTGTTCAATCCGGAATAAGGGAAAAAATCGTAGTTTGCATTAGGATAGTTTCCAAACGAACTACCCTCAACTGCACCTGTAGGTACCCTTGATGGTGATTGAATATTTTCAATCTGTATGGAAATCTTATTTTCACTATCCCAGTGTATATAGTCATTCAGTTTAAATGCAAAAGGAACGTGACATCCCTCATGCTGTCCCACCTCTTTACCATTTATCCATATTTTGGCAAGATAGGTTGCGTCATTTACCCTGATATAAATATCATCCCCTTTCCATGAGTTGGGGATAAAAAAATCTTTCTCATACCACCCCCAGTTCAAATAATCCCTTAAATCTGTAAATTGTTCATTCCAGCTCCCGGGTACAGCAATTTGTCGGCCTTCTTGTAAACCATTAAACCATTCATTCTGAATTCCTTTATTTAAGGAATCTACTTTAAATTTCCATATTCCCGACAAATCAACACTATTTCTATATTGATTTTGAATTGGCACTAAAGCAATGTCTTTTGGAATAGCATCTTTAAATCCTTGGGAATGTAATCCCATAAAAATCAAGATGAACACACATAATATAGTATATTTCTTTTTCATAAATTACAACTGATATTCATTGTTACCTTACATAGTTATTTTATTCCAGTTTACTCTAAATTCTTTACTGAGTTAAGCACTTTTCCTCCCATGGTTATACCATTATCATTAAATGCATCAATTGTAAAATAGTAGTCTTGCGTACTATTTAAACTTCTAATACATAAGGAATCACAGTTGTAAACCTGATAATTCAGATAAAGCTTATCAGCTCTTGTTCCATATCGTATATTATAACCTATCGCATTTGGTGTATTTTCCCATTTCAAATTCACCACACATCCATCATTCGGATCTCTCACAACTTTAAACCGGTCAACACTTTCCGGTTTCTCTCCATTTCCAAAACCAAAAATCCTAAATCCTGAAATTGCAAATTTTCCATCGGGAACATGGTGATTCGTAATACGTATATATCTTGCTTCAACAGAAGAATTTAATTCGATATAATCGTGTGGAGCATCTTTTTTGTTTGATGTATTATCTATTAAACTAACCCAGTTCTTTTTATCGTTAGAATATTCAACAAGGTATTGATAGCTAATTTCACCGGTACGTCCCAATATTTTTGTTTCCGCATCGGCAAAATTTATTTGCAAAGCATGAATATTTTTCACATCCTCAAGATCTACAAGCATCCATTCTCCCTTTTTACCTGATAATGCACTCCATGAGCTTTTTATATTTTCATCAACACAGTTTTCTTTTGGATAATCGTTTAATGAGGATGATACTTCTACAGGTTTGTTATAGGAAAGTAACATATATTTAGGCAGATAGTCTTTATAACTACTCATCTTCCCCTGAGGTTTAGTATGGGGGTAATCACCAAACCCGGTATAAGCATAAAAGCATCCATCTTTATCAAAAAAGGCAGGAAACATCCCAATTCTTCGCTCTAACCTGTGTTTTACAGCAACAGTCATGGTACCTGCATACCAGTAATTATCAAATTCATCTTTAAATACAGATCCATGTCCTGAACCTGCAATAAAACCTTCCGGTTTATATGAAAATGGGTTGATCTCAGCAAGGTTAAATGACCCTAATGGATTTTCGCTCACATACATACCATCTGCATAACTTTTAAACTGTGTTCCCGGTACTGAATAATTTAAATAGTACTTATTATCATGCTTAGTGACAAAAGCTCCTTCTACCCATGCTTTTCTTTTGGTACCATAATTATAATCTCCGGGACGCTCCCATCCATGTATTTTGTCATTAGATTTTAATAAATCAATGTTTTTACCTTTAGGTTGAAAAGTATTTGGGTCAAGTTCTATTCCTTTTATTGGTGTACGGGCTGATAAGCCATGATATAAATAAATCCTGCCATCATCATCCCTGAAAATAGTTGGATCAAACGTTCTTATATATATCGAATCATTAACGATATCCCAATTCCCACTTATGGGATCTGCACTTCTATATATTTTTTGATTTAATGCCAAAAAATATATTGTGTCATTTATATTAATAGCTGTAGGAGCATAATCTTCAACAGGTAGGTCATTTGTTTGAATTAATTCCCAGTCAATCATATTATTTGAATAATAATAACCTCCTGACTTGGATAAAAACATAAAGTAGTTTCCTTTAAAACATACTACTGAAGGATCGGCGGCTTCACGCCTGGAAGGTTCTTCCAATTGAAAGCGATAGCTTAAATTAACCGGATTACAGAAAGTTTGCTTCTGGGTTGTTGGCAATTTACAGGCATTTAAAAGTAATGCAATAAACAATATTACAGGTAGAATTATTTTCATAAGATAACAAGATTATAGCAAAGAGATTTTTAAGGAAGATAAAAGGGTTGTCTCAAAAAAAAAATCTGAATATAGCGACTTACAAATCAGTTATATAACTAAGGTTGATCCCCATCCCCACGCCTTTGGCGTGGTACTTCCCCTTTTACTTAGGCAAAAGGGGAAGAGTTATTCCCAAAGCCCCTACAATTTGTAGGATGTCTGATTATTATTTTAATCTTTGAGACACCAAATTTAGTACAGAACTATTCTTCAACAACCCTTGATCCTGAAGCATCAAACATGTCCATCAATGATCCTTCAACACTATTATCGTCTATTTTTTCAAGGAAAATATAAACATCATAACCCTGAGCTACCCAATAAGCAGTTACTGAATCATCTGTAACTTCAACACGGTTAAATTTTACTGCTGGAGTTTCTCCTGCTGCATCACCGGAGGTTCCAATCATTTCGCCCTTTTCATTTCTTTCAAAAGTTACCAGCATTTCACTATCTCCATTTGGAGTACCTTCCACTAATAACTTCCATTTTCCAATAAAATAATCGCCTTCTTTTTCACCTGCCTGAGCTGTAAGTACAAAAACAAACATGGTAACAATTGTAAATAAAATACTAACTCTTTTCATAACCTAAAATTTTTAATCTGTTATTCTTATTTTAATAGATAGTTAGAGAATAGACATAATACGGATTTACAAAATACTTAATACTTGTAAGGTTGTTATCAAAAATCTATTCCCGTAACCTATTCATTCTTTATACAATACAAAACGTAACCAAGTACAGTTATTAATTATCTAAAACTTAAAATTAACTGTTAACTCAAACGTTCTTGGACGCAAAGCACTTGCCACAATCGGATGTCCAACATAGTTCTGTGCAACTTCTTCCTTGGTAGTTTGTGCTGCACCCTGAACTTCTCCTTTTATACCTCTTTGATTCAAGAAATTCACGACCTGTAATTTAATCGCCACATTACGACTCATCGTATAATCCAATCCTCCAAAGTTTTCCCACCAACCATTGTATTCAAATGCATTAGTGCGATTTCCATACTGTTTACCAAAGTAGCGTAAGCTAAACCATGCTCTCATTTTTCTTTTCATAAAAGAATAGCTCGGATCAATTTCCATCAACACTTTAGATAATCCGGGATAAATCTTACCGTTGTAATCGTAGCTTTCCACATCTTCATCGCCGGACGTAGGATCAGTAAAACGAGTTGTAAATGCATAATCCTTATATTCTGGGCTTTGAAGCGTCAAGAGAAAATGTAGATTAAAATTCTTAAACGGGGTGGAAACAATATCTGTTGACCATCCGGTTGTAGACAGACCATAAAATAAAGGTCCCACATCTTGTTTCTGCGTTGGATCTTTTTTGTATGTAATCAGCGAACCTGAGTCGTAAATACCATTTTTTTCGATATGTGTAAGCTTAGAAACAATATTCAACTTTTCGCCCAAATTCAAGAAAATACCACCATCATAGTATATAACATCTTGTCTGTAAGACTTTGGCTCGGTTGTTCTGGGATAAGGTTCACCTGGTGCTGCAATGGGTACATTGTTTTCGTCTTTATATGCATAATCCCAATAGGTATCCATCCATGAGTTATATGTAATACTACCTAACAACCCGAAATTTTTTGTCAATTTAACAACAGCGTTTCCAAGACCTACATAGTTCCAGTCATTCAATTCACCATCCACATATCCACCTGCAGTAACTACTTCATTTCCTGAGACTGCAGTATAATGTCTGTCTTTTTTACTCAATCTTTCGATACGTCCCCCTAATCCTAAATCCAACCATTTAGCAGGACTGAAATCGTCAGAAATATATAAAGCTGTTTTATTGAATGAATCATCAGTTATTCCACCATAACCACCTGCTCCAGCAAGCAAACCGTTTTCTGAACTGGTAAGGTCGAAAGGATAACCATAATAACTTCCTTGAACATAAAGAACACTCGGATTTGGCTCAACTGAGATAACATAAAGTCCTCCCAATGACTCATATTTTCTCTTATTATACTGATTAGTAAAACCAAGTCGCAATGCATGACCGTTCATTTCTTTTGTTAACTCGGCCCTTGTTAACCATGTTGTAATGTCACTCTGAGGAATAAGCTGATTCGAAACCAACTGAGCATATTCTCCTTCATACTCTTTTCCAGTACCTAAATAATAGGCTGTGGTTGTTTGACCTAAAATAGATTGTGTATTATAAATATTCGCACTGATCGGGTAAGTAAGACCAATTGGAGTATTCATCTTTTGGAACATCGTACTATATGTTAATTTCATTCCATTATTGAATTTATGGTCTCCTGATAAATATACATTGTGCGATTCTGATTTTCTGAATTTATCACTTGCTAAATCAGCATAACCAACTTCACCGGTTCGTGGATCTGTATAAGGTACGATTCCACTACCCACAATATACGAATCCGTTCCTGGATCAAAATTATCAAGTGGTTCAGTTTCTCCATCACCCAAATACATCAATGGAGCATTGTTATTAAAAACGCTTTTTGAATCAACCATTTTATACATCAAACGAACCGAACCTTTGCCATATTTCTTCTCAATCAATCCTTTTAACTGTGAGGTTCTGGATCCCCATGATGTAAATTGGTAATCAGTACCATTGGTTTTGTTGTTGTCCTGATAGGCATTTAACATATAGCCCCAGCCTTTTTTACCTAGCGGCCCAGTTAAAGTCACATCAAATTTAGATGATCCAAAATTATCAGTAAATATTGAAGCATATCCACGAAACTTCCGTGAGGCGCCCCTATCTTCAGACTTTACTGCAAAACCTACTTTACCCCAGGTAAGTGCACCCTCAGAGAAGGAAAGTAGGCCCATAGCACCAAAACTATTGCTCATACGCCATGCGTAGGTTGGAATTGTAGGCCAAAAATAAGCCACTACAGGTACATCATTTTCCAAAATAACAATATCTCCTCTATAAGGAAGTCCGATGTTTACCTCCCTTGGGCCGGTATTACTTTCAGCATTCAACATAACATTTCGATTGCTTTCTTCTTTAGACGAAAGCTTTTTTACTTTAATGGTATCATTCTCCTCCTGACCGAATGAAGACACAGATACCAGTGTTGCAAACACAATAC
The DNA here is from genome assembly GCA_963666825.2 of uncultured Saccharicrinis sp. Lineage (GTDB taxonomy): Bacteria > Bacteroidota > Bacteroidia > Bacteroidales > Marinilabiliaceae > Saccharicrinis. Next base: position 113,514 of record CAXXFE010000001.1, on the reverse strand, counting down.
CCAATACAATAATTAGATTTTTTTTCATACTTACTCTTTTAAAATCAAAATTTCCAAAGTGGAAAAATCAATTGTTTTCATTTAGTTTCTTTTACACTTTTTAAATTATTATCACAAACTTACATTTGCCCAATTTAAAAAGCTTTCTGCTCGTTAATTATGTATTAGATAGACTTCCTTTTAATATACGAACTATCGTCCAGATTTCCTATTGTACAGATAATGATTCACATACAACAATTAAAAAATAAAGACTAAGAAATTAAACACACACTTTACTACTGAAGAAAAAAATATAATAAATGTAAAATACGGCCAAAATAGAATGTTAATGTTTTTTATTTTTTTAACTATTAAAGACTAAACTATATCGAAGGATAAAGACACAAGTTACAAACTTGCGCCAAATCTTGTACTAATCCTGGTTCAAATTTACAACTTGGACCTCAGCTCATCGAAGCGTATCGCTTCGATGTTTAACAAAGGCCTCTAGCCATTAAACAGGATAAGATCATTTACATTAATTGTTTATTTAAATCGAAAAGTATACCAGCATATACTAACAGCATAAAGTATTAGCTTATAAGACATAGCCGGTGATAAAGACTCATATTACAAACTTGCGCCAAATCTTGAAACAAAATACAACTCCTAACTATTTCCTACACAATCCCATATCTGCTATGACACAACTCCACAAGCTTCACCATTTTCACACTCTCTTTGCAGCATTTATTTTAAAAACCTATAGTATCCAAACTGCTTAATAGCTGTGTACCCTCTGCGCAAAACTGTGAAATCTTTCCGTAAGTGAGGCGCAACCTTCTCATAGCAGTTGCATACCATTTATATAGAAAAGAATTCAAAAACACAAAAAAAACAGATATAAAATAATCATCATATAGAATTCAAAATCAGGTATTTTTATATTCAGTGGGGGTCATCCCGGTATGTTTTTTAAAGAAATTATAAAATGCAGATTTAGAATTAAAACCACTTTCGTAAGCTATGGCTACAAATGACCATGCTTTATGTTCGGGTGATTTAATAAGTTTTTTGGCACATTCAACCCTATACTCATTAATAAAATTATAGAAGTTCTTTTTGATATTTTCATTTAATACCTGCGTTATATAATGTTTTGGTATTCCTATTTGAGAAGATAGTTTGGATACCGTTAATTCATTATCTTTCCATATCTGCGAATGATTCATAAAGTCAATGATCTTATCTTTATATTCCAGAGCCAGATCCTCTTTTAACGAGGATGTTTGATATTTCCCTGAAGCACTATCATCAGCAAATCCGGATTTATTTAACCTGATGGGTTCAATATCTACATTTAACTGATTCTGCCTATACCCCCAAACACTTATAACATAAACTAATGTCAATAAAGCACCACTTCGAAATATTTCTATATGTGGAACAAAATAAGAAGTATGGAATGCACTCATTAAGATGATAAAATTATATATTATAAGGGCAATAACAATCACTGTTATTAACCAAGTCAGGTTAATCTTATCTGATTCATAGGAGTAAGTACTGGTGATTTGCTTTTGATACTTAAATATTCTACGTAGTGTCAGGATAGCATAAACCCATAAACTACCAATAAAAGACCAGCCTACTATTTTTCTTAATTGCAGATGTGAATAAAAATAACCTGTTAGTGAATCTATATCCTTTTGCTCACTATTATAAAAATGAAATAAAATGATTAGCAAAACAATTAGGCTTGGGATAAACAGTAATAAGTCAGTTTTACTAAACCGCTCATATTCTTTTATAACATATTTTGAGTATAAATAAAACAGTGGATGCCAAGTTAGTGATATTATGATAGAAACAGGCCAAAGATCAACCTCTATGGAGTAATGCTGTTTAAATACATTGAGCGCAAACATACATGCCATAACAAACAACCATAAACTCAACAATTTATCAGAAATAGCCAAAGGCCTCTTCAACAACATAATTAATCCTGCAAATAATGAGTGTGCTAACCCAATATGTATAAATGCTAGTTCCATACCAAATATAGTCTGTGTTCTTTATTAACTTTCTTGATTTATGCTTCCTTAAAAACAGCAAGAAATAATTTCAAATGGATTCCTTACTGATAATTTTAACATCTGTATACACATTTTAATGTAAACTATCCATTCCATTCTTTTAACAAATATATATTTTTTTGATGTACCAGCGATTTATTACAATAGCTTAAAATTCTACACAAAAACAAGCCAAGCACCTACAACACTGATTTCCTACCCCTTACATAATCGGGAATTATATTCACACAGTAAATGGATATCCTTATAAACTTCAACCAATCAGATAAACTCTATTAATATTTCACATATATACCTTTACAAGGTTTAAACAATAAAAATCATTTAATAAGGCATTTTAACAAATAAAAATATCAACTAAAACAAGAAAAATAACCATGCGAAACACTTATTTAATATCGATCCTTTTGATGCTAAATATATTGACCATGAATGCTCAGGAAAAATATATTATGAATCTAAAGCAAATGTTAGAATTTGCCCAACAAAACAATTATGAAATAAAAAGCGCCGAAATTGAAAAATTTAAAAGTGAGCAACTTGTAAAGGACGTCAGAGGAAACGGGTTACCAAAAATAGAATCCACTATAGAATATAAAGACTATTTAAAAAAAGCAACTATGATTTTGCCTGGCGCTCTAACCGGAGTTGCAGGTGCTCCGGATATTATTGCGCAATTTGGAAAAAAATACAATCTGGATGCTGGAGTTTCAGCCTCACAACTGCTTTTTTCTTTAAGTTATATCAGAGGCTTACAAATTGCACAAAAGGCAACTGAGATTAAATGCCTTCAAAAAGATAAAGTTAAAATTGAGGTTATACAATTAGTTGTTACAGAGTATTATAATTTAATGGCCATTTATAAAAACCTTGAAATTATTGATAGTAATTTAAAATCTCTGGAACAAACAAAACAGAGAACTAAATATTTGGTTGATGGAGGATTAGCTTTATCTACTGATTTGGATAGAATTGAGGTAAATTATGCCAGCCTCCAATCTCAAAGAGAACAAATAATAGCAGGTATTGACTTACAAACCAACAATCTAAAATATATAATTGGATTAGATACAGAAACAAAATTAGAAGTAGATACAAGCAATATTTCTAATTTATTTACATACCCCTTATCAGATATGATTACACACGATAAGGAAGACGTGAATCTTGAAAACCTAACTGAAATTAAACTTATCAATCAAAGCATTGAATTAAACAAGCTTCAATTAAAACAAGCACGATCACAAACAACACCAACACTTGCGGCTTTTGCCAGCCATACATATCAAGCACAAAGAGATGAATTTAACTTTTCAGATTCTCATGAAGACTGGTTTAAAGTGTCTGTTGTTGGTTTTAAAGCTACGATTCCAATACTATCAGGTTTATCTAACCGGGCTAAAATAAAAACAGCCAAACTAGACATACAAAACGCTCAGGTTCAAAAAGAGCAATCTTATTCCGGATTAAAAATTCAGTACTTAAACGCATTAATGCAACGCAATACTTGCATCAAAAATTGCGAAGTACAACAAAAAAGTATTGAACTAGCCAAAGAGGTAAAAAAACAAACGGAACTTAAATACAACCAAGGTCTATCAACTTTGACCGACCTTTTAATTGCAGAACAAGATTTAAGAAATGCTGAAGTAAACTATGTTAAAAACTGTATCTCTATGAACCAGGCTGAAATTGACCTTCTAAAATCGCAAGGAACCTTGGAGTTTCACGATTTTAGATAATATGAAACGAGCCATGAGAATTGCTTCTCACACAGGAGTATGATTGAATTTGGCGAGTTCCATGTGACAATAAAAAGCAAAATTCAAACACATGAAACCTAGAAAGAAATACAATCCATCTATATATGAATTTTAAAAAGTAATAGTAATGAAAAAAATATTTAAAACATCTGCTTCTGTTGCAATCCTGATTGTAACAGGCTTGCTTATCTTTTTTCAACTGAAGGGAAATAAGGAAAATAATCAATCCATAACCGAATTGGCAAATATCAAAGGGCAATATTATCCTGTAAAAGTACTTACTGTGAAATCATCAACATATACTTCTTCCATTAATACAAATGGATTTTTACAATCCTGTACAGATTTAAATCTGGTAGCCGAAACCAATGGAAGAATAATTAATATTTTTAAACGAAAAGGAGAATATGTTCAGGTTGGCGATACCATAGCAAAAGTAGACGACGAAATGTTAAGAGCACAACTGAATGCAACAAAAGCAAGCTTCGACCAATTACAAAAAGAGGTTGATCGTTTTACAAAACTGGCAAATCAAAATGCAGTTACTAGTCAACAGTTAGAAGAAATTCAACTCAATTACGAAACAACAAAAGCGCAATATGTTTCAGCAAAAAAACAGTTAAAAAACACTTGCATTACATCTCCTGTTGATGGATATATTGAGCAGGACTTTATTGAAATTGGACAGTTTATTGGCAATGGGAGTGTTGTATGTAACATTATAGATTCAAAAAATTTAAAACTGCAGATTGAAGTTTCAGAAGAGAATTATCTGAACATTAAAAAAAGCATGGAAGTGGAAATTAATACATCTACATTTCCAGACAAAAATTTTTGTGGAACAATTTCTTATTTAGGAAAAAAAGCAGGCTATGGTAATAGCTTTAGTGCAGAAGTTAAAATTAATAACAACAACGAGGGACTTCTAAAAGCAGGTATGTACGTAACTGCTAAAATTGACATTACAGGAAATTCCAATGAGTATTACATCCCAAGAAAAGCAATTTCCGGCTCTTTAAAAGAAGCTTCGGTTTTTTTAGTTGTTGATAATAAGGCTGTTTTATCAAATGTTACATGCGGTAAAGTAATTAACGATCAGGTTCAAATTATCAATGGCCTGAAATCTGAAGACAAAGTCGTAATTGAAGGTAATTATAGTATATATGACCAGGCTAATGTTAAAATACTAAATTAATTCCACCCTGACTATTAATTCATAAAAAACAAAATGTCAGTCCCAATCATTATCGGGAGGATAAAGGAAAATGTAAATTATAATGAGATAAAAAACACACTAAAGCTCATAACACACAAGGAAATAGCTTATTACGACTTAATTTGGTAATTTAAAATTCCTTGTGGCTTAGCGGCTTTGTGTGAAAATTTTAGAGTTTATGAAAATTGTAAGCACATCCATAAAACGAGGCACAGTACCCATTGTACTGTTTACCATTCTTATCTTACTGGGATTGTTCTCAGCCTCAAAAATAAAATATGCTCTTATACCTGAAATATCTTCTCCAACGGTAGTGGTCACAACCATTTATCCTGGAGCAAGTCCTAAAGAAGTAGAGCAATCAGTAACTGTTCCTATTGAGGATGCAGTATCCTCACTCGAAGGAATTGAAGAAATGACATCTTCTTCCATCGAAAACCTGTCTGTTGTTACATTGTCTTTAAATTTTGATGCAGACGTAAATATAGCCGTGCAGGAATTAACCCAAAAAGTAAATAGCATTGTTAGTACTCTTCCTAAAGAAATAAAGGCTCCTTCTATTGAAAAATTTGATTTAAGTTCTTTACCTATTTTTATTGCCGGAGTAAACTCATCCCTATCTGATAGCAAGTTTTTTCAATTTGTAGACGACAGAATTAAGCCAGATTTGGCAAGTATACAAGGGGTGGCAACGGTTAACCTGGTGGGTGGCGTTGAAAGGGAAATTAAAATTATGATTGATCCTTTAAAACTTAAAGCAAATAAACTCAATTTACTCAATGTAACTCAAATGATACAATATGCAAACCTTGAGTTACCTACAGGAAAGTTACAAACGCCAACTAATGAAATGACAGTACGTCTTTCCGGTAAAATAAGAACTATTGATCAACTAAAGAATATTATCATTGGAGCAAACAAAACCGGATCGATACTTCGATTAGGCGAGATTGCAGATATTTATGATGGCATTGCCGATCAGGAAAAAATTACACGTTTAAATGGCCTCGAAACTATTGGTATAGAAATCAGTAAGCAAAAAGATGCCAATTCGGTAGAAGTAATCCGACTGGTTCGCCAGAAGTTTACTGAATTGGAGGAACAGTACACAAAAGAAAATATAAAATTTAGAATTGCAGAGGACCAATCTCAGTTTACCATCCAGGCAGCAACAGCTGTAGAACATGATTTAATCATGGCAATAATCCTGGTTTCTGTAATCATGGTGTTGTTTTTACATAGTTTAAGGAACTCAATCTTTGTTCTTGTTGCCATACCAACATCGCTAATCTCAACATTTACTGCCATGTATTTGCTTGATTTTTCTTTCGACCTCATCAGTTTAACTTCATTGTCACTGGTTGTGGGTTCGTTGGTTGATGATGCCATTGTTGTAATTGAGAATATTTACAGGCATATGGAAATGGGCAAAAATAAAGTCCAGGCCTCATATGACGGTCTTAAGGAATTAGGAATGACTGTAACAGCTATTACGCTGGTACTGGTAGCAGTATTCTTGCCCATTGCATTTGTAACGGGAGTTGTTGGAGATATATTAAGAGAATATGCTGTAACTATCGTAATATCAATGTTGTTTAGTTTATTGGTTTCATTCACTCTAGTGCCATGGATGACTTCAAAATGGGCTAAACTATCTGTTCCAAAGAACAAAATGATAAGTAGTTTCTTAAATGGTTTTGAAAAATCAATCAATGCCATTAACAAAAGAATCGTAAGCGCAATGCATTGGTCGTTAAAGCATAAAACTGTTACATTACTAGCTACTGGAATATTGTTTTTTGGCACCTTTATGTTATTTCCGGCAGGTTTTATCGGGGGTGAATTTGCCTCTTCCGGTGATCGTGGTGTATTTATGCTGCGCCTTGAATATGCCCATGATGTAAGTCTGGAAGAAAACAATAATAAAACAAGGGAGATTGAACAATACTTACTCAATCAACCAGAAATTGATATGGTTTATGCTACTATTGGAAAAAGATCAGGTATGATTAGTACCACTTCTACTCCTTACTATAGCGATATCAATGTTTATCTTGTTCCAAAGGATAAACGTGACGAATCGACTAATGTTTATGCCAGAAAAACAAAGGCTCATCTTGAAGAAACCACACTAGGGGCGAAGATAAAAGCTGTTTCTGTAAACATTATGGGAAGTGAAGATGTACCTTTAAGTTATTTTATTGTTGGCTATAATATGGATAGTGTAATGCATTACGCATACCAGGTAAAAGATTGTTTATCGTCAATAGAAGGAACCCTAGAAACAGAATTAAGCGTTGACAAAAACAACCCGGAATACGTAATAGATGTTGATAGGGATAAAATGACAAAGTTAGGACTTGATCTGGCTTCAGTTGCCGGAATCCTGAGAACTTCATTTGCCGGAAATACAGACAATAAATTTAGAGATGAAACAAAAGAGTACGATATTAATATTCAATTAAACGAGGCCGACAGAAGAAACAAAAACGACCTGGAAGATATTACATTCCCTTCAATGGCTACCAACGAATTGATAAAGCTATCTCAGTTTGCCCAAATAAAAGAAGGTATCGGACCTTCCAACCTAGAAAGATATAACAGGAGCCCATCTACCAAATTGACAAGTCAGATTATTGGTGCATCACAGGCTTCGGTTCAAACTGCTTTTGAAGAGAAATTAAAAGAAATAAAAGCACCTGCAGGAACAAAAGTTACCACTTCTAAACAAACAAAAATGATGGCAGAGTCTTTCATTTCTTTAGGATTAGCACTTCTTGCTGCAATCATTTCCGTTTATCTGATAATGGTTGTCTTATACGACAGCTGGGCGGATCCTTTTGTTGTTATGTTCTCTATTCCATTATCAATAATTGGTGCGATATGGGCTTTAGCTTTAGCAAATCAAAATTTGAATATTTTTTCTATTCTAGGAATTGTTATGTTGGTAGGTTTGGTTGCAAAAAATGCCATTCTTATTGTGGATTTTGCCAACGAACTCTTGAATGAAGGGAAAACTCTATTACAAGCTATTGAAACCTCGGTAGAACTCCGTTTTCGACCGATTTTAATGACTAATATTTCCATGATCATCGGACTATTTCCCTTAGCATTTTCTCAAAGTGAAGGTGCAGAATGGAAAAATGGAATTGGTTGGACTCTAATTGGAGGATTAACTGTTTCAATGTTTTTATCAATGATTATTGTACCAATCGTTTTCTATATTATAAAAAGAATCCAACAAAAATGGGCAATAAGTTCTCACAGTAAAATTGACTTTAAAGAATAATCTTCAATACACTATAAAAAAGCCACTATCAAACGTTCTGATAGTGGCTTTTAATCTTTAACCAAACCTAACCCTAAACTATGAGTTATATACGAATATAATACTAATTCTAAAAACTATCAAATAACACCATCACTCATTCACCCTAAATACTCCTTTTCCCACGCTTCTGTATATAGGGTGTATTCGTTCAGGAGATGGCCATTCACTCCCAACACCTCAAAAGTTGCAAACAAGTCTTCTTCAGTTGGCGCTTGATTTGAAATCAGCCTTCACACATCCCGGTATTTTCACTCCTCTTCGCTCCGTTCAAAAACCTCCTTTTACCCAACAGCATTTGCCATTTCATATTTACAGCACGCTTAATCAATGGCAAAAGCTGTTTCTACCCACACTTTATTTCTCATTCAAAATATTCATGCAATCCATGTTTGCCACTTCCCATCACTTCTGGTGCTGTTTTTGTCATACCTTTTGCCCAAACCCACATTCGGTATTTAAGTCATTTCACAGTTCGTACCTCACTACTAAAAATGCCTTAAAAACCGAGCACCAGGAAACCTGGAGCAATCTCATAGCCTTTATAACTTTCTCGCAAATAGTTTCCGCTCGTACCTCTCTTCAACATATTTACTCCAAAGCCATAAAAGCTGACTCCGGCAAAAGCAACGCCAAAAACAGCACCCCAAAGCTAATAGTAACCTAATGCCTCGCTATATAACTTGCCTATCTTCAACGGTGTAAACAGAATACCTTCGGCAGTCCTAGCCTACATTTTAATACAATTTTAATTTATGACGATAAATTAAAATAAATGTCCTATAGCTATATATATGTTTAATAGCCTCTCTCTTCTTAATCTCCTCCCCCTTAAAAGAATTACTCGCAAAATTTACTATTTTTGCCCCCGGAATTATTTATGAATTTTTGAATGAGCGAGTTATCTAAGAGTGAACAAATAGCAGTGAAACACCTGATTGAGTATGCCTTGGAAGAGGATAGTTACTTTCCTAAAGTAGTTATCAAAGACTACCTGGATTTATACTGCGGTTATACCAAAGACCTGGTTTTAAGTCATAAAAAAATAGCTATTGAATCACTTTGTCTTCATGTACAACCTGTCGTTAAAAAAGATAAAACTGAAGAAATTAAAAATCTTTTATTGAAACTGATAGAATAATAGTAATTTTCAGGTTATATAATTTTTGATTATTGTTATTCAAATTTGGAATATGAATTAATTATCCTATGGATGCTTTTCATTACATAGAAAAAATTGATCTGACAAAGTATCTTTTAAGTTCAGGATATGTGATAGATATACATAAATCTACTGCCAGGCAAAAGGTATTTGAGAAAGATGGGGAGAAGCTTTTAGTACTGAGGCATCAAAAAACAGGAAAGTATATTTATCAGAATCTTAACGATACCAGGGATAAAGGTAATATTATCAATTTTGTAGTCAATAGGATCAATGGTTATCTGAGTACAGATAGTAAGTCCAAACAAGATTATGCTAAAGCCTTTGCCCAGTTGGATGAAGATTCCGGAGGAAAAGAACTTACCCGGGAAATTAAAACTTTTCAGGAGAAAGTAAAATTTGAATATGAACTCTATGCTCCACATGAATTAATCAATTATGATTTTTTATTGAGTCGGGGTTTGACTAAGGAAACAATTAATCATCCATTATTTAAAGGGACTATAGTAAACTGTTACAAATATGGTTTTAAGACCAAAAGTAATTATGGACCCGTTATGACTGGATTCCCCTCAATTAAGGATAAAACAGTCGTAGGCTTAGAAATACGAGATTCAAACGAAAAGAAAATGGCTTTGGGCAGTGAAGTAGTTGATTCTTTTTGGGTTTCAAATTATTCCAAAACACACAAGACTTTGGTTATTTCTGAAAATCCTATTGATAATCTTTCTTATTGTCAAATTAATAGAGATTTTACTAGTACACATGTTGCCTCTTTTGGGACTATTAGTGATAAACAGTGTCAAAAACTCTTTAATCTAGTTGATCAAGGAATATATAAGAGTATCATTTTAATTAATGATAATGATTTTGGGGGATTAAAAAATGATTTGAAAATTATCTCATGCTTTATTAGTAAAGAAAATCTGAGTATTAAATTTCATAATGATAAACAATTAAGAATTGTATATAGAAATGAGACCTTTGATATTCAGAGTCTATATAGTTTTATTTGGATAATCAATAAATTGTTAATTAGTGAAAATTTGGAAAATATACTAATAATTAAAAAAAGTAAATTTAAGGATTGGAATTGTCAACTTGGAAAATATATAAATTAATACAAAGGATGATTGAATCCTTGTAGTAATAATATTTCTATGTTTACATTATTTGATTGAATTCTATCAATTTGACTTTCCGAATCTTCAATAATATTGAACTGTATTTTTTTGAGTATATATTTAAGGTATATCGTCATTAAGTTTTATTATTTAGAGAATTTTTATTTAAATTATAGCAATAGTAGTTATGCAACCGTCTATTAATATTTTCAATTGTTGTTTATTTAAATGACATGAAAACCGTTGAAACTTTCCTACCTGTCTACGATATAAATGCAATATCACTTCTGTAAATGTGTTAATTTAATTGGCTTTTAATTAAATCTCCAGAAAGTAATTGATTTAGTTATCGGTAAATAAATATATTAGAGAATTTCCCAAGTTAACTGTAAATACGTCATTTTAGATCTTACGTCGTGATTTATTAAAATGACATGAAAACAGTTTAAACTCCCCTACCCCTCTACGACATGTACAGAAAATCATTTCTGTAGAAGTGTCATTTTAATTGGCTTCTAATAATACATACAATACTCGATTGATATAATTTCAAGTAAAAGAATACATTAGAGAATTTCCAATATAAACTGTAAATACGTCATTTTAGATCTTACGTCATGATTTATTAAAATGACATGAAAACAGTTTAAACCCCCCTACCCCTCTACGATATGTACAGAAAATCATATCTGTAAAAGTGTCATTTTAATTGGCTTCTAATAATACATACAATACTCGATTGATATAATTTCAAGTAAAAGAATATATTAGAGAATTTCCAATATAAACTGTAAATACGTCATTTTAGATCTTATGTCGTGATTTATTAAAATGACATGAAAACAGTTTAAACTCCCCTACCCCTCTACGATATGTACAGAAAATCAAATCTGTAAAAGTATCTTTTTAATTAGCTTGTAATTAAATCACCAGAAAGTACTTGATATAATTATCGGTAAATAAATATATTAGAGAATTTCCAATATAAACTGTAAATACGTCATTTTAGATCTTATGTCGTGATTTATTAAAATGACATGAAAACAGTTTAAACTCCCCTACCCCTCTACGACATGTACAGAAAATCACAACTGTAAAAGAATCTTTTTAATTAGCTTGTAATTAAATCACCAAAAAGTACTTGATATAATTATCGGTAAATAAATATATTAGAGAATTTCCAATATAAACTGTAAATACGTCATTTTAGATATTACGTCGTGATTTATTAAAATGACATGAAAACAGTTTAAACTCCCCTACTCGTCTACGACATGTACAGAAAATCACAACTGTAAAAGTATCTTTTTAATTAGCTTGTAATTAAATCACCAAAAAGTACTTGATATAATTATCGATAAATAAATATATTAGAGAATCCCCCAAGTTAACTGTAAATACGTCATTTTAGATCTTACGTCATGATTTATTAAAATGACATGAAAACAGTTTAAACTCCCCTACTCGTCTACGACATGTACAGAAAATCACAACTGTAAAAGTATCTTTTTAATTAGCTTGTAATTAAATCACCAGAAAGTACTTGATATAATTATCGGTAAATAAATATATTAGAGAATTTCCAATATAAACTGTAAATACGTCATTTTAGATATTACATCGTGATTTATTAAAATGACATGAAAACAGTTTAAACTCCCCTACTCGTCTACGACATGTACAGAAAATCACAACTGTAAAAGTATCTTTTTAATTAGCTTGTAATTAAATCACCAAAAAGTACTTGATATAATTATCGGTAAATAAATATATTAGAGAATCCTCCAAGTTAACTGTAAATACGTCATTTTAGATCTTACGTCATGATTTATTAAAATGACATGAAAACAGTTTAAACTCCCCTACTCGTCTACGACATGTACAGAAAATCACAACTGTAAAAGTATCTTTTTAATTAGCTTGTAATTAAATCACCAGAAAGTACTTGATATAATTATTGGTAAATAAATATATTAGAGAATCCTCCAAGTTAACTGTAAATACGTCATTTTAGATCTTACGTCATGATTTATTAAAATGACATGAAAACAGTTTAAACTCCCCTACCCCTCTACGATATGTGGAAAAAACATATCTGTAAAAGTGTCATTTTAATTAGATTCTAATAATACATACAATATTCGATTGATATAATTTCAAGTAAATGAATATATTAGAGAATCCTTCAAGTTAACTGTAAATACGTCATTTTAGATATTACATCGTGATTTACTAAAATGACATGAAAACAGTTTAAACTCCCCTACCCCTCTACGATATGTGCAGAAAATCATATCTGTAAAAGTGTCATTTTAATTAGATTCTAATAATACATACAATATTCGATTGATATAATTTCAAGTAAATGAATATATTAGAGAATCCTTCAAGTTAACTGTAAATACGTCATTTTAGATATTACATCGTGATTTATTAAAATGACATGAAAACAGTTGAAACTCCCTACCCCTTTACGATATGTACAAAAAATCACATCTGTAAAAGTATCTTTTTAATTAGCTTCTAATAATACATGCTATATTCGATTGATATAATTACAAGTAAATGAGTATATTAAGAATCCCCCAAGTTAATTGTAAATACGTCATTTAAGAGATTTGATTGTTGTTTATTAAAATGACATGAAAACAGTTTAACCCCCCTACCCCTCTACGATATGTACAAAAATTCAATTCTGTAGAAGTGTCATTTTAATTGGCTTTTAATTAAATCTCCAGAAAGTAATTGATTTAGTTATCGGTAAATAAATATATTAAGGAATCTCCTATATAAACTGTAAATACGTCATTTTAGATCTTACGCCATGATTTATTAAAATGACATGAAAACAGTTTAACCCCCCTACCCCTCTACGATATGTACAAAAATTCAATTCTGTAGAAGTGTCATTTTAATTGGCTTTTAATTAAATCTCCAGAAAGTAATTGATTTAGTTATCGGTAAATAAATATATTAAGGAATCTCCTATATAAACTGTAAATACGTCATTTTAGATCTTACGCCATGATTTATTAAAATGACATGAAAACAGTTTAACCCTCCCTACCCCTCTACGATATGTACAGAAAATCATTTCTGTAGAAGTGTCATTTTAATTGGCTTCTAATAATACATACAATACTCGATTGATATAATTTCAAGTAAAAGAATATATTAGAGAATTTCCTATATAAACTGTAAATACGTCATTTTAGATCTTACGTCAAGATTTATTAAAATGACATGAAAACAGTTTAACCCCCCCTACCCCTCTACGATATGTACAGAAAATCATTTCTGTAGAAGTGTCATTTTAATTGGCTTCTAATAATACATACAATACTCGATTGATATAATTTCAAGTAAAAGAATATATTAGAGAATTTCCAATATAAACTGTAAATACGTCATTCTAGATCTTATGTCGTGATTTATTAAAATGACATGAAAACAGTTTAAACTCCCCTACCTCTCTACGATATGTACAAAAAATCAATTCTGTAGAAGTGTCATTTTAATTCATCGCCATTTAATCCTAAAAAATGGGATTGATAGTATTGCATGAATCGTATCAATTTGTGTTTATATATCAGATCCATTTTTTTATCTATGATAAAGAATTAAATAAAGGAATTACTTTGGTTGTTAGTTTGTAGTTGAATTTTCTTTTTTAGCTCTTTTTATTACTCCGCCCATATATCTATTCTTTGTCGTTTCTATAGTTACTGATCCCGCTTTTATTTTTGCATCTGCTTCTAGCACTGCATTTAGTAAAGTTTTGTTTGTAACCATTTCTTCATAAATTCTAGGAGGTAATTCATATTCTCTAATCAGATTTTGCATTTTTTGTGCAATCTCATGTGGTTTTAATTGATGAAGTTCATCATAATATCTTTCTATCTTTTCATAAACCTCTGCTTCACCTTTTGCTTCTTGATTCTTTATTGTAAAATCAAATCCTAGTATAGGTCTTTTCTGATTATTTATAGGGGTATATTCTATAAATAGGGGAGTTTTTTCATTAATTTCATTAATTGGTTCATAAACTACTCTTCTAAGAAATCCAGCTTTATCCTTATACCCCTCTTTAATCTGCATTATTTTTTTAATATATTCGATTTCAACATTTTTCCATTCTCCAAAGTCTTTTTTTGACATAAATAATTCAAACCATCTCTGTGAATATTTACTATTTAAAGATAGAATGGATTTTAATCGAATCCATATATAACCAGATGTTAATTGTGCAAGATATTGTAAAGCCTCCGGTTCAACTTTAATTTTTACATGTCCCCATCTTTTTTGATATTGCACAACAGGAAATGGTATTATTTTGTTAAAACGTTCATTTTTTTCATCAATAAATGAAAATTTAGCAGATTGCAGTTCATCTGAAGCTTTAGCTAATATCTCATGATGTTGCTGCCTTAATAAAGCAGTAGGCACTTCTATCCAAAGATTCTTATGTATATCAATTTGTAAATCATGACCTTTCTTAAGTCTTGTCATCAATACATAAAACATTCTTTTTGATAAAGCAGATTCAAAGTTATGTACTGCTCTATTAAGTACGTTAGGAAATTGGAAAGAATTTGCATTCATAGAAACGTAATATTTAATCTTAGAATATTTTTATCAAAAGTACTTAAATAAATGACAGTGTCAAATAATAATGTCATTTATTTAAGGGCTAATTCAATAAATTTATACTTCTAACTGTATATCTGTCATTCTAAACTGTATATACGTCATTTAAATTTCTGTATATCCGTCATTGTAAACTGCATTATTGTCATTCTAAAGTGCTTTTTCGTCATTTAACAATTTCTAATTCACTGATATAATGAAAGATACAAAAACAGCTATTATCTATCTAAAAAGATAAAAAGAATCTATATACTATATAGATATAAAATTTATAAGGTGTAATTTGAACTGGTACAACACTTCCATCTATCACATAAAGATGGTATAAATAATCTGTAAGAAAAAACAATACGGCAAATTACATAAAATTAACTTGCTAAAGCAAGAAATTATTAAGGGGAGAAAGGGATTAACATAATATATATTTAATACCATATAATTGTAATGATACTAATTTGATATTGAGTACTTATTAGATAAAGAGTAGTTACTAAAATGATTTTTGAAGATTATTTTTCCAATCCCCCTAGGCATTTTTAGCTTATTAAGTAAATTATTAAAAACTACATATGTCTCAGGGTATTATTAAATTAGATAAATATGCTACTAAATTTATGAATGGAAAATTGTCTAAACAAAATTAACTAAATTTATTTCGACCAATTCTTAAAGACATTATAAATCCTAATAAAGAACTAATAATATTAACATACCTACCGTTTATCCATGAATACCTATATGAACAAAGGTTGGATAATTAATTTTAATACTTATTTATACGTTTATGCTTAAACCTATTATTAATAATGAGTTCTGAATCTATATTTCCAATATTTTTTTGAAGCAACAGAGTTTCATTTGGAATCTTCTTGTGGTCCATCAAAGAAGGTTTACTCTCGAAAATGCATTGAAGAAGAAGGAGCT
This sequence comes from uncultured Saccharicrinis sp., assembly GCA_963666825.2. Classification (GTDB taxonomy): domain Bacteria; phylum Bacteroidota; class Bacteroidia; order Bacteroidales; family Marinilabiliaceae; genus Saccharicrinis. The sequence continues at coordinate 97,272 of CAXXFE010000001.1, read as the reverse complement.
AAGAAAATTTATAAAATTTTTGTTCTCACCAGGAGGATAAAATTAAAAGCATCAATTATGTTTGGATTAATACCATCGCCCTAGAGAACAAAATAACCTAGCCAACAGATACTAAACTACTTGTAAAAGTGATTAAGCTTTGAAATATGATATTGTGACAAGTGAATGAATTATCCAACCTCAGAGCTACTTGAGTGCCGTGAACAAATTCTTTCCAAAACAGCATTTTATTCATCATATCAACCGAAAATTAGTCGAAAACTCATTAGTTCAATTTCGAGGGATTATTCATGACTCAAACAAGATAATCATTCAGAAAAAAAGTGACAACCATACAACCAAAGCCTATAATTTACATGAAACGGAAACAGCGTGTTTTCAATTGAAAACCTATAAGAAGTTTGAATTTGGCTAAAAGGTTTCCTTTGCTTTTTAGCAAAGTATAATATTTTAGATTGGGCCTGAAATTTTAATTTAAGCCCTATTTATATCTTTTTACCTGAAGTAACTTTAGAAAATATTTAAAAAGTGTGCAAAATATAATTTAAGAATACTATTTTGGATCCAGGTTATAAAGTGAAAAACTAATTAGTGATAATCTTATTGTTATTCTTTGACCATCTCGTCTAAAAAGCCTTCCTTTTAAATACAATTCAGAACATGTGTAAATTAAGAGCCACAGTTGCGTTGCGCCTGTTATTGAACATATAAAACATAAAAGATGAATGATGAGAAATACTTTCAATGGATTGCAGACAACTTGATTTATACAAACCTAGATGCAGCAGGTTTTAACTTCACATGATTACTTCGAAAAATCAAAGAAGTAATTCTTTAGCCTAAAATCTTACAGAAAACAATTTTTATTCCAAACCAATATTTCAAGTTAAATTCAGTTTTTAAGGATTAACTATTATGTTACCAATTGGTTACCCTTTCCTAAATAAATCTAAAAGAGTTATTAATCTAAACTAGGATAATATCCATTTCTGGATTTGGTAGAAAAGAAATCAAAGTTGAAATTAGGATATTTTTTTCATATCTTCATATGCATTAGTCCAATATAATTATGTATTGTATTTTACTAGTGATGCGTTAACTTTTAAAAATATTTTGCAAACAATTATATTTCAATACAATATAGCATTCTTTAAAAAGTGACCTCTCAAATTATGAGACTATACAAATTTTATGCATTTCTGTGTTTGATAAAGATCCAATAAAAGAACTGCTTACAGAATATCAAATCAATCAAGATGTCAAAGAACAATTAAATTTGCTTAGTGATAATTTTTATCGCATCAGCAGTAATTGTATTTAAGTAAATATGGTTCTATTAAAGGTTGGATAGCTAATAATAAACATTACAAATTCTCATTGGAAAATGGTTTTGTAATGTCTTTGCACGTTAAACTTTAGGATATTAAATAGTTTTTTTTATTGACTCACGTAAAGTGCTCTTTTAAAATATTAAAATATCAATCTTTTTTGTAAGATTACTGTATGTTTTAGAAGTGGATTAAATTAAGAAATAAAAACGATCTAGACTAAAGATCATACAATCTAGTGGAGTTAATTTCTGGTAGTTAAATAGGCCACCCGATGTGACATCATTTTGATATTTTTTCTCTAAGAACCTCACTTCTATTCTTAATATGGAAATACGTCTTCAATAAATCAAATTGGATTGTATTAAAGATACTTTACTAAATTTGATAATTAAAATTCCTTTTAGTGATATTAGTAGAAATGCTATGTTCAAAAAACAAAAAAATAATAACAGATTCGTCTACAGTTGTATTACTTATATAGATCTCGTGATATATTTTGTGTAATTGGTGATTTAGTCCGTATATTATAGTTTATCAACATCATCCCCTACCCTTCTACAGTCTCTTCTAGAATTTATTTTATTATTACCAACAGATTCACTTACAAATTAATGTTCTCAGTTAATCTTAAATATTTTTAATTACTATTTTACAATTAGATAAATTTAAACTATAATCTTTTAGTACATGACAAAACTATAAATAATTGAAAATCAGTAAACTAAGCATGTGATTTGTTTTGTTTAAAACCTTGATATTCAGTATCTTACAAAAGATTCCTACATCATTTTGTAATGCATACGAATACCAAGGTAGACAGTAAAAATACTCAATTATTTGAGTTGTTCAAGGCAACAACCAATTGGCACAAGGCAAGGATTAAATGCTTGCTCATTATTATCAATAGTATGATAAAATTCCAAACCGTTTCATATGTAAAACTTGCTCAAGGTTTTAGTTCTTGTGTAGAGCATGAATCAAGCCTACGACGAGTGCAACGGTTTTTTGCTGAATTTTCCTTTGATCCACTGATATTTACACGTTTAATTTATAGTTTATTGCCAGATGAGCCTCCTTATATGCTTAGCATGGACAGAACCAATTGGAAGTTTGGCAAAACCGATATCAACATACTGATGCTGAGCGTTTGTTACAAAGGAGTTTCTATTCCATTGATATGGAAACTCCTTCCCAAAAGAGGGAATTCCAATGCCTTGGAGCGAAAAGAGGTATTGGACACATACGTTCAGTTCTTTGGTACCCAAAACATTAAAGCTTTTATGGCGGATAGGGAATTTATAGGCGAAGAATGGTTTGAAAATCTTATTCGTCAAAATATTCCATTTTACATTCGCATCCGGAACAATATGATGGTGCATCGTCATGGTAAAACTCCTATAAAAGCCTTTTGGCTGTTCAATAATATGAAAATTGGGTCTTACAAACATTGTGATAAACTCTATTATCTAGGTAAGAATCTGGTATACTTATCTGGAGCAAAATCCTTTAATAAAATCACTGGCAAAGTGGAATTTACCATTATTGCTTCGTTTAACCAATATGATCAGGCTTTGATTAATTATAAAGAGCGATGGCAGATCGAAACCATGTTTAGAGCCATGAAATCCAGTGGCTTTAACCTTGAAGATACCCATTTAACAGACTTAGATCGCATTGCTAAACTTTTGGCTGTTGTATCAATTGCTTTTGTTTGGGCATATTTAGCAGGGATTGACAAACATGAGAATATTAAGCCGATCAGGGTGAAAAAACATGGTAGAAGGGCTTATAGTTTCTTTAAATATGGTTTAATCAGAATGGCTCATGCATTAAGTAATCCCATTAACCACAATGATTTAAATGAATGTTATAAAGTTTTGTCATGTACTTAGCTATAATCTATAAAACTTGACAATATTAATTTTGGTGTTTTGTATGTAATAATTTATTGAATAATTCCGATGAACTCAAATCTCTATTGTAATATTTCTCTAGTATGCAGATCTAACGTTAAATAATCGTTTTATCGATTTATTATACATTCTTTAAATACTAATATTATTTGCTATTTACATTAAGTTATAATATTTGATATTTTTATTCAATTCACTAGTACAATTATTTAATTAATTGTAAATTAATATTATAACCTATCTATCTTTATAGGATACAGTCTTTGTTATTAAAAAAATAACGTGCCATAATTAATAATATTCGATATATACGTAAATATTAATTTCTAGTATTTATTATAAATGGAATTTACGAGTTTATAAACTTAGGATATTCTCCCTCCTATCCTATACGTGTTACAAATTTACCATTAGAATAAAAACAGTTTGTATATTTAATCTATAAATAATGACATTAGCGGGCCTTTAAAACCTGCTGATTGTTAATTGTTTAAAAATAGGTTCTTTGACGATTTTTGTAATCGTATTTCGTAAGCACCTCTCTTACAGGAGTTTTATCGAGTAGGGATATGCTGAGAATTTGTAGAATTTCGTAGATTGAGCGGTCAACTTTCAGTTTATTACCAATTATGGCAACAAGACAGTAAGCAATGATAGCACAATATATCTGGATTTTAACAGCGTTAAGATTTGTTCCCCAAAAGGATTTAATCTAGAGATGCTGCTTCATCCACTTGAAAAACAATTCCACTTCCTAGCTTTTTTTATACAGATAAGCTATATCAGTAGGTTTAAGTTCCATGTTGTTGGTAAGGAAAATTAGTTTCTTATTTGTTTCAGAATCATAGTACTTAATCCTCCTAAGTTTTTCTGGATAATCCCTGCTTGGGTAATAGGTTTCAAGCTTTCCAATTTGATCATATTTCACCCCAGTTGTTTTATTAACCGAATTGGAATACATCCGGCTGAATCGCATATTATCTTTTGCCCGTGTAACAAAGAAGGCTCGCTGCTGATGAAGATGATACAATCTCTTAAAATCTATGTAGGCTTTATCTTGTAAATAGCAAATTTAAATTCATCAGTTTTTCGCAATAATAATACATCACTTTACTTCAAAAAATATATTGATTAACAGCCTGCCTTTTGAGTGAGCATGCGAACGAAAAAGGCAGGCTGTTAATTGGGTTGGTCAAAAATTGTTTTCCGATTTTCCATTCTAAAACTATTACCTTCCATTTTAACTACCTCACAACGATACAGCAATCTATCTAGCAAAGCAGTAGCTAACACTTCATCTTCTAATGTTTCAGCCCACTGCTTGGGTGATTTATTGGTTGTTATTATCACAGAGCTTTGTTCATGTAAATGATTAATAAGATTAAAAAATGCTACAGCCTCATGTTTTTTTATGGGGAAGAGCATAATATCATCTATGGCAATCAAATGTGCTTTTGTTAATCTATTGTAGGCATTTAATGCAGGTGAGGTCATTTCTTTCATTTTAAGCACGGTAATCAGCTCTTCCATAGTAATAAAATAAGCTTTATAACCGGCTTCTACAGCATCATGTATTAATCCTGCAGCAATATATGTTTTCCCGGTACCCGATGGCCCCATTAAAATGAGGTTATAGTTTTGTTCTAACCACATCAGTTCACGTAATTGTTTTAATTGTGGTGTAGTAACGCCATTAGCCACATTAAAGTCATATTTATTAAGATTATGATCTTTTGGTAAACGAGCTAACTTCATGCGTCGTTCAAGATCTGTTTTTTGTCGGTGTATTACTTCCCGATGTAATAGACTAAGTATAAAATCTGTATAAGATGGTTTATCTAATTGAGCTTTGTGGATAATCTCCTCAGGAGCATTTTTAGTCTGAGTTAGTCTTAAGATGTCAGCATAATGCTTTATTTGATCAATTTGCTTCATGTTAAATTATATTTTCGTAAAAAGAGATATTACTTGTTTTAGGTTGTATATCCTGATAATTAAACGGGTGATTGATTTTGGGTATGTTAACCATTGATTTTTCACTGTATGCTTGGTTTTCATGCTCGTAATAATTAAGAACATCCACAAAGTGATAGGCATTTAATACATCGTTCTCAAGGCAAAAGTCAATGGTTTGTGAGATGGTTTGGCAACTCATTTTCTTTACAGGTTCTAGCATCACCCTAAGGTTGTCATGGTAATACCTGGGTTTGTCCTTTTCTAGTCGATTAAGGTATTTTTCTGCCTTAGGTGTATTACCAAGATCATAAAGTAGAGTTTCATGCATTTTTCTAATGGTTTTTGACTTAATACGACCATGATCTGTATTTCTGACATAAACGCCTTTTTCATTAGGTATTTTATGGGTAGCTAACAATTCATTTTGAGCTGTGTATATAGATAAATCATGGCCTTTATCTTCCAGTAAAACGATTGTTTCAACTCCTTCATAGGTGTCTATTGGAAGACTGTAAAAATTACCCCGGTAGGCAATGGTATTATCCTTTCTGACTTTATAACTAGGTAGTTGTAAAAAAGGTTTTTCTGGAATATCAGTATAAGGCAACAAATGTTGTTGTTCGACTTCCCATTCACTGGCTGGAACCTTTTGTGTTGTACTGTGGACCTTTGTATTTCCTGTGCGCTTAAGCCATGCTAAACAATCCTTTTGCAAAGATTCTGCATCTGTAAATATTCTCCCCTTTAGAAAATTGTGTTTGACATACTTAACGACATTTTCAACCTTGCCTTTTGATTCAGGATCAGCTTTCCTACAAAAGACTGTTTCAAAGGGATATTGCTGACTAAATTGCGAGAACTCTTCTGTTAATAATAGGTCTCCAAGGTTTTCGTCTTTAATAAATACCCGGTCTTGATCATAGATGATCCTACGAGGTATACCTCCGAAATATTCAAAAGCAAGTTCATGCGCATAATTAGCAGTTTGAGTTGTAAAGGGGAGACATTGACAATAAACATATTTAAAACGTGAACGGGATAAAACCATAGCAAAAAAATAAACCTTCATGCGTTTACCACTTGTGGTTTGCATGTAGTATTGTCCAAAATCCACTTGAGCCTCAGATCCATAGGCTACTTCAGGTAGTTTCTGATATTGACGAACTGTTTTTTCTTTACATTTCCGTAAATCGTGCTGTTCTCGTATACTTTTTACAAAGTTGTACACTGTTTTGCTATTTACTCCTGGCAGATCTGTATAGTTTTCTTTTAAACGATCTTCAACTTGTGATGCTGATAAATACGGTGCATTTTCTAGTAACTTTTTGATATAATCATAATAAGGAGTTAACTTTTTAGGTAAATGCTTTGGTTGATTAATCCATCCATGAAAAGATGGTTCATCCATTTGTAGGTATCTCCTTACTGTCCCTCGATATATGCCTAATTCTAGACTAATCTGACTTTTATTAAGCCCTTTTTTCCATAATTCATTAACTTTGTACCACATAAAAACTTTTTGGTTTTTATTCATAGCCTTCTATTTTTTGATTTCGAAACCTAAAAATGAAGGCTATTTTTTATTTCTACAATTGATGATATTCAATTGCGAGAATTTGATGGTACAAATTTGCTATTTACACTTTATCTATTACGTAAAAGCTGCCAGATTCATAAGAGATTAAATCAAGAGCATTCACATCATGCATTTTGGCATTTGAGTTATGAAGAAACGTAGGGATTGATGTTTTTACATCATACAGGGTATGGAGCTTTATACCTCCTTTTGCTCTACTAAACTCAGCCCACCAAAATACATTGAGGCAAAGATCTATTGTTGATGAATCAAATGCATAAACATTGCCTTCAACATTAATTTCAAAGTCAGATTTATAGCAGCTATTGAGAGCTTCTTCGATGAGAACGTATGCAAATTCTTCAAAGATTTTATAATCACGTTTCTCATTGGCTTTGCCGAGGTTTCTACGGGTTACAGTTGGACCAAATTCAAGATGATAATATTTAGACTTATGGGCCTCAAGGGTGAGAAGTAAATCTCTCATACTGTCCCATGAGGTAAGTTGTCCAAATACCATGCATAGCATTTGATTCCAACAGGTGAATGACTTTACATACTTATTCCCATAATGTTTGCTGACAATTTGGTCAAATACCCGTCTGGGTAAAAAATCTGTAAGTTGAGCGAAGATATATTGGCCTTGATTCATGGATAATTGTTTGTTTCAATGCAAAATATCCATAATTCAATTCAAATTGTCACGCTGTCAAAATTCGCTACAAGTACGACTAACAAAGAATTTTATGTTTCAAAGAATGTTTATTAATTATTAATACCGACTACTAATATAATATATAAAATATTATGAATAATAAAATAATTGTCGCAAATGATAAATTATATTTAAAATTAAAAGTATCAATAAATAGCATATACTATTATTTTTTGCTTGATTAGAGTATATTTTAAGTTTAATTTTTCCTGAGATAAAGAATTTAAAATATTGTTAACATACATAAATACAATGTTTTATATTTATTTTATTAAGGATTTAAAATATAAATTTCACCGATATTAATAGCTTATAAATTTTACTGTATATATCAAAAAAAATTGTAATTTGAACTTACTTACTTCCCTCCTATTATAAATATTTAAGATTTACCAAAGTGCAAATTTTGCACTTTGGTTTATTGGTCTAAGATGTTATATGAATTTTTTTAATGAACAGCACTTTCATTAGCCAAGCACATTATTTATCTGACTTTTTTCCGATGCCTTCGAACTAACTGAAATCTTTCAATAAAGGTTCATACCAAAAAATATTTTTATTATAAAATTTTATATTATAAATAAATGTATATACATTTGGTATATACATTTATTTTAGAATGATTATTCCTAGGAAGCATAAAAGAAAGAGGTATGAAGGATTAAAGGGAAAACTTATTCACTTGGATCCGGATACGTATGGAATTCTTGAATTATCTGCTAAATTAAAAGGATGGAATTTAAAACAATTAATAGAATATTTGTGTAAAGAGCAAGCATTAATTGAAGCAAATGAAATTATCCAACTAATATCAGATAAAGATCATGAATGAATATATAATTTAATTGTTTATAAAATTATAATAAATTAGTTAAGTAACTTAATGAATTTAATTAAACTTGTAAAAATATATCTAGTATAATATGAAAAAGTCAATTAATATTGCCATTACAAACTTTAAAGGAGGAACTGGTAAAACAACAACGGCTGTAAATCTGGCACATGGATTAGCAGACAAAGGATATAAAGTATTGGCAATAGACTTAGATGCGCAAGCTAATTTGACAGACTTAATGGGAGTACAAATTGAGCCTGGGCAATGTATTTCTGAGGCATTGAGAAAAAAAATTAATAATATTACTATTATTAATGTTAAAGAAAATTTAGATGTGGTTCCTTCGCATAATTTTAGTATGGTGGGTATTGAAACGGAATTACAAAATATGTTGAGTAAATCAGATCGCCAATTAGAGCGATGTATTTCTCCCTATTATAATTCTTATGATTATATTATTATGGATTTAGCTCCTGCGTTAAATTCCTTAACGGTTAATGCTTATAATATTTCAGATAGACTTATTGTTCCTATCCTCTCTGATTATTTGTCATTGACCGGTTTATATACACTAGAAAATCGTCTTGAGAATGACTTAGAAATGTCAATTTCTGATGTTTTAATAACTAAACATGAAGCATCCACTTCTTTGGCTAAAGAAGTTTTAAAAGAATTAAGTGAAAACAGGAAAGAAATTTTATGTAATACGTTAATTCCAAAAAATATAGCTTTATCGGAACAAGGTATTACAAAAGAATCTATATACGATTATGCTCCAACTTCTGCAGGAGCAATTGCTTACAGAGAATTTGTAAATGAGATAATTAGTAGGACTAATGGCTAAAAAGAAATTAGGTTTATCAGGTGGACTAGGGAAGTTTAGAGAGGAAATAAAAGAGCTTACAATTCTTTCAGATCTTCAATCTTTTATTCCTCCTTTAACGGAAGAAGAAAAGAAATTATTATTAGAGTCTATAAAGTCGGAAGGCATACGTGAGCCTATTGATATATGGCATGATGGTGAGAATAATATTATTGTAGATGGGCATAACCGTTATCAAATTGCACAAGAGTTTGATCTTTCTTTCAAAACTAAAGAACATAAATTTGAATCTATTGAGGATGTAAAAGAATGGATGTTAAAAAAGCAACTTGGAAGAAGAAATCTTACTGATGCAAATCGTTCTTATTTAATTGGTCTTCTCTATAATAATAGTAAAGAGACTAAAGGGGGAGATCGTAGAAGTATACGTCGAAGTGAAGATAGTTCCAATTTACTTACTAAGAATACTGCAGAACAAATTGCAGAACAAACAGGAATGTCCATACGAAGTATTAAGAGTGCAGGTGAGTTTGCAAAAGGTATCGAAGAATTAAGTGAAGAGTTGAAATCTAAAATATTGAATGGAAAAGAAAGAATTCCAAAATCAGAAATTCAAAAGCTTAGTAAACGAAAACCAAAGAAAAAAATCAATAATAAAGAGGATTTAAATAGTCATCTGAATAATTCTGCAAATTTGTCGTCTAAAGAGATAATTAAAAGTAAAGCAAGTAAATTACTAATAAAGAAGAAAATATTACAAATTATTGATGAAGTTGGTGAAGAATTGGTGCTTGAAATAATCAACGAGGTTATTCCCCAAAAAGAGAAGTTACAAATTTAGTATTCCTATTTAGCATTGATAATATTAATTACTATAATTTATTAAAAAGGATCAAAGTGCAAAAATTGCACTTTGATCCTTTTTTTATTAAAACAGGTTTTTAATAAAAAAAATATATTCATTTTTTTGCCTAATTTATTTTGAATCTAGTTTTAAATTATAAAGATATTTATATATGTATTAACTCTAATTGATTGAGACAGTGTATAATAATTAATCTAAATTATATGAAATTTCTTGTGAGAGAAAATAAAAAATATTACATTTGAAGAACACACATTTATACGAATCAAATCTAGGAATGTTTCATATTTAACTAAACTTAAACTGAATGAAAACCTAAACCAAGTTCTTAATGAATTAACTAAACGCAATGTAGACCCGAATTAATTAGACCTAAACCAAATTCTTTCTACATCTTTTTTGAATACTGATGCATTATTAATAAATATAATGTATTCGTCTTAATGACTAATATTGAAATATATTAGGATATACAAACTTTGCTTTAATTATACCAATTAATGTATTATTGGTTATAAATAATCTTTAATCATTTAAACTAAATATAAATTATGAAGAATACACTAAAGTATTTATTGATATTATTTTTAACGGTTCTAATTTCTTGTAATGAGGATGAATATGAGGATAAAAATTATGTCGAAATGAATATTCCTATTGAAGATATTCATGGTTATTGGTTTCAAAAAATGGATAATGTAAAAGTTGGTGATATATTTGCTACAATATATATATCAGAGGTTACTGATAACTACCATAAAGGACTTTCAATTACCCTTTTTAAAAAGGTGTCTGAGACAACTAATCCATATATTACTTTAATAAGTAAGGAATATGAATCATACTATGCATATAAAAACGATACCGAAATACTTTTTAAAGATAGAGTTTCAGGGGAAGTAATTATTGCAATTAATGAATTAAATACAAACTCAGATCCTGATATCTGTCTTATAAGATATTCTTACGACGGAGAACAATATACATATAGTCATTATCGGAAAGAATTTTTAGAATTGTAAAACTTAAAATAATGAACTATAAAAAGTTTTACATATTATTATTAGTTGTAGTATTATTTTTAAGTAATAATATCAATAGTCAGTCTATAACTAATGATTTCGAAATTATAAGTACTCCTAATGCTTCTACTGAAGGAACTCATTTGTTCATTAAATTTAATGCCAATAAAGATTCATATAGTTTAGTTGATATTAAGTGGTATTATTGCTGGAAGCATGATTTAATAAATGGTAATTCATGGCAAGAATTAGAGGATTACAGAGGAAAGTCTTATATGTCTTTAAGTATGTTGCCGAAAGAATGGCCAGCAACAGGGAATGAATATAAAGAAGTAAAAGTTGTTATTGGAGATAAAGCTTCTCAAATATTTCAACAACAGTATGTTGTGGGAGGACCTGGATTAATAGATCAAGAGGTTACTACTGATAATAATGAAATTTGTTATAATACAGGTACGAGTTTAACAATGAGTGCATCAAGTGCTGATGCGATAGTAGCGATACGTTTTAATGGTAATTATTTGTTCATTTATAGTGATGATGATAAAGAATCATTTCACAAATATAATTATACAACTCAACCGGGAATCACACCAAACCTGAAAAGTGAAACTATATTCTATTGTTTTGCACAATTTTATAATTATATAACAGGTACTACTTATTGGGAATTTATAGATTCAAAGATAATTAATGTAAATAATCCTGTTTTATCAGGGTTCATTACGACTGGAGATCAAACAATTTGTTATAACACTTCTCCTTCATTAATTATGTGTTCTAGTGCAAGTGGAGGTAATGGGAATTACACATACCAATGGCAAAGATCTATAGATAATGCAACCTGGTCGGATATAAGTGGAGCAACATCTCAATATTATACGCCACTTGCCTTAACTGCCACAAGGTATTATAGAAGAAAAGTAACAGATGATTGTGATATAAAATATTCTAGTAGCGTAAAAATAACAGTAAGATCAGATGTTACATCAGGTACAATATCAGGAGATCAAACAATTTGTTATAATACTAATCCTTCTCGAATAACGTGTACAGTTCCTACTGGAGGTTCAGGAAACTATATTTACCAATGGCAAGAGTCAACTGATGGTTCAGTTTGGGACGATATAAGTGGTGCTATATCGCAAAATTATTCTCCATCTGCGTTAACAACAGCAAGAAATTATAGAAGAGAAGTAACAGACGAATGTGGTACTCGATATTCAAATAGTGTAAAAATAACGGTACTTACAGATGTTACATCAGGTTCAATATCAGGAGATCAAACAATTTGTTATAATACTAATCCTTCCTTAATAGTATGTACAGTACCTACTGGTGGTTCAGGTAATTACACATATCAATGGCAAAGATCTACAGATAATGCAACCTGGTCGGATATAAGTGGAGCAACGTCTCAATATTATACGCCACTTGCCTTAACTGCCACAAGGTATTATAGAAGAAAAGTAACAGATGATTGTGATATAAAATATTCTAGTAGTGTAAAAGTATCGGTACTTGCAGATGTTATATCTGGAACAATATCAGGAGATCAAACAATTTGTTATAATACTACTCCTTCTCAAATAATTTGTACAATATCTACTGGTGGTTCAGGAAACTATCTTTACCAGTGGCAAGAGTCAACTGATAATAACTCATGGTCTGATATTATTTCTGCCAACACGCAAAATTATACCCCACCTTCTTTGACAGAGACTACATACTATAGAAGAGAAGTAATAGATGAATGTAATACCAGATACTCTGGTAGTGTAAAAGTAACGGTCCTTGCAGATGTTACATCAGGAACAATATCAGGAGATCAAACAATTTGTTACAACACTACTCCTTCTCAAATAACATGTACAGTAGCTTCTGGAGGAACAGGAAATTATATCTACCAATGGCAAAGTTCATTAAATGGAAGCTCTTGGTCTGATATATATAGGGCAACATCACATCACTATATTCCATTTACATTGAAACAATCTACATACTTTAGAAGAAAAGTAACAGATGAATGTGATATAAAATATTCAAATAGTGTAAAAATAACCGTAAAAGAAGAATTAGAATCTGGCACCATTACAGGCGATCAAACCATTTGTTATAATACAGTTCCAGGGATATTAACAAATTCAGGTTTACCAACAGGAGGTTCAGGGGAGTATACCTATCAATGGCAAAGATCCACAGATAATGCAAGCTGGTCGGATATAAGTGGAGCTACATCACAGAATTATTCACCTACAGCGCTGATAGAGACCACCTATTTTCGCCGGAAAGAAGCAGATCCTTGTGGAACCGTATTTTCAAACGCAATTCAAATAACAGTAAATAGTGCTTTAAATTCTGGAGATATAGAAGGGACACAAACGATATGTTATAATACTGTACCAAGTCAGATAATAGGAGAATCTGCAGAAGGAGGGAGAGGAGATATAGCTTACCAATGGCAAAAATCCACAGACAACACATATTGGTTTGATATCATTTCTGTAACCTCTCAGAACTATACACCACCAGTACTAACACAAACCACTTATTTTCGACGAAAAGTGAGCGATGATTGTACTGAAAAATATTCCAATAGCATACTTATTACTGTGTATAGTGAACTAGATGAAGGAAACATCACTGGAGATCAATCGATATATTATGGTACTGTACCAACTATGATTACAGGAAACTCTGCAAGTGGTGGTTCAGAAGATTACACCTATCAATGGCAAAGTTCAACAGATAATGCCACCTGGACGAATATTAATGGAGCAACATCACCAAACTATTCACCATCTAATCTTACAACAAGCACTATATACCGTAGGATAACTTCTGATGAATGTAATAGTATAGCTAGTAATAGTGTAACCATTTCCATTATAGGACAATTGCAGGTTGGAGAGATCAGTGAATCACAAACTATCTGTTATAATACTTTTCCCGAGATTATAAGTGTACAGAGTATTTCAGGAGGAAGTGGTGGTTATGTCTATCAATGGCAACAATCAGAGAACAGTACTACCTGGACCGATATTTCTGGAGCCAATAACAGTTCTTACCAGCCAGGGGCTATACAAACGTCTTGTTATTATCGTCTTGTGGTTATTGATGAAAGCGGAACGATCTATTCAGATCCTTGTTTAATCAATGTTTATGAAGAATTTACTGCAGGAACTATAAGTAATGATCAAACGATCATATACAATTCAACGCCTGAAATTTTAAATTCTTCAACAGCAGCAACCGGTGGTAGTGGGGATATAACTTACCAATGGCAAAAATCTACAGATAAAATCACCTGGGTAAATATTGTTAGTGCCAATAATGAAAGTTATGCACCTTCTTCATTAACACAAACGACCTATTTCCGAAGATGTTCGGAATGTCAATGTGGAGCTTTATATTCTAATGTGGTTACCATTACGGTTACTACAGAAAATGAAATCATAGGAACCATTGGTAATAACCAAATCATCTGTTATAATACCGTACCTTCAGCCATAGAAGATATTACAACGGGGAGTGGAATTATTAGTGAACAATGGCAGTATTCTATAGATGGTACAAATTGGACAGATATTATTGGAGCGACAAGTAGTAGTTATCAGCCAGGAGCTTTAACCACATCTGTTTATTATAGAAAGAAAGCATATACCGGTTCTAACGGAGAATTGTACACCAATATCGTTCGTATCACCGTTGATGGCATGTTGGATGCCGGTATCATTGTCGGGGACCAGTCCACATGTAATATTGTTGTACCATCGCCAATCACAGTTGATGCTTATCCTAATGCCTCGGAATATGAGATTACCTGGCAGCAATCATTAAATGGAACGACATGGAAAGACATACCAAGTATTCATACTGAATATTATGAGTCCTCTATATTAACAGAATCTACTTTTTTTAGAAAGAAAATTGAATCCTCATGTGGAACGGCTTATACTAATGAAATACTAATATCTATCAATGAGGCCATAGAGCCTGGAACGATTGAAGAAGATCAAAGTATTGGTTACAATGCTGTTCCAGATATACTGTTAGGTACCTCTGCAATTGGAGGAACAGGGGAATATACCTATCAGTGGCAGAAATCCACTGATAATACCAACTGGGTGAATTTAGCTAATGCTTCTAATAAAGATTATCAACCTTCAGCCTTAACAAAAACAACCTATTTCAAAAGAATAGTTACCAGTGGCAATTGTAGTGATGTAGAAAGTAATATAGTGACGGTGTATGTGGCCACAAGATTAATTGCAGGAAGCATAGGTAATAATCAAACCATATGTTATAATTCATCTCCATCAAAATTATCAGGCACTCTTGCTGAAGGAGGGATTGGTATATATTCCTATTATTGGGAACGTTCTACAGACGGAGAGAACTGGATAGAGTTATTTGGACAAAACGACTATGAGGTTTCACCGAGTGATCTGATTACTACCACCACCTACTATAGAAGAAAAGTAGTTAGCGGAACAGCTGTGGCATATTCAAATATAGTAGGCATTGAACCATTAACAGAGGTGATTACACCAGAAATATCTTATGACAATGAATATTGCCTTAATGAAGAGGTAACCATAAACTCTAATCTGGATAATATGTTGTGGTATGATCAATCTTTGAATTTGATCAGTACTGAAGGACAAATTAATTTTACTGCAACAGGAAGCACAAGCTATTACTATCAGATAGAAGATGAGATCGGTTGTAAAGGAGATTTAAAAGAGATCAGTATTATTGTTGATTATGTCAATACCAATATTGAGACCAGCGCCTTTAATAAAGAAAGTATTACTAATGGTAATAAGGTTGTCTTTTATCCAAATATAGAATCCAATCTAGATCCAGGTGAATTCAACTATGAATGGTTACTCAATCACAATGAAAAAGGATGGTATGAGACCATGTATGATGCCAATCCTGAGCAATATTTACATTGGGAAGGGTGGTATGGTCTTTCATTAGAGGTAACCACACAAACAGGATGTGTCTTTAATTCTGAAAAAGATAACTTCCTTTATGTCAATGCAGAAACACCTTTGTATGGGGAGTCCAAATCTGGAGTAAGCAGGATTGAACTAAGTGAAGATTTTGGAACTGAGACTCCTTTTACACTAGAAGTTTATCCTATTCCTTTTGTGAATGATCTTACATTAGAAGTAAGCCATGCCAAAGAAGAAGAATTAGTAGTGAGTATTATAAATATGGTAGGGCAGACTGTATATAACTCCATAATAAAAGGGGGAGAGGATAACACAATACATACCATTACATTATCCATACTTCAAAAGGGAATGTATATTCTTTTGATTCAAGATGGTAAACAAACTTATAAAAAACGAATTATAAAAAAATAACCAGATGCCCTCGAAAGAGGGCTTAATTTCTAAACCATGAAAAATTCTATTTTGCAACTGGCCATGCTGCTGGTTGTTCTCTGTTCATGTACCCGTACAGAGGATTACTTTAGTGATTATAATCAAGATCCTGTACTCATCGTTAATAATGATATTGACTTTATTAATGATTCGGTTAAGATCAATCAAAACTATTATGATGCTACCTATTTGATAGAAGATGAAGAAGTGAATTGTATTCAACCGACTGTTTTAACAGACCTAAGATATGAGATCCAGGATGAAAGCAATATAAGATTTGCTTTAGATCAGACAGGAAGTTTTCCTGTAACAATATCTTATAAGGACTCCTGGGGCAAGATATCCAAAGCCACCTTCACACTAGTGGTCTTTGAAAATCTGGGACCCATTGCAAAGCTGAGCGTATCAGCATCAGATTTGAATGTGACTATAGATGCCAGCGATAGTTATGATCAAGATGAGAAGTATCAAGGGGGGATTGAATTGTATCGTTTTTATGTCAATAGAAAAGAGATTGATAAAACTTATCATAGTTCCATCAACTACATATTTCAAGAAGAAGGCATCTATGAAATCGGTGTGCAAGTTAAAGATAACGATCAAGAGTGGTCAGAAATCATCTATAAAACGATTGAACTATGAAAAAATACATCCTTCTAATACTATTATTGTCCCCCCTTTATATTCAGGCGCAAAAAGAACAAGAAATCGGATCCATTACGCCCCATTGTTATGATTCACGGATGATAAATCTATCTTCACATTATACGGCTGATGGCGTAGGATTTGATCTGGGATATTCACGCATTAATAAGAATGCCAGTATTACCAATTTAAATTTAGAATACGATAAAGGCAATTATGCCACCAAGAACCAATACAATATTGTTTCAGCAAATCTTTGTTTAAGTAAACCTATTATTAAGAGACAGAGATTTTATGCATCCATAGGAGGGGGAACCTTTGTTTCCTATGAAAAAATCGAGAATAGCATTCTTCATTTAAGTAAAAATCAATTTACACCCGGAGCACTGGTTAAAATGGAAGCCGAACTTTTTTTAAGTCGTTATGCGCTTTATAGCTCATTTGAACAGCTTTATAGGACCAATTCCATCATAGGCAATTGGCAATATCAGGTCAATGTTGGTATTAAATATATTCTTAAATAAGCATGCAGTATACATGGATACTCGTAGTCTGTTTTGTCATAGCGCTACTTATTATGCTTACTCTTTTGGTTAAAACATTTTTAAGGAAAGAAAATAAGAAGGAGGATCATACTGATCCGATCATTTGGATGCCAGGTTCACCAGACAATTCTATGACCCAAACAGCAGCAGAAAAGGATCTAACGCAAGGGGTAGAGGTGAGCTATGAGGAAGATCCTAAAGAGACTATTGAAGTTAAGGCTATACTGGAGATAAATAAATATAATTCACTAGAAATAAATCGTTTAATCTAAATTTTAAATCATGAATACATTAAAAAAATCCTTCTTTACTTTAAGTGCTTGCTTCTCATTAGCTTCTTATGTGGCCGCTCAATCCATTAGTGAAGTAGATGGTGCGCTGCAAACACAAACCACCAGTTTATTAAGTCTTATCAGTACCATACTAACGATATTATTAATCGCAGCATTTGTTTTTATGGTAGCCAATATCATATTTAATATGACCAATCAGAAAATGTCCTACACCATATTTCTTGTGGTCTTGGTATTAAAAGGAGCTTTTGTAGTCATATTTAAATAATGGAGTCAAGAGAAAGAACCTTATGTAGAATAAACAAAGAAACCAGGATAATGGGAGTCTCAGTTATGAATCTGGTTGTATTGGTAGGTTGTGCCTTGATGCCAGGGATTGCCAGCAAATATAGTCTGTTTATTACCTTTCCCATTATCATTTGGATCATACGGAAGATGAAAAGTGCCGAGAACCAAGGCTGTCCGGATTATATCTCTGAGCAGCTTAAGAAAATTCATGTCAAAGACCAATATTCAGATACGGATCATCTCATGGAAAAAATCATAGATAATGACTAATATTGATGTTCAACATATATTTCCAATTACGCGCATTTCGGCTTCTAAAATTCTATCAGGAATAGGAGACGTCACCTGGGGCTATAAAATTCATTTTCCGAATGTTTTTACGCTTTCTGAAACCGATTATCAATCCCTATACAATCAGTTTTTATCAGCTTTTTCTATTTTGCCTGAAGGAACTGTCGTTTCGCAACAGGATTGTTACTATGTAGATGAATATAAGGACCCAAAGGCGCTTCAAAGTTTTACTTTAAAAGAGAATCATAAAAACCTGTTAGGCCGATCCTTATTAAGACATACCAGCTATTTATATATATCCTATCCGGATAAAAAGATTCATGCTTTAACCGAAAATGCCAATTCCGCAGTCAAGCTGTCGAATTATTTAAGAAATCCATTTAAAGGATTTCCTAAAACCTATGAAAAAGGGGAGAGGTTAAGAAAAGAATTAGGCTCTGTTTTATCCTCTATTGATGGCATTGAAATAAACCAATTATCCACTGATGACTTGGTAAATAACATCTATAGGCATTGGACTTTTGAAGGGGACTATTGTAAAGGTAAAAGATTAGCACCTATAATAAAAGATGATGGGAAATTAAAAGTAGGGGATCAATATGTAGGTGTGATTTCTATGATAAACCATGGAGAGGTAGTTCAACATTGTAAATCACATAAGGGCAGCACTGAGACTGAGGATTTGGATCTTAAGGTTGAAAAAGGCATCTCTTTAAAATTAGGCAATACCTATCAGGCTGGTTTTGGTCTTCCGTTTAATCATACACTGACCAGAACCTTTATCATCCGCAATAAGGAAAGAACCAATTTAAAATTGTTTTTCGCCAGTTCAAAAGAAAGCTTTATGTCTGTGGTGGGCATGACTGATGCCACCAAACGTATTCAGGATATCAGTGGCTTTAAAGATGCCATATCCAACCGGGGGTATACGGTTGTGGATATGTCTTTAAATGTAATTATACCTTGTCATACCTTAAGTGAGCTGGAAGAAAAGACCACAATTGCTAATACAACCTTAAGAAATATCAACGATTGTCAATCCTATGTAGAACCTTTTCAAGAAGCACTGCCCATTTGGGTCGGAACAACGCCTGGCTATACCAGGGGCAATTATCGCTCTTTTATTACAGCGATGGAACATGCTTTAACCTATTTTACCTTTGAAAGCACTACAAGGGGGAGCTATGAAGGACATCTGTTTACAGATCGCTTTGGCAATCCGATCGTGATAGATTTATGGAACTCTCCACATATTGCCAATAGAAATGCGATTATTGAAGGCGGATCCGGAACAGGAAAATCCTTTACGGTCAATAATATCATCGATCAGGATTTGGAACAAGGATACCATGTGATCATATTAGATGTGGGTCATTCCTATAAAGACCAATGTATCTTTCATAATGGGAGGTATTTTAATTCCTCTGATCTAAGCTCTTTATCCTTTGCGATTTTTATATGTTCAAAAGATAGCGAGGGCATGTATTGTCCTGATCCGGATAAATTACTTTTCATCCAATCCATACTGCTATCGATATGGAAAGGTGGAAATAGTGCCAATAATGAGGAATATGCCATTATCATGGATATTATTGACTCCTTTTACAAATACATAAATCAAAGTTCTAAATTTCCGGATTTAACTGAATTTTACGCCTTTGTCAAAGAGGAGTATGAAATCCAGGAGCAAAGAAGATCCATATTTAATAAAGAAGCCTTCATTATTACCTTAGAACCTTTTGTCTTTGGTAAATACAAGACCTTGTTGAACTCCAGAGAAACCATCGAACTAACCACAGAGCGGTTTATTGTCTTTGATATCGAAGCAGTAGCAGAGGATATTTATGCCTTTCCAGTGGTGGGATTGATCATCATGGAGATGGTGATGGAAAAAGTGAGAAAATTACGAGGACAGAAGAAGCGATTTATCATTGATGAAGGATGGAAGGTGTTAAAAGGTCAGTTAAGTGGCTTTGTAGAATATTTATATAGGACTTTTAGAAAAAATGAAGGATCCGTGTGTCTGGCCACCCAAGCCATCACAGATCTATATCAAAACGTAGGAAAAGAGATGGCGCGATCACTGATTGCCAATGCCGATACGATGATCCTAATGCGAAGGGGAACCGTGAAGAACTATGATGATTTAAAAGCCTGGTTGAGTCTTACGGACTTTGAAATAACTATGATGAAAGATGCCAAGCGTAGGGATGAACAGGGGTATCGAGAATTCTTTCTCAAGCAAGGAGATAAATCCATGCTAGTACGATTGGAATCGGCAAAGAAAACCATCGCTACTTATTCATCCAAAGGAGAGGAGAAGGCTCGCATTAGTAAACATTTTAAGGATACAGGCAATTTGGAATATGCCATTAATCAATATACAGAAGAAAACATCAAGCTGCATTTTCTGCAACAGCTACATGAAGAAGGTCTTATTTCCATGGACCAGTTAAAAAAACAACAGACCAAAATCACTCAGTTATGAACCTACTAAAAACCCTTATTATCAGTTTGCCTTTGTTTTTTATCACCCATCAGATCCAAGGACAGGCCATTGTTCATGATCCGGTAAATTTAGTACAAGCCGCTAAAACTACCGGTGAACTGCTCAACCTGGGAACCACCTTAGCCAAGTTAAAGAAAATAGCCAGTACCGTTGAAGAAGTCAAGGAGAATGTATCCTGGTTAAAAAAGACGGCCTCGGTTATTGAGTTAATTAAAATCATTGAATCCACCACCTGTATGATTCAGAATCTTCAAATGAACCTGGAGGTTGCCGTAGACTTAGGAATCACGAACTCTTGCCTGGGGAACTTCCAATACCAGATCAATATTCGAAAATTGCAGCTGGCCGTCGATCAACTCAATTCAGTTTTAACCAAAGGTACCAAGATGACCCAGGCCGAAAGGTGGAGTATTGTTTCTGTGGCATTGGATAATTTTACAGAAAGCCAGCTTAATTTTAAGGCCCTAAACATGTCCTTGGAAAGAGAAATCTATGTGCATAATTATATCAATGCCAAAGAGAATCTGGAATCAGAGTCCAAGCAGGAGTATGTAAAATCTATAATCGACCTATATAACTAAAACTATGGAACTATTTGAATTTCCACGAATAACAGGATGGCTCACTAAATATACCGCAGAGATCATTCTGGTCTGTTTAAGCTTTAAAGCCTTGTTTATTGCCATTGCCTTTGTGTATAATATGGCGGTTACCTTATTTAAAAGTAAAGGAATGAAACCCATTGATGTCTCCAAGATATCAAGAGTTGTGGTTCTTGCTTTTTGTTTGGTATGGTATATCCCGCTGGCTGTGACTACCAGCTCATTAATGGGGATTATGTATGATTATTCCAAGCCTAAACTAAGTAAGACTCAAATAATGACTGCATATATCAAAGAACAAGGGGACCAGGCCAAGCAGAAGGTTATTGAAGAAAATGGTGAACCGGATTTATCCACCATGGAATGGATTCAGGCTGAATGGGCTACCTTAAAAGCCACCATAAAAACCTTCCTATTAACACAAGTGACTGGAGTTATGGGCTCCGATCTATTACTATTAACCATAAGAGGTATCGTGGCCGCATTGACCAATGTGTTGATTAAGGTCTTTTATGTTCTGGGGCCCTTTGCCATTTTGTTTTCCATTCTTCCTGGATTTGAAAGTAAGTTTTATTCCTGGCTTTCCACATGGATTACCATGCTTTTTATTCCCACAGTGTATAATATTTTGGAAGGAATCAACATCGCACACTTTGCTGAAGTGATAGAGAAAACCGGTCTTGAAAATATCATGACACATAACATCATTAACACCACGATGATTATCCTGTACCTCCTTCCATTTTGGATTGCAGGTAAAGTAGTTGGAAATGCAGATGCTGGAAGGTTCTTAAGCCAAACGGGACAATTGGCAACTATGGCCATGGGGAAAGGAGTGACCTCAGTACTCAGTAAGATGGGAAGTGTGGCAGGAGCAAATGCGGGATCCAATAATGTAGATAATATAAGTGATGCATCCAGAGATGCGATGAGTGTAAAATAAATGATATTATGCTGAACGAAATCAATAGTTATAGAAAAGAACATAAGACCTTTAAAATACTCTTTTTAATAGGAATTATGGGTATGTCTGCAGTAGTAGGTATCTCTGTGTATTACAATTATCGACTGATTCAAAAATTTACCAATACCACATGGATTGCTGTCGATGGAAAAGCCTATAAGGCGGAGCTCAAACAAGGATTCCAATATAAAGATCGGATCTATGAAAGAATCCTTGCGGCCAAGATGTTTTATAAATCCAGGTATGCTGCAGACCGGTATAATCAGGAGTCGAATATTCGTGAAGCCCTGGAGTTATGTGGAAACTGTTCTGAAAATGTACTAATAGGCTATGATGATGAAGGGATGCAACAAAATATCAAAGAAAAAGGATGGGTCTATCAGTGTCAGATTGATTCCGTTTTGATGGAAGATGACTACACGGGTTATGTCTTTGGCAAACAAATCATCATCACCAAGACCAAAGAACTTAAACGCAATATGTATATCCGTTTTAAGAGCAAAGATCTGAACTCCCGTGCAGACAAGAATCCACTGGCTATTGTTTTGGATGAAGTGGATTGTTTTAATAATAAAGTTTTAGACTATTAATATGGATTTTCAGGATAAGAAAGTAAAGATAGGTATTGCCCTTATTGGAGGCGTTTTAGTGGCCTTATTTGCTTATTTAGAGTACAAACCCGAACCATCCTTGACAAAGGTATCTCCTTCGGGAAAGATAAAGCATATTGAGAGCAATGAAGATTCCCAATTGGCGCAACTTCGAAAAAAACAAAGAAACTATAAAAGAGAAGTATCCGATTATTCCTTCAGTGATTATTTGAACAATCAGATAGATCAGGATACCTATCATCCTGAGCAAGATACCATTCTTCTTAAGGGGGAGGAGAATAATAATAAAAGAGAAACTAAAGCCATCGTTTATAAAGATGATCCTCAGTCTGTTAAAACGTCTTATTTTAAACAAAACACCTTATCCAATACCAGTGATCAAAATTTACAAGAAACCACTGAACCGGCTCATCATATGAATAATAAGAAAGTGACCCACTCTAAATACACAACAACTACAAATCGTCACCCCCTCTTAATAAAAGAAGTATCATCTGAGGAGGTAGAAGCAAAAACAGTTCGTAGGGTAGGGTTTGCCAGTAATTTTAAAGGGGAGGGGAGAAGTGTGAGTGCTCACAACGATCAGGTCAGTGATGATGCCAGGAAGAAATCAGGATTAAAGGTGGCCATATTGCAAACCCAGAAAGTAAAAACGGGGGATATCATTTTATTACGGACTATTGAATCCGGCAGTTTAAATGGAAAAACAATTCCATCCAATACCATTGTAGAGGGAAATGTAAGACTATCCAAAAATAGAATGGATATCATCGTTGAAGCGCTTCAGGTGGGAGAGAGTACCACCTACTGTGATTTATACGCTTATACCTTAACTGGTAACCAGGGCTTATCCTTGAATAACGAGATCAACTATGAGATTAAAAATGATGCCACAGCTACTATCGTGGATGAAGTGGCCCAAACGGTCAATGTTCCTTATTTAGGAGCCCTGACACAAGCAGCCACGCGAAAAAAGATTTCCGATCCAGTGGTTGAGTTAAGAAAAGGCACTAAAATGGTATTAAAGCAAAAATCCTAACAATATGAGACAAAGCTATTTTATCCTTATGCTTGTTTTTATTCAGACCTTATGCTTTGCTGAAAACAAGAAATATAAAACTATAGAAGTCGGGTTGACTACCACAATCCATGTGATTTTTCCTTCGAATATCATTAGCTATGATATTGGACTGGGTAAGACGGGAGAATATGAAGATATCTTGTCTGAGCAACCCAGTAAAAACAGGTTGAAATTGGCGGCAGGAATAGCCCATTTTCAGAATACCAATCTTTTTGTTGAGACCGAGAAAGCTTATTATAATTTTATATTAACCTATAATGCTTTTCCGGAAAACCAATTGATTACCATAGAAAAACAGGATGCTGTTCAGTTTAAAAAGATCGCGACCACTCCGGCTAATCCTTCAGAAAAAAACGAAGAAAAGGATATGATTGAATTATCCGAGGATAAGTATGTTGCATACGTGTGTAAGGATTTATATGAAAAATCAGAACATTCCTTTTTATCGGCTAATGCTGCCTTAGGCATCATCTTTCAACTGGATAATATCTACGTCAAACAGGACAAGCTCTACCTTAAATTCAGCATTAAAAACCAATCTAATGTAAAATATGAAATCGGTTATTTGGGTTATCTAATCAAACTAAAAGGAAAAGGGAAAAAGCAAGGTGTGGTGGTAGATGAGACGGTTAAGCCTTATTATACTTATCAAACCTTCAATGAAATACAATCCTCAAAGGAAGATAAGGTGATTGCTGTATTTGACAAGTTTACCATGGATAAAAAGAAGAATCTGATCGTCAACCTATGGGAAAAGGAAGGGGAGCGGATGATTGAACTTAAAATCAATCCCCAGCAAATTGTAAAAGCGCAGATCATTAAAAACTAAAGATATGGATCAGGAAAAGAAAAATATCATATGGATCTGTATCAGTGGGATTATCATTAGTGTCTTCTTATTGGTTTTTCATTGGATTGCAGTTTATGAACTTATCCGCTTTCATCAAAGTACAGGAGTGGATTTATTGTTTAAAGTACTCTCCAAAATCAATACCTCGCAGCATTTAACCTTACTTAGACTTATGGTTGTTGCCTTAATTATAGCCACTACTTTTTTTCAAAAGTTCAAGGAAAAAAGTAAAGCCACTCAGGTGGCCCTTATTGCAGTACCTATTTTGATGATCGCTTTTTTTAAAGGATATACAGCATCCGACTTCTATGCCATATATATCTATCCCATGGTGTTTGTTTTCACCATAGTTCTATTACCCCTTGCAGCATCACACCTGTCAAGCATTGCCTTATCGGATCATAAACCTTTAGGCATAAATCGTGAGAAAGGAGAAAATCCATTACCTGTGGAGACTAAGGACAAGGGTACTTTATGGATTCCCAATGCGGCTGCCGGTATTTGGGTAGAAGGGGCAGCAGGATCCGGTAAATCTTTTAGTATGGTGATTCCCCATATATTTGAGTTTGCAAAAAGAGGCTATGCCGGATTGGTATATGATTATGAAGGTAACCTAAATGAAAAAGGAGGTCTATTAACCAAAGTAGTGTATACGGCATTATTAAATAGCCACTCTAAAGTCAAGTTTGCATTTATCAATCTGACGAATCTTCCCAGAACGGTAAAAGTCAATCCCATCTCCCCTAAATATATCAATTCCTTTGATGATGCGTTGGAGATAAGTATTGCCATCATGGTGAATCTGAATAAAGAATGGGCTACTAAAAGAGATTTCTGGGCAGACAATGCCATCTATGCCTTTGCAGGCACAGTGTGGCATTTTGTACATTCCAGACCCCAATTGGCAACCATACCTCATGTCACAGAATTTCTTTTAAATGATTTTGAGACTGCTATGCGAATCTTGCTTCAGGATAAAGAGGTGGCACCTTACATCCGGCCTGTGATATCCCCTTTTACCAAACAAGGTGCAGGAGGACAAGCCGCCGGAGCAGAAGGATCCACACAATTTAGTGTTGCTAAGCTTAGGACTAAGGAAAGCTATTATGTGTTAGCCCCTAAGCAAGGAGAGGAAATGGGCTTAGATATCACCCATAAGGATCATCCAATTATGCTATGCCTGGGAAATTCTCCAGGTCAAAGAGGAGTACATACCCCTATTATTGGAAGCATCATACAGGTGTGTCGAATGCAAATGAATCAGCTGGGAAAAAACAAATCCATCTTTATGGCCGACGAGCTTCCCACCATCTATATTGATAAGCTGGAAACCCTTCCTGCTGAAGCTCGAAAAAAGGGAGTGGTAACCTATCTGGCCCTACAAACATTTGCTCAATTGGAAGAAGCTTATGGAAAAGATCGGGCGCGTATCATTCAGGATAACTGTAGTAATATTTTTTGTGGTAAAACATCCGTGGATTCTGCAGAAAAAGTAGTTAGGATGATGGGGGAATATAAAAAGGATGATCTGTCTCATTCCTATAATGAATCCTCCACCTCGAAAAGTGTGAGAAAACAATATGATAAAGTCATCAGAGTAAATGATATTACAGGACAAAAGCCAGGGCATTTTACAGGTATGGTCACAGGAGGAGAACCACCATTTTTCTCTGTACAGACTAAAGAGCAGCATTTTGAGCTAAAAGAGATACCGGCATTTAATAGAGAATTATTAAAAAAGGATGGCCTTGAATTTTCCAAAGAAGAAGTAGAAGCCATTGTAAATAAGAATTACAAACGCATCATTGAGGAAGTTGATTCCTATATATCAGAATATTGTACCACAGCCTAATATCTTGTTTTATGAATGAAATGAATTGTATACTAGAATCTAAAGGCTACAGGAAAGAGATGATCCTTGAGGAATATATTCATTATTCGGATGGTCAGGAATCCTTATATCTTTTTCTAACAGAGCTTGGGCCTATTGTGATTCATCGTGAGAAAAGAGAAATATTTGATAAAGATTCGCTGGCTTTATATTTCGATTCACCTAAAAATATTAAGGGGGAAAAGGAAATGGATGATACCATTAGGGAGGTAAGATATGCAGATGTGTTTTTAAGTCTTTATGATTTAAAGCCAACCCAGGATAAAGAGCTCTGGAAGGATTATCGTGATCGGGACTCTGTGCTATTGTTTCACAATAAAAGTATTAAGGGCTATGCTTATGGATCTAATGGAAAAACGGTTTTTAACACTCAGGACCAAATGGCATGCTGGTCTCCTGCAATGGCGGATATGAAACCAGATTTAAAACTACTATTAACCTCTAATTTTAAAGATATCCAAGAGCGCCCTCCCCTTTATAATTGTGTTCTGATTCAGGAACATTATGCTTCTATTGCGGAAAGAATGGATCGGTATGGATATGAGTATATAAGGTTTAATCAGGGTCTATTGTGGTTTTATGGTAATATTCATTATCTGAATTGTAATACACCTTCTTTTACACAGGTATCAAGGCATCAGGATAGCTTGACCGTATATGGCGAAAAGATGGATTGTCTTGAGGATTATGAGGAAAAAGAATATCCTTTTAACTGCAAGTATTGCTTTACAATAGAAGATCGGATTTTAAAGCAATTGATACATGAGTTAAGTGAAAAATATGATGTTGACATAATAGATTGCATATAAAGACTATGGATTTTAATGAGTTAAAAAATAAAGTAGATTTAATAGCCTATCTATCCAGAGACGGCTATAAGAAAGACCCTAAGAAATCATCCTCAAGACAATTTGTTTTCAATGGTCCTTATGGTGATAAGCTTCTTGTATTAAAACATAGTAAATCAGGTGATTTAATTTATAAAAATCTCCATGATGATAATGATTATGGTAATATCATCAATTTAGTGGCGAATCGTATTGAAGGCTTTGTCAATACCAGTAGAAAAACCAGTGCAGATTTTGCTAAGGCAGCGGATGTCTTGAAGGAATTTTTAAATATACCTAAGGAAGATAAAATAATACTGGACAAGATCAACCATCGTAAAGCCGCTGTCTTTAAATATGAAAATTATAATCCCCAAAGCCTGCATGATACCTCGTATTTAGAGAGTCGAGGTATCACAAAGAAGATATTAGATGATGAACTTTTAAAGGGTACGATTATTAATTGTCAGCGCTATAGTTATAAATCAAAATCCAATTATGGTTCCCTGATGACAGGTTTTCCATGTACCAAGGAAGGTCAGATGGTTGGTCTGGATATGAGGGACCCAGAAGAAAAACTTTTTGCTGCCGGAAGTAAAAAAGCTGAATCCTTTTGGTCCTCACATTATCAATCCAATCAAAAAAATGTAGTGGTGGGAGAGAGTCCCATTGATCTGATTTCTTATCAACAAATAAAGGGGGGGGAAGATAACTTCCTGCTTTCTACCAATGGTACCATAAGTTATCAGCAGATAAACATGATTGTGGATATGATTCAGAAAGGAACATTTAAAAGACTCATCTCCTCTTTTGATAATGATTTTGCAGGATACACTTTTGATTTAAAACTCATTAAAGGTTTGATTGGTGAGGATAAGGTAAAGTTGATTACTGCCAGAAAAGATTATTTAGAAGCGCAAATCAAATTAAAGGGATTAACAGCTCAAAAATATGAGGTCTCCAGTATCTTGGAATTAAAAGCACTCGTGAATAAGTTGATTGCTTCTTATCAGCTTGAGCCTATTTATATACTTGATAAAGCACCCGGTAAAGACTGGAATGAGGTCATTGATATGTCGAAAAAAAAAAGTTTAAATCCAAACAATCCTAAGAAGATGAATACTATTGAAAATAACAAA
The DNA here is from genome assembly GCA_963666825.2 of uncultured Saccharicrinis sp. GTDB lineage: Bacteria > Bacteroidota > Bacteroidia > Bacteroidales > Marinilabiliaceae > Saccharicrinis. The sequence continues at coordinate 68,301 of CAXXFE010000001.1, read as the reverse complement.
AAACAGGACCCTAAAAAGGAGGATGCTATAGAAAGGAGTACTCCCAATACATTGAATGACTATAAGTATGATCCTAAAGATATTGCCGGGGAACTTATTCATTTTGGATGGTCCAACTATAAACATGAAGAAGGAGGAGAGAAAAGTTATTTTCTTCAAATCAAAGATCCTCATTCACTAAAGGAAAGGACCCTTTGGGCTAAGGATTTCTCAAGAAATATAGAGGAAAACAACATACATAAAGGAGACTTTATTAAAATTACTTATCAGGGATTTGAAAATGTAGAAGTCAAAGTCAAGCAGAAAGGTAAAGACGGTAATTCTTCTTATAAATCGATACCTGCCAAAAGAAAAACCTATGATGTGCAATCCATTGACAGGGAGGATTATATCAGTAAACAAGAGGCCTATAACAAAGGTATAGAAAAGAAGAAACAGCAAACGTCTTCAAAGATGAAGGGGGAAGAGTCTGCTTTGATCTCTAAAGTGAAAGAGGAAAAGTTGGTTTTAGCACCAAAAGCTATAGAGGTATCTAATAGAATTCCCAAGCAAATTCAAGGCGTCAATTTATCTAAGGAAGATCAGGAACGACTGGCTGATGGAGAGACCATATTATTAAAAAATATGGTGACCAATAATGGGATTATGGATGGTTCTGTAGAACTAAAGCCAAATAAAGATGGTGTATTAAGTCCATCAATAGCTTATGCCAGACCCTCAGAGGTGATTATCAAAGACAAAATATTGAAATACAAATTATCCAAAGAAGAGAAACAACACCTGGAAAATGGAAAGGTATTAGGCCCTCTGGAACTGGATAAAGATTTTAAAGCTTATCTGCAAGTAGATAAGGCACAGAATAGGGTGGTTATTAAAACTGAAAAAGAAATTGGAGTACCCAAAAACATTGGAGGTTATGCTTTATCAGATGGGGATAAGAATAGATTGGCCAATGGAGAGAAGATGTTGCCCCGAGTGTTTAAAGGTAAACATGGCTATTTTATTGCCAATGTCAATATTACCAAAGATAAAACAGGATTGGAGTATTCAAATATTGTGGCTTTAAGTAACCAGGAAGCTATTCAAATGAAGGATTCAATCAACAGTAAAACCTATTCCAATGAGTTAATACTGGATAATATCGTTGGTGTCACAAAAGATATGAAGACCCAAGGGAAAAGTCAGGAAAGTATCAAAGAGGGGGTAGTCAGATCTACAGAAAACACAGACAAAACAAAATTAAAAATAGATGTAGCCTTAAGTGAGAGGCTAAAGGACAGCATAAAAAATAATGACTGTCAAGGGGTAGGCGAAATTCTATCTAAAGGATTTAAGCCTACTGAAGAACATCAGGATTTGATTAAAACACTATCCAATGAAGGAGTCGTTATTTCAGATGAGATCAAAACAAGAATTACAACAAAAGTAAATACAGAAAAAAATCAAAGTATCAATATATAAAAACAAATAAAATGGAATTACAGGATTATTTGCCCACAAATCAGGATGAAGAAATGGAGATATTAAGTTCTCCCTTAGCTAAAAGAGCCAGAAACTATTTTAAAGAAGTTTATCCGGTAGAATATTTAGCAGCTTCATTTGATGATACACTTGATCGAATCATCATTCATGCTGTAGCGAACTACAATTTTACTTGTAGCAAGCATATTACCAATGGAGGGGATACATCAGTAGCTGATGAAATAGGAATGCAGGGAATAATAGAAGTCATCGAAGAAAATGTTCCAAACCTAACTAAATAACTACTGATGAATAAAAAACAAGCCTACCAAGATAATTATATTGCTATTGAGGAAATATTTAAAGGAAACAAACGAGTTCCCAAGTCATGGGATTCTGAAAAAATAAAATTGTATACTGGTTATGGAGCTTTAAAAGAAATCCTTCTGGATCCTGAAAAATCAGAGCAATGGACAAAATCCCTGGAACCCTATAAAGGGGAGGTGAATAAACTCAACAAACTGATTAAGGAATATCTTCCTGGTGATAGAGCTACCTCAATGCTTGATTCTCTTAAAGAATCTGTATTAACCTCTTTCTATACTCCAGATGCCCTGATTAAGGATATGGTAGAACCTTTAAAGGAAGTTCTTCTATCGGGATTAAATCACCAGTTAAAAATACTGGATCCATGTACCGGAACCGGGAATTATATAAATAGCCTTCAGGAAATCTTTACAGACACAAGCTTTGAAATTACGGGCTTTGAAAAGGAAAGAGTAGCCGGATGGATTGCAGAGAAAATAACACAAGCCAATGTTCATCTTACTCCCTTTGAAAAAATTGATACTCTTGAGAATCATGAAAAATACCATTTGATTGTTTCTAACATTCCCTTTGGGGATATTGCTATATATGATAAAGCGTATATTCAAAGTAAAAATCCACATCTAAAATCCTCATTAAAACATATTCACAATTACTTTTTTGCCAAGTCCATTGATAAATTGGAATCAGGAGGTCTGATAGCTTTTATTACTTCCACAGGAGTTATGGATGCTCCGGGAAACAGTTTTATAAGAGAGCATTTAATGAAAAATGCAAAGCTTATCACTGCCCAACGACTTCCTAATAATACCTTTGAAGGAACCGAAGTTATCTCTGATATCATCATACTTCAAAAAAGAGCTGGCCTTATTGAAGATCTGAATCAACTCACCACTGTCGAGAAAGCTTTTTTGGGGAGCAGTCCAATAGAACTTGAAGGATCAAAGGATAGCTTTTTTATGAATGACTATTATAAAACCAATAGTAATCATATTCATGGACAGCTTGCTCTTGGTAGTTCCTATGCTGGAAGGAAAATATTAACGATTAATCCGGATGAATATGGACTTTCAAAACTTAGAGCATCCATCATAACAGATATTACAGAAAACTTTATCCAGCCTCATAAAGAAAATATAGAAGAAAAGCCTGGAGATACAAGCATAACTATCCAGGAGAATATCACAGAAACTAACACTTTAAATATTGAATTTGCAGATATTTCTCCCAAAGCCTTTGTGATTAAAGGAGATACTTATCCTATTAAAGAGGTATTGAGTAATGAGTTAAATGGTAAATGGAATAGAACACATAAAGGATGGATGTATCCAAAATCAAGAGAGGAAGAAATTAGAGGTTCTCTTTCTGAAATCCTTCCACAGGTAACAGAGGCAAAAGAAAAAAAGGAAGTATCAAATAATAAACTACAATCTGAATATACTATAAATAGTTCCCTCCCCTTAAGTTTTAATCTTAAATCTGTTGAGCTTACTTCCTTGAATCTGGACAAAGAATTACTAGATCTTTTTCAACTAGTTAAAAGCAATGATATCAAGACTCTGGTAAATGTTTCTTATCAGGAAGATTATATAAAAGGATATAGAGAGGAGACTTTTAGTTTGGTCAAATTAGAAGGCGAGATAATTAATTCTATTGGTATTGAATATACAATTGGCTATCCGCAAAGAGGTCAAAGACCAGAGACAATAAAGGAATTTATTGAGGTAAATTTAAATGCGCATTATAAATCACAGGATGCACAAGAACACCTGCAAAAATGTGCTCAAAAGGAAAAACAACTTGATTTGTTTTCAAAACCATCACCAGTAGTGCAATCCTATCCGGTATTAGATGAGAATAAGATTCGAGATATAAAAGATCATTCGAAAATTGGATATATCAATCTCTATAGAAAAGGAAAGATAGAGGATTTAATTAATAATGGAGCGATAAGATATATTCACAGTAATCCAGCGATTCATGATTATTTTAAGAAAGTAACCGGTTTTGATTTATATACCAGTGATAAACCTGAAACCAGAGCTCAGATAATAAAGGAATTAACCGACTATCGCCAAAATCAAATTAAGGATCAAGCTTTAAAGAATAAGCAGCCTAAACCAACAAAATCTAAAACAAAAATTTCATTTACAACACCTAAAACTCAAAAAAGAATTGAGCCTCAGGAAAGCTTTAAAACTCCTGAAGAATTCATTCAAGATCATGTTCAAAAAAATCTATTAAAAGAGGGAAATATTAGTTTCTACAATGGGAAGATTGTGAAGTTAATCAAACCTAATGATAAGTGGGAGCTGGAAGATGTTCAGGTAAGTGGCGTAAGAATAAAAAGGGCAGAGGGAATTATTGATATACGTTATCAATATGAGAAACTTCAGATCCTGGAGCATGCTGATAATCCTAATTTTCAAGAGATTGATATACAAAGGGCAGAGCTCAATAAGGTCTATGATGCTTTTGTTGAGAAATTTGGAGAACTTAATAGTAGAGCAAATGCAATAGTTATTTATAATGATGATTATAATTTTGAGTTAAAATCTTTAGAAAGAGAAGAACATGGTGTTTTTGTTAAAAGTGATATTTTCCATCGCTCCTTATTGCATTCGGATTTAAAGATTCAAAAGGACATTGATAATGTGAATGATGCAGTTTCTCAAAGCATTAATCAATTTGGAAGTATCAAACCTGAATTTTTAGCATCTTTACTTCATAAAAGTGAAGGTGAGATCCTATCTGAAGCGCTAAAAGAAGGCATCATCAAACCGAATCCCGTATTTCCTAAAGATTGGAATTCATTTAATGCACATCAGTCTCTTGATCATTTTAAAAATATTAAATACGAATTTGTTCTTCCTCAGGAGTTCTTATCTGGTTCTATCCAGGATAAAATCACGGCATTTGAGCAAAATCCTTATGCTACAGATCAAGACATCACCAATACCTTGATCCATGAATTAAAAGAAGTCTTACCTCAAAGGTTGACCATTAAAGACATTGATCCTGTGTTTGGTGAAAGATGGATTGATGATCATATCTATGAGAAGTTTATACAAGAAACTTTAGAGTGGAATTATAAAGTAAAATATCTTGAAGGTAGCGATACCTATCATATTTCAAATAACACTTATTATGCTGGAGGAAACAGCGATATCTATGATGTCAAATGTTCTAACGGAAGAAGAGTCCGGACCTCACAGATATTTCAAAATGCCTTTAATGATACCTCGACAAAAATCACCTATACCGTGGATGAAGTGACCAAGGTGGATACAAATGCCATGGCGGAGGTGGAGAATAACGTAAATAAGATTAAAGAAAAATTTAAAGCTTTTATCAATAAAGAGACAGGGTATCATGCTGGGTTGGAAAGAAAATATTTTCTTCTTCAATTGCAGAATGTAAAAAATGAAAATGCAACCATCCCCTTAAACTTTAACCAGGTACAACACTTTACTCCAAGAGAACAACAAAAGGCAGCGACCTGGCAGATTATACGTGATAATGGAGGACTAATAGATCATAAGGTAGGCGCAGGGAAGACCTTAATAGCAGCAATGGCCGCTGTGGAAATGAAAAGAATGGGTAAGGTCAATAAACCTATGATCATTGGCTTGAAAGCCAATACAGAGGCTATTTATCGGGATATTAAGAAAGCTTATCCAACAGCCAGAGTTTTATTTCCTACTGAAAAGAATCTTTCTCCATCTTATAGAAAAGAGTTTTTTCATCGTATGATGAACAATGATTATGATGTGATTATCATGACGCATGAGCAATTTGGAAAAATTAAACCTTCTCCAAATACATCAGAGAAATTAATCAAGGAAGAAATCAAAAACCTGGATATTGACCTTGAAGTATTAAATGGAGAAAACCAGCCCAATAAGATGCAAATCAAGGGGCTTATTAAGCGAAAAAACTCATTGGAAGTGAAGTTAAGAACGCTGCAGGACCAGATGAAAAAAGATGACCTTCCTTCTTTTGATAAAATGGGAGTGGATCATCTATTTGTGGATGAATCACACATGTTTAAAAACCTGCAGTATACCACACGTCATTTTCAAGTAGCAGGATTGAGTCCATCAGATGGAAGCAACAGGGCTTTTAACTTATTATCAGCGGTTCGCCATATACAGGACCATCATAATGGCGATAAAGGAATCACCTTTTTATCAGGCACACACATTTCTAACAGCATCACAGAAATGTATTTGATTTTAAAGTATATGCGACCTAATAAGCTAAAAGAATTAAGAATGCCAACCTTTGATGCCTGGGCCAAAACATTTGCTTTAAAATCCACAGAATATGAAATCACATCATCCAATGATATCAAATTAAAGGAAAGATTCAGGCACTTTATTAAAGTCCCTGAGTTGGCTAAGCTTTATAACGACATTGCCCATGTTGTCAATGAATATAACCTGAAAGTGGATAAGCCTAAAAAGAATGAGATATTGGTAAATATTAAACCCACAGAGGAGCAGCAAGCTTTCTCTGCCAATCTTTTGCAGTTTGCAAAAACAGGGGACCCTCATTTAATAGGACGTACACATCTAACAGAAAGAGAAGAGAAAGCAAAAATGCTCATTGCTACCGATCTGGCTAAAAAGATGAGTATTGATATGCGTCTGGTTGATTCCTCAGAATATTCTGTGGAATCAGGATCGAAGATACCCGGACTTTGTCAGAATATTCATGACTATTATAATAAATTCAATGATTTTAGAGGAACACAAATTGTCTTTAGTGATATAGGAACGCCTACAGCAAAATTGAATTTGTACCAGGATATTAAGGATCGACTTATTGAAGAATATGGGATCCCTTCCGAGCAGATTGCTTTTGTTCATGATTATAATACAGATAAGAAAAAAGCTGAATTTGAACATAAAGTAAATGAAGGGGAGATACGTATTGCCCTTGGATCTACGCAGACTATTGGTACAGGTAAAAATATTCAACAAAGAGCTTGTGCAATGCATCATTTGGATATCCCATGGACCCCGAAAGACTATGAGCAAAGAAATGGGAGAGGGGAAAGACAAGGAAACTGGTTAGCAAAGAATCATAATAATAATACCATTGATACTTTTATCTATGCGACAGAGAATTCACTGGATGGATATCGCTTTGCTTTGTTAGGCACAAAACAAAATTTCATTGACCAGATTAAAACCTCTTCAGTAAGTTCACGAACAGTAGATGAAGGAGCAGGAGAGAGTGTTTCTTTTGCTGAATTAGCTGCAGCTATTACAGGAAAGACCGAACTTCTAGAGATCACGAAAAAGGATAAAGAATTAAAATCACTGGAGACCAAGCAGAAGGTAGCTGAAGATCAAATCAAAAGTGCCGGATGGGAAATAGACTATCACACTCAACAAAAAGAGATTCGGCTTAAGACTCTGGCTACATTAAAGACTGATCGAAATGAATTTCAAAAAGTATTTCCTGATTTAGATCCATATGATATTTCAGACAAGCCAATAATAATCAATAACAAGGCGTATAAAGATTTTATGGAAGTTGGAAAAGAGATACACACTAAAGCCAACCAGGTGATTCAGAACAATCCACTATGTGGAGAACAACAGTTACTTTCTTTTGGTAAATTCTCTGTTAATCTGGAGTCTGAAAAAGATTTTGATAATCGCGTGGTGTACCACCTGTATGTAAAATCAGAACAATCAGGAATGAAATATACGCACCCTGACTCAAGTGGAAAACTTACCAAGAGTCATGAGCCATTAGCAAAGGTGATTCCTGGGACCTTACTATCCTTAAACAAAAAGATGGTTGAAAATAATAAGGGTATAGAGCGAGCAGATAATAAAATCCATACCAATGAGAGGATTATTAAAGAAGGAGCATTTGATTATTCTGAAAGGATCAATCAACTTAAAGATGAAATTAAAGCATTACAAAATCAATTAGATAGTAACGAGTTGCATGTAGAGACGGTGTTGAATGAACCTAAAACCGAGTATTCAGCATTGACTAAATAGGATATCAAAAAATGTAGTTCATAGTTCATAGTTCATAGTGATTGCTCCGATATGGAGTTAGGGTGGAGAGGGGCTTAATGTCCCTCTTTTTAGTACATCAGTCAACCCATTTGATTTAAGAATCATATCTTTGTAATGATATCTGGGAACAACGAATCCAGATATCCATTTTCTGAAATTCAGAAGTCAGGAGTTGAGTTTTCAACCTGGCTTCTTTTTCAATTATAGGATTACCGAGTTCTCTTTAGATCTGCATGTTTTCCAAAAAATAGTATTCAGAAAATCTCTAACATACAAGAGTTTAATTCCTTTATAATCCCCCTGTGTATTTAAGTATACCTGAATCATTTTCTGGGATACATATTTCTAAATGGAAAGAATGAGTATGAAAAGATCGTAAATTTAAATCAAATAGCAGAAGTTTTGTTGTTTCTTCTTTTATTTAATGAAGTATAGGTTTTGACTTAACGTTAATTTGTATATCTTTAGAACAAATCATTCAAAAGGTTTTCCCTACTATCACAAGTATTAAAGGAGAGTAACGATTCTCCTTTTTTGTTATTCTAAACAGTCTTATTCGGAAGGATAAGGATTTAAAGACAGGAAAATTATTATTGTATTGTAAACATTGGTTTTTATAGAGTTTACTCAAGATTTTAAGATTATCTCATAACTGTTTTTAGAAATACACTAGACCCTTATTATTGCTATTGTTAATTACAATAAAGTTCATCCAAATTATAAATCATTTTTTCAAATTCCGGTAAAATCAAGTCTATTTCAAAAACTTTTAAAGCATATTCTATAGTAGAACAATAAGTACATGGATAATCTTGTAATAACTGGTTAACGTATAAATGTGTAAAAACTGTTCTATCCGGATTATCTGCCAAAAGTACTGTATTGTAATTCTTTTTTATGATATCTATCCGGAATGTTCTCATTTTAGGGATGTCATCTATAATATCAATTAGATTACTGGTTTCCCTTAGGTCTACTAATACATTTTCTATACATTCCCATTCTTTTCTTAACATGATGGTATGATAATAATTTTTCCACTTATTTATTGAAAATTCACCATAAACACGATACACAAACAGCTTTTCCAATGGAAAAACTTATATTTTATTCTCATTAAAATAATTCGATTAGATATTAATTTCTCAACAAAAATAGTTTGAAAGAGTATAAGAATGGTGGCCTAATACAATTTAGAATACGAACTAAAATACTATTACAAATAATTTACGTATTTCATTTACTCAAATATAAGCATTAGTTATAAATAATCCTATCTTACATTTTCTCTGTATTAAACTTTTATTGTTAACGATAAACAGGAGTTTATTTTTTAAATTTCTCCTGTTTAATGAAATGAAATACTAAATATTTATTAACCAGGGTTTTGGTTATAAAAGATTACGTATTATGATATGCCTAATTTTAAAGATTATTGTAAAGAGTTTTAAACTCGAAATAACAATCTGAGCAGAATATAAAGGGATCAATTCGTAATATGGATTAGGTAAAATTAGACTTAAAAAATATCCTCATTTAAATATGAACAAATAAGGCTTTATGAATTTACAAATTAGAAATGTAACTCTACTTAAAAAGTTCCTTTATTGTTTTCATGGGTAGAAACATCTTTCCGCTGTCAGGTAATTTAGTAAATCCATATTTATTATAGAATCGTTCAGCATCTTCATCTATGGGGTCAACGATAACTGCAAATGCTCCAATTGAATCTGTAGTATCCGAACACCTTTTTAATGAATCAATTAATAGAATTTTACCTATACCTTTTTCTTGAAACTCTTTGTCAATTGCTAATCCTCTCAATAGTATTGTGGGAATAGATGAATACGATTTGGGTAAATTTTTCCTATAAGAATCAGGAATTAATTCATTTGAGATGCTATTACTTGAAAGTGTATAGTATCCAGAAATTCTATCAACTTCTGTATCAATTAACACGAAACAAGCTGATAACTTTCTTTTAACATCCTGTTTTGCTTGGCGCCAAAAATAATTATCCAACAAATCTTTCCCACACGAAAAATTTATTCTGTCATGCTTAGTATTAAGCGGTTCAGTTAAATATCTCATTTAGATATTAATTTATTATACTCATCCTTGGCAGAAATCAAATCTTTATTTGGTTTTGGTGGATTCACTAAAGAATCAAAGAAAATCTCTTTATCTTTCTGTGATGCAATTATTTTCTCACGTTCCTCAATAATTTCCTTAGCTTTATTTTGAACAGTTACTATAACAAAGTCTGTTAGATTTCTATAGCCACCTAAAATTGCTGCTTTCTCAAAAAGCTGTTTTTGTTCTAGTGGTAATCTGGTATCAAATCTTGCCTTATCTTGTTTTAATGCTCCCATAATTATATCTTTTATGCAAAGGTACGGAAAATATCCGTAACACTAAAGTTTTGTACGTAAATATACAGTACAGCATAACTCCGATTATCTTGTTAAAGCTATTTACTTAGGGAATAAGTATATCTTTTTCAACCTTTCAACATTAAACGTCTGTTTAGTGAGACTCTAAAATGCACAATTGATTATTTGTTTAATGCCATATAACTTAAATTTTAAGTGAACTTGATTGTAATATTATGGAAGTTGTATTGATTGAATTTATTTAATATAAATAGCACATGTTATGTATATTGTATATATGGTATATATTATGTATATTTGTTAAATACAACTTTATATTGTTATGGGAGTTAGAAAAAGAAAACTAATTGATTTAGATGAGAATACTTTTAAAATTCTTTCAATAAAAGCTGCTGAACGAGGAACTAATCTTAAGGATTTAATAGAGAAATCTTTGGATCGTTTAGCTGAAAATATTGAGGAAACCGAATTATATTCTTACTTGGTAAAAGCACAACCAGAAGGGAAGCAAGTTATTTCAAAAAAAGAAAAAGATGACTTCGAAAATTGGTTAGGTGTATGAATGTAGAATATTCTAAAGCATTTACAAAAGCAGTTAAAAAATTATCAGGAAAGCTTCTAGAATCAGTTAAAAAAACAATCATTGAAGTAAAAGAAGCTGAAACTATTGAAGATATTACAGATTGTAAAAAGTTAAGTGGTTTTGATGATATTTATAGAGTTAGAATTGGAGATTTAAGAGCCTTCTTCTTGTTTCATATTCATATTGAAGGAGATACTGTAATATTTGAATATCTTGTTTCAAGAGGTCAAGCCTATGATAAAAAGATTATGAATAATCTAAAAAAACTAGACAGCTAAATAATCTACAAATAGAAATGAACTCCAGGATGATGATCTTGGTGGGGTAAGTTTGGATTGTTATGATTACGGCGCAAGGATGTATGATCCAGCTTTAGCTAGATGGAATGTGGCAGATCCAGCAAAAGAGTTATATTGGAATCATTCACCCTACAATTATGCACTAAATAATCCTATAAATGCGATTGATCCAGATGGGAATATTGTGATCTTTATAAATGGATTTGCTATGGATAAAGAACAGAAAGGAACTTCAAAATATTGGGAAGGATTTGATGAAGCAGTTACATGGAAGCTTAATGATGAAAACCGAATATATAGACATGGAGGAACTAGCCTAAATGCCATGGCAAGATATAAGGATGGTTATGAACAAGCTATGGCAGATGCTGATTATATTATCTCTCAGGTTATTGATGAAAATGGAAATGCAAAAGAAACTATAAAGATTATAACGCATAGTATGGGAGGTGCTTATGGAAAAGGATATTTAAATGCACTAAAAACATACTTACGAAGTAAGGGGTATCATAATGCTATGATAACTTTAGTAGCAGATTTTGATCCTTATCAGGCTTCGGAATTGTCTGCAGATCCTTTAATTTATACACAGCAACACACTCATAAGAAGAAAGGAGAAGGTAATTACTCTAGGCTGGCTAATGAGAGACAAGAAGGAATTGAGGATGAAGATTATCATGAAGATGAAAGTAAAGGTTCGCATGATATAACCAGTTTTTTTGGTAATGTCTTTTTACTTAAGGAAGGTACATATGTATATAGGAATGGAGCGTGGGTTTTTGAGGAAATAAAAAAAGAAAAGAAAAAAGATGAAAAATAAAGTCAACTATTATCTATTATTTTCTCTGGCTGTATTCATCGTTATTTATATATCGTTTTTATATAGATTGTTCACATCAAGAGGAGGTGCTGGGTTAGGAATTTTGATTGAATATATGATATTTTGGGCGGTTCACCTATTATTAGCCATATTAATTAACTTTCTCAAATTGAAATATTCAAAACCTAATTCTACTCTAATATTTAAAAGATTTTTACTTTTAAATATTATCATCATAATTATAAGTGTAATACATGTTTATTTTATGTTTTAACCCCTCGCTGGTGAGAGATGGTATCTCGTACCTTTTGAAATATAACAACAAAACCTGGCATTGACCGGGTTTTGTTTAATTAGAAACAATAATTATTGAAATGATTACAACGATAAATGGTCATACAGGAAAATTCATTACGATGGGTGATGTGAAAATTATGGTTATATTGAAAAGGTTTTTCGTAGAACGCTACAAAGCTGTATGACGAAAAAATCATTTCAGGAAAGTAGAGAGAAGGAGATTGTTACGATTATGGAGCTAGATTCTATGATCCTGCTTTGGGGAGGTGGCATGTCAAAGATGCGATGGCTGAATCACACTTTGAATCAACTCCTTATCATTATTGTTTTAATAATCCAATGCGATTCATTGATCCATTTGGTAATGATACAAAACAAAATGGCGAAGAAATAGCTATTGATGGGATGACAAATCCACAATGGGTTATAGCTACAAATCCTGCAAATAATCAAGCTTTTCTAACTAATTATTTTAAACAATCTAATAAAAGTTGGGTAAATCAACAATCCTACGAGAATGCTAATAAAGTACCTGCAAATTATGTAGAAGTTAATCCTCCAATGGTTGATCCTGAAGAAATAGTAATGCCGGGAGATACTATCTTAACATATGATTTTGAAAACAATAAAACTATAAAAACTATTGTTTTATTGAAAAATTCTCCTATGCACGAAAATTTGGTTCAAATCTCTTTTTCAAACAAATTAGTAAACACTAATACTCAAGATCATCCTTATTATGTTAAAAATAAAGGTTGGTGTTCCGTTGATCCATTACAATCAGAGAAGAGATATAGATTACCTACGACAAAACTTGAAATTGGAGATAAATGTTTAGTATATCAGAAGGGCAAATTAAAAAAGGTAAAGGTTACTTCTGTTGTACAGCAAGAAGGAAGCGTAAAAACTTATAATCTAACCCTTTTGAAGTTTGGTAATAGTTATTTTGCAAATGGGATATTGGTAAATAATGAGAATCCTGAGTACAATAAAGCCGAAACAATGAAAATAAATAATAAAAAAAATAGTAAATGATAATGTCTTTTTATAGATATATATATTATACAATATTAACTGTATATAGAAAATTTAGTAATGATCCTCAAATAGGTATTTTTGCACTTGGTTTTTTTTCTGTTCTGATATCTTTTAATATAATATCTATAGTTGCAGTTTATGAATATTATATAAAGCAAACATATACATTTGGAGGATTATATTTTGTTTTGATCGTTATTGGAGTGGTGTTAATGTTTAATACATTTTATTTTCTTTTTAATAGAGAGAAACAAGATGATTATTACAATAAGTTTATGGAACGAAAAAGTATGATAAGTTCTCTATTCGTTTTAATGTATATAATCTTTGTTTTTTCCTTAAGTATTTGGATTGCAACAAAGCATAGAGAAAAAAATTTAGATCTTAAAAAACAATCTTCTGAGATAAGAGACAATTGAATTGTTCAGCCAATTTCTAGAAATAAATAAGTATTAAAAGTAATTGTGTTAGATAAAAATCTCCCCTCCTAAGTGAAGCGAGTAAATTAAAGTAAATCGTTCGGCGTATGCCTCTGGCAACGTTGTTACAAATAAGGCCTCTGGCCTGTAGATAAAACAAAAGCCGCATTTTTAAGTTCGGCTTTTGTTTTACAATACTGTAATATTTTTATTAATTAACCTAATCTAACTTGTAGAAACAGGTCTCACCAAACCCGGGATTATACAGCACTATTAAACTAGTTCCAAAATGTTAATAATTAAGTGTCATAAAATAGGATCATTAATGAGTCTCACGGTATTGCATTTTTGGGATACTACTACGCTTTGAAGTTGAACTTAGGATAGTAGGAAAAGTAAAAATAGAATCTTGAGAGAGGCTCAATTATTAGCAATAGTCTGTTACTTGTTTTGGTTGGAAGTATCCCGAAGAATATATTTCTTCTTTCTAAATCTTTTTATTCTCTTTACAAGAAACGAAATTAGAAGAAAGAGAATTAAAAGTACCATAGGAACTAATATTCCTATTGGAATAGTTTCATATATTAATCTTCCAATTAAATAGATTAGTCTTCCCATACTTTGAAATACAGGAACAATAGAAAAAAACACTTGTCCTCTATCTACAAAGTCATACAAAGAAAAGCCAGAAATGGATAATACTATAAATATGATGAATAATGTTTTTCTCATCTTATTTTGTTTAGGTGGTAAAAGGGGCATTAATTATCAATAGGAACAGCAATTTGATTATTATTCCATTCTATACAAGTACCATTGTTTTTTAAATTTTCCAAAGAACTTACTTTATTAAGTAAGAGATATTGTTTTCCTTGATGGGTTTCTATTTTTGAATTCATAATCCACCAATGAATCTGACTATTTTCTTGAAATGCCAGATAACTAATCATACTTGACGTAATGAGAAATGCAGTAGCTAAAACCAGATAAGAGTAATATTTGAATTTTCCTTTCCAATAAGCTATTGCTGATTGTTCAGAATTAAAGCGGATATACTCCTTTGGTATTTTATTTATCAGAGCTTCGTTTTTACTGAGTAAAAAGGATTGATTTGCATATAAATTCTGATTGGTATCTTTTAATTCCAGAAGGCTATTAGTTAGTAGCTCTTTTAATTCATTAATAGTCTCTTTATTTTTATTATTCGAATCCATTAATGAGTATACAAGCGGAAAGAATTCATCATCAGGATTAATGTTTAATCCAAACTGATCTTTTATCGAAACACAGAAATCGTGATATTCTTTGTTACGCATCATAAATAAAGAAGTTGGTTTGGTTAGGGGAGAATGTTCCCCTAACATAAATTCAAGTTAAATATCAATTGTTAATGACTCAATAGAATCTTTGATTCTTATTTTAGTAAATGTTTTAGCCTCAGAGATTGGTTTACCTTGTTCCATTAAAGCATGAATTTCTTTTAAGGTTCCAGGAACGTTATTAGGAACAATATTAAAGTCTATTAGATCAGAGGATGACGCATGTGCAAGCTTTATAAGAGCGGTATCTTGTTCTGCATTAAAAGGAAAGAAATTATTTTTGATAATAATCTTCTTAATTTTTTTTACTGCGGCTAAAGCTTTAAATAGATCTTTGCAATAAGTTGAAGATGCAGCAAATGCATTTAATCCGGAAATAACACAGCATATTTGCACCTCTATACCCATCTCATGTAATGCATCTAGCATTTTTGCTCCACCATCATTTTTAATAAACACAAGAAACTGTTCAGATGTTGTTGCACCAAGGTCACATACAGCTGATGATGTTTTTTCTGAACTTAAAAAATTTTCAAAGAACTGATCAAATCCAGAACGATCAATATTTTTTGTATTCTGATCAATTAAGTTTTGTGATATTTTCTTTTTAACAAAAGAAAGCTGTTGAGAACTTGTGTTGGATTCATTATCCATATCTACGAAAACTGTATCTTCTTTTTGTAGATATTTATTCGCTAATACATAGGTTAAGGTTGATTTTCCTACACCACCTTTTGATTGAAGGATGAATGTAATCTTTTTCATCATGTTTAAAATTTAGGTTCGTAATAATGTATATTTAATCAAATGGATTCTTTTTAGAGTTATTATCTTGGTAAATATTAAGATTTATACTATCGATATTTTCAATATCCTTTTTATCCTTTAAAGTATTTTTAGATTCTTTTTTAGCTTTAAATTTTCTTTGAATGGCTTTAAGAAATGAGTTATAATTTATAGTATCTTCTTTGATGTTTAAATCTTTCTCTATAATCTTTTTGATCAGAAGAATACCAACACCACTTTCTAATTTCTTTTTAATAAGATCTTCATAGCATGAAATTATTAAAGTATATAATCCTTTTTGATTTGATTTATTTAGTAATTCAATAATTAATTCTTTTTCAACTTCCATATCCTTTTATTTTATGCAGTCAAAGATATATTATATGTACGATTAATGTTCGGTTAAGTCAATTATATATCGTAGCATGTCATCTGATGTCACTTTATGTCCTTTATAGGTTAGTTGAAGTATAAATATATTAATAAAATTGGCAAAAAACTACTATAAGTGAAATAAAATCCCTATAAGTGACATTAAATGACAAAACAGGTATTATGGAGTATCTAGATATTTGTTATTAATAATTGATTTTTATTCAATTTCTATATCCTTTTATTAGTCTTTGATATTGGATGAAATATATATGAAGTAAAAAAGAAAACCACAGTCTTTAGACATTGATAATATTCATCAAACTTTAGCCTGATGCCAAAGAACCTGCGAAATTCGTTTCATCTTGGTTTCGTTTATGCAGTCAAAGATATATGTTATGTACAACTAATATGCGATGATGTCAATTATGTATTAATGAATGTCATCTGATGTCACATTATGTCCTTTAGGGGTTAGTTTATGTCTCTAGATATTAACAAAAGTGACATAAACATACTATAAGTGAAATAAAAGTTTTAAAAGTGACAAAAAAAGACAAAATAGGTATTATAGAGTATATATTTAATTAATTTTTAACGACTTTACATAAATAGCACATTATCAAAGTACTATGATTTAATCCCCTCAATAATAGGATAATTTCTGAAAAGAAATTATCTTTAAGTCATGTAAATAAGCAAGATGTGATAACGACATCCGAAAACTAAATTTCGTAAACTCAATTTGTTTTCTGATTCGTACCATTCAACCGGAGGTATCCGGATTCATTAACTCTATTGCTTTTTTTGCCCCAAAAAGACTAAAAATGTTCAGCTACGCTTTACATTTTTTCATATTTCAATCACATATGGTAGGACGAATAACAACAGGAAATAATTTTGAAGTCATCATCTCATATGATCTAAGAGAGGAAAAAGGAGAGATCCTACTAACAAATATGATAGGCGATTCTGCTGAATCTTTTGCAAAGCAAATGGAGTTAGTTGCTCAATTAAATACTAGAGTAGAAAAGCCAGTAAAACACTTTATCGTTAGTTTCTCAAAAGATGATGAAAAAATAATGACCAATGAGTTAATGTGTTCTATTGTGGAAGAATACCTGGAAGGCATGGGGTATATCAATAACCAGTTTGTTTCCGCAGCTCATACCGATACCGATACCTTACATTTACATATAGCTTGTAATCGTGTATCATTTCAAGGCTTAGTTACAAAAGATTCAAATGAGCGATTAAAATCCAGAGAGATATTAAATAAATTAGAAAAGAAGTATGATTTGACAGTTACCTCAAAGGCTTATGAGAGTAAATTCAATGAGTATGATAGAAATAAGAATTTCTATAATGAAAAGCAACAGAATGAAAAGGCCATAAAACAATATGTAAGAGAGCAGATAAGATTTGCCCTTAAGAAATCACCTTATTCATTTGATCAATTAGAAGGCTTATTAAAAACGCAAGGAATAGAATTTACAATAGCAAGTAATAGAAAGGGAATATCCTTTCGCTATAATGATTTTATTTATAAAGGAAGTGAATTAAGTAAAAATTATTCCTATAATGGATTGTCCTCTATTCTTAGAAAAAATGCCTTAGAGTATTTTAATAAAGCTATCCAAAATTGTTTGAGAACTCAAGTCACGACTATAGATGACTTTTTTAATGAACTAAAAAAAGAGGGCTTTGATCCAAGAATGAATTCTGCAAAGAATGGTTGGTCTTTAAAAAAGGGAGGCGTAGAAATTAAGGGATCTGAACTTAAAGGAATGAGTTATTCTGCTCTTATTAAACAAATGGAAAAAAATACATTGAAATCTCATATCAAGCTAATCAAAAAGGTTGTATTTGACTTTCTTAAAAATAGAGGAGATGATAAAAATGATTTTAGTATTGCGCTTAAGAATAATATTATCATGGGAGAGGAGAGGAGTGAAGGATGGATTTTTGAATATGGACAACAAAAAATTCATGAAGTCAAGCTAGGAGGCCGGATATCCCAATATGGAATGACTTATCTTTTAGAGGCCAATAAGGTTGATAATTTGTTGGATGAACTTCTACAAAATTGCAAAACTAAAGATGAGCTAACTTATCAACTTAAGCGAGAGAAGATAGAGCTTGCAATTGATGATGAGAAATTTGTTTATCAATTAGGTGGGATGTTTATATCTGGAGACTCTTTATACTTTAATAAGGATAAGGCAATTGAAGAGAAGCTTGAAAAAAATAGAATAAGAGCTATTGTGAATCAATCTCTCATGGAAGATCATAATATTAAAGAATTCCTACATTCAATGAATATTGAAGGAGTGAATGTTGCCATTGAAGGGAAGAAATTGATCTATAAATCAAATATCACCGAAATATCTTCAGGTATCATTTGCGATCTGAATTATATTAATTCAAAATTGGCAGACTCTAATATTGCCAATACTAAAAAAGGTATTGGCAATCTGGGAAATCCTACGACCAAGAATCGTGAGGATGAAGATGAAGAAGAAAGAAAACGAAATAAAAATAATGATTATGGCCAGACCTTGTAAAAGTGTAGATGAAGTTAAATCCAAACAGATTACTGTCAAGTTTAATAACAATGAATATGAAGATGTATGCAAGAAAGCCAAAGATGCAGGAAAAGAATTGGCTCCTTATTTAAGGGAGATAGCATTAACTGGAACTATAAAACCAATTGATACGATTTCTCCTGAATTTTTATTTCATTTGGGAAAACTGGGTAATAATATAAATCAAATAGCTAGACGCTTAAATAGTAACTCCTATGATATTCCATTAAATGAAAAAGAAAGCACCTACCTTGAGGAAATTAAGGAACTATTAAAAGAGATTGTCAAGGATATGACAAAGTAAAATTAGATACAAGTTATTTGATATTTTATTATATTTGATTATTAATCCGTATAAGGGTTAAGGTTTGGTTAAAAATAAAAGAAGCATTTTCAGAACGTTTGGAAATGCTTTTTTTGCTTTAACAGAGGAGTTATTAGCCCTTCCCTTTTTTACAATTATTCTTATTGAAAATTTATGTGTTGTCTTAGTAAATAAGAGGACGCTTATTTTTACATCCTCTTATATTACAATTTAGGTGAACATTATTAATTAATCTCGCTCAAATATATAGTTAAAAGAGATAACATATATTATCTAAATAAGAATTGACAACAATATGTTGTTAAATGACGGATTTGCAGAAGGTGAAGAATCGACTATTTTATAGATATAAATTTAAATATGAGTAATATTAAGATAAATGATAGAGTATGTTTTAAACATTCCATTGCTAAAGAAATAGGTACTGTAATAGGTGTTATAAAGAAAGATATACTTGATAAAAAAGGAAATATCCTAGTATACAAAGGTGATTTCAAAGTGAAACTAGATAGTCAAAAGAAAGGACATTTTGTTCCTGCTTCTGAGAAAGAGTTGGAGTTAGTTGAAGAATAGCACCAATAGGAACTTGATCTAACTTCCTAAAATGACATAGTTGCAGAATAATTAGTAATCAATGAATATTCATTATTTCATTTTCACTTTGGATTTGATTTACCAATTTTTCTATAAGTAATCTCCAAACTTCTAATTGCTCGTTTTTCATTCGATATTGCATCCCTTTTGAAATGATATTATTTTTCTCTATTTCAAGTTGTTCTCTTTGTGAGAGAGATAAACCAGCAGTATACTCTTTTAAAAATTTATAAATCATGGCTATTGCTTCGCAATCACCTGCTGTTGCCTTATAAATAATATCATCACCAAGTTTATCCATTAATAATAGAATATTTTAAAAAACTTATAAAGGTTCTTTTATCCTCAATACTGTAATAAATAACAAGTATTATGCCGAATACCAGAATGGGCCATTAGTTTAGAATTTTCATATTAAATGGTAATGTATTACTTTTCTTAAAGCCCTCGTTTATATTATTGTTAAGTGTTTAAAAATTATATCTTAAATTTTTACCATGTATTAATTACCTAAATATCTTCGCTTGGAGAATTCTCCAATTCTTTAATTTCACTGGAACTAAGTAGGTAGGTTTTAATTAAATTAAAATCATTTAATTCAAGCTCTTCTACAAGGGTAGTTCCTTCAATTAAAGTCGGAAGGTACATTTTATCCCTGTATTTAATTATTATTTCTTCATAACCATGATAGAGAGTAGACAAATTCATCAGTCCATTTTTGGCAATATTCTTAATTTCTACGTCTATCTGTTGGATTTCATCTCGATCTTCTATTTCTACTAATACGGTGTTAATACTCATATGTCTTTCTCTATAAGGTTGTTGTGTTATTGATTTTATTAATAATAAATTTTATCTAAGAAAAAAGTACATACTATTCAATATATTCTCCAAGCTTATAATCATTTTTTGTTATTGATTGAATCATATTATCTAATTGATTGTACATTATTTCTTTATTATGTGATTTATATGAACACATTATTTCAGGATGAGTTGGATGAACTTTTATAATGAAGGTTTCAAAAAAAGATTTGTCATTATCTCTTCTATGGCTAACTATATGTTCTATACCGTCAATTATTACTCGCCTATTTCTAATCCAACTATATTCAGTCATATCTGTTATGCTTAATTCTGAATTATAGTTATGCTTTTTTATTTGTGATTTGAATTCAAATAAGACTGCTGAATTTATTAAAGGTAGGAAAATAATTCAATTTATTGAGAGAACACTTATTTATGGTAAGTTACACATCTATATCTGTTTGTATTATTTTTTAATAAGTCGCTTTGTAAATTATTCTTTTTACCTGTTTTTACGTCCCCAACATACAAACGATTTCTGTTCTCTGAGAGGTAGATTATAAAATTCTTTTACAAATAGTTTTTTATTATAGCCTTCACGTTCCAGAACAAAGGTTTTAAAACTATTATTCATCATTTTTGCAATTTCAAATCCCTCACGAATCATTCCTGCTTTTAGTCGTTTAGGTACATGATTTATGAAATCCAAGTAATCATCCATTGTCACAATGATATTATCGAATTGTTTGTAATAAGCATAATGAGCTATGTCTTCTGGTTCTAGCATTGCAATTACTATTTATAATGTAAGTAACTATACACGTTTACTTTTCTAGTGATTATTCCTTTTTAAATCGAGGATTAAAGGACCAAGGAATAATGCTTTCAATTTTAATCTTAGTACATAGTGTATGATTAGGATTTATTAAGTAGTTATATTCTTTTGGATTCAACACACTAGGAACTTTTAAAACTAAGGAGTTATTATCCTCTATCCATTTATCACCAATATTCTGAGCATACTCACTACTAGGTAATTTACGCCATTGATCCAATAGAGAACTAACATCAAGTTCCTCAACAGAACCAGCAGGTATAATAATAGTTACAAGACTCATGTCATCAGGCCAAGTATCAACAGATACATGAACCAATACTTCTAGCATACTCAATGATACAGATGATGAAGTATACAATACAAAATTACCTATAGAATTCCATCGCCCACCACAGTAAAAAGCACCAGAGCCTTTTAAATCTGTTGAAAATTTTGTTTTACAAATTCTAAAAACTTTAAGAGTAGACGCCATAATCGATTCTTGTTAATACATTCTCAATGAGTTCAATACCAACAATAGTTGTAAATAATTCTATTGGTCTTTTTTGTAATGATGTATTATATTCTCGAATCCACTTTGAGAACTTTTCAATATTTCCGAATGTATCAACACCTCTTTGAATCATCTTACTAATCCTAAGAATTTTCTCAGATTTATCTAAGTCAAGAGTATAATTATCATTCATATTCCGATCCAAGGTTCTTGGATTAATATGAAGAAAGTGTGCATATTCCTTTTTAGTTAAACCCACACCTAACGCATATTCTGCTAATAGTTTAAAGTCGGACTTCTCCATACTTATATTTTCAAGTGCAGTAACCAAAGCCCACTTTGATGTAGGAGAATCAGAAGGGGATTCCCCTAAAAACGAATTCATTAATCTCTTAACACTACGTTTATCCTTATTGCTTTCCTTTAATACTCCCATATGCATAATGTCTATATGTATATGACAAATATACCAACATTAAACATTAAATGCAAAATGTCGATATATTATTGACAAATGATGCATTTTTTCTTAACAGATAAAGCCTTTAATTCCTATTTTTTGAGGTGAGGACCTGGAAACTATTAATCTTATATTGTTAATGTTTTTATCATAACATATGTTTAGAATCTAAAGTATAATTAATGATTAAAGTATTAGTTTTTAGTAGATACTAAATAGCAAGTAAAAAGGCTAGTAGGGTAGAGGACCCTACTAGCCTGTATTCTTATTTTAATGCTATTGTAAAGATTACGTTGTTACCATTCCACAAATTCCCCTCTGGTAAAATATCCTCTCGGTGATCAACTTTTCTGAATCCATGAGATATCAACATGAGATCCAATTCTTCCTGATTGAAGAAATGAGTCCAAAAACGATAGATTTTAAAATTATCGTCAGGTTCAATGATACAATGCTGATAGAGAATGACCTTTTGCTTTTTAAAAAGGAAAGATTCTGATAGTGATAAATAAGGGCTGTCTTTCCAAAATCCATTGATATTTGCTTCCCAATTATTAGGTGTTTGTTTTTCTTCAAGTTGATTGTCTTTTAATACATCAAAAATGAATTTGCCACCTTGTTTCAAAGCTTTAAATACTTTACTTAATAGAACTTCTCTTTCTTTGGGAATTAAAACTCCGAGATCAGTATAGATTAGTAATATTATATCGAATGTATTTATTCCGAAGTCTAATTCAAGATAATTAGCATTGAGATAATTGATGTCTAAATCCTTTTTTTCAGCTGACATTTGAGCATACTCGATAGATGATTTTGAAATATCGACACCGGTCACATCATGACCTTCGTATGTGAAGATCTCGGAATACAATCCTGGTCCACACCCAAGATCTAGTATTTTGAGCTTTTGAGGATATTTTTGTAAATCTAAAATCCATTTGGTAGTTCTTCTTATTGTAGACATCTTACGACTAGCAAGATCAATATCTGGATTTAGGTGGATGTTTAATAATTGCCTTGAAATATGTTTATCCGTCCACATATATGAATTTCCTTTTTCATAAAGTCTAGGTTTCTTAGTTTTTAGTATAATATCTGCTATATTCATCATTAACTCTTTTTTGTGAGTTTTTAATAAAAATCATTTAAAATATGACATGATTAAATAAACGAAGATATGATTATCATCGCCTTAAAGCATTTCCCAAGAACTGGGAATCAGATATGTACTAAAAGTTTTGTAAGTACGTCAAAGGTAAAAAATAATTTCTTACGCAATGAGTTTATCCTAAATTATAGTTATCTGTAATTGGTGTAGAAATTTATAAGCTAATTGCACAGATTTGTTTATTTCGATATAAGATTCTGCGGATTTTTTAAAATCTAATGGTTGATTGATTCAATAGAAATATTTACGATTTCCCTTTTCCGTGTTAACTCAAATATTAATGGTCATGTTACCTGAATATCAATAAATAGAAAGGTATTGGTGTTTTTTAGAAAAAGAGAAGTCAGGTGTAAATTTCTAACCTGACTTCTGATTTCAGAAAATTGATATTTGGCCTAGTTGCTCAACCAAATACCAGATACAAAGATATAGCTCTTTGAATAAAATATCGAAATCAATTCGTTTTATTGAAATCTATACTTAATTAATTAATGTTTTTTTTACTAAAAATGTTTATAATGTAAGCAAGTATACACATTTGAATTTCGTTACATAACTTTATTTTTAATGTAAGTTATAATGACAAATTTTGTCTATTACTCAATCTCTTTATCCTGTTAAAAATCAAAACGGTGTATCCTAAGAATATTTTTTATATCATATTAAAAATCAAATTTGCGTCATTCGTATTGATAACAAGTTGCTTACTCTTCCTAATCTCGACTGTTTTTGGAATTATTAAATGATATGAATAATATTTAATATGATCTAATGGTTGTATTTTATTAGTAGTTTTAGAAGCAGCACAAACAGCTTTTAAGCATCCTGCGTCTTTTAATTTTTTCAGGTAATATTCTAGTGATTTTATGCCTTTTACATAATCGCCTAGAGTTACAATACCGATTAATACTCCATCTTTTTCAAGTACATCAATTATATCTCCATTACTAAAACGTTTGTAATATCCCATTACCTGAACAAATCCTGAAGCTAAGAGTTTTTTATAAAGAAGAAGTAATGATGTTGTTTTTCCAATGTTGGGTTCTCCATATAGGGCTAGTACTCTCATTTATGATAGGTTTAAAGTGCAATATCTAATTAGTGTTTGGTTAGTGATACTATTTGTATATATCAAAAGATATAAATATTATAATAAGGTCGTTAAACATTTGAGAAAAAAGAAAACTCCCAGTTATTCATAACCGGGAGTTTATAATCTTTTTATAAATTCTTTTCTTAATTAATTGATTCATCTAAAGCCTTACCAGGTTTAAACTTAGCAACTTTCTTTGCTGCAATTTGGATTTCTTTTCCAGTTTGAGGATTTCTACCTGTACGAGCTGCACGTTCGCTGATAGAAAAAGTACCAAATCCAATTAATTGAATACTTTCACCTTTAGCCAAAGCATTTTTGATGGCGTCAGTAGTTGCATTTAACGCTTTTTCCGAATCTACTTTTGATAATCCACTAGCAGAAGCTATTGCACTTACTAATTCTGATTTATTCATCCTTAAGTGTATTTTGTATTGAGTTATATTAATAATGCAATATAGTTTTTATTTCATTAATTAACGAATTCAATATCTCTTTATTGTGGTGTATAAACTATACTTTTCCCTTTAAAAGCTCTAATTCAAATGAGATTATCTCTTTAATCGTTCAGTATATAAAATGCATATGATTGTATGATTTTACATTTCTTTCCTATCTATATATATAATAACAGATTTCTTTGTATTATCAATTACCATTACCTTTATTTCGTTTAGGTGCTCTTTCTTTTGATATAAGATTTGTATCTTGTAATTTTCTTCCCAATAAATCATCTTTTGCCACTAATAAGAAGTCTTTTTCTAATCCCAATACATGTAATACTAACAAATATGAACCAATACTAACTTTAGGTGTTCCCTTTTTTATTGCAGTTAGTGTAGGTCTACTTATATTTGCACGTTTTGCTACTTGTTTGGCACTAAGTTTTCTTCTTAATCGAGCTAGTTTTATATTTTTCCCTAATTCAGTAAGAATTCTTTTTTTTTGTAAGATTATAATCTTCTTTTAGCCATAATGTATAATATATTTAATGTTATTTATACTAAGTAGTAATGAAATAACTACTTAGATTCTCAGGATAATAATACAAATGTTATCATATTTATCGATAACTGTAAATGGAATTGATTCTGTATCCTTAGTAAACTCATAGATTTTCCTATTCTATGAATAGGCTTCAAAAATTGAGTGTTTGCATCACGTAGAATGAAAATTAACTTTTTTATTAACTACTATATGCGGCTGATATCTATAATATTAACTAAATTAGAGAGAGTAAACAAAATAGGGAGTCGTCTTGAAATAGGGTGAAATAGATTATACACATTTAAAAGGTAAGGTATCTTCTAAAATAGAAAGCACAAATAATACTAATAGAAAGAAATGGCTAATGTACTAAAATTGGTAAATGGTTATTTAATGAGGTTACTTAATGCAAGTATTCCAAGAATGGAATTTGAACAGATATTAAAAGAGATAAACAATCTTGTTAATGAATTTTCAAATAAGCCTATTTCCCAAGAAGATAAAAGTCGTATTGTTTCCATTATTATTGATAGATTATTAGAAATTAGAAGATCAGAGGTATGGAAATCTGGGAATATTGATAAAATTACCGTACATCCAAATTTAGAAAATGTATATATCAATGATAAATATTTAGAATTAATTGAATATATAAAGGATCGAACAAACAAATAACTAAGACAAGTTATGAAATTATAAGAGTGCTTAAGAGTCGTTAGGAAGTGATTCTTTATTCTTGATTTAAGTAGGCTTTAATTTCTAGTTGCAATTTAGGTAAGTGATTAGAGATTATTCCCCATATGACAACATCATCAACTTTGTCATACCCATGAATTACCCAGTTCCTAGCGTCAACTATCTGTCTAGCATTCTCAATTTGTATTGAAGGGTCAATTTTAAGTACTCTATTCATTGCTTCTCCAATGATTTCTATTTCTCTTTCAACCCCTCGACGTAGAAGTTTATTATTCTGATATTCAAAAAAATTTCGTTCATCTCCTAGATAGTCAAAAATTGATTCTATAGAAGTTTTTATATCAAACAAGTACTTTTTAATTTCACGCTTCATAAATTAACTTCTTAGATTCATTTAAGCTTTCTATAAAATACGGATTAGATAATGTTCTTTCTGTTACTATATCTATTTCTCGTTTTAATAAATCACGTAATCTATATTGTAATTCAAAATAATTATTTGTGTATTCTTCAATAGAAATATTCTCTACAAAAGAAATCAGAAAGTCAATATCACTGTCTTCCGTAAAATTTCCACAAACAGCAGAACCAAAAGCATACAATCTCTTTATTTTTAAAGATTGACAAATAGCTTTTAAATTATCAATATTATTTTCTAATATACTCTGCATATTCTTTTTGTTCAAATTTAATAATTTCTTGAATAATGCAAATTATCGCTTGAGTTTAACTTGTTTATAAACGATTAATAAAACATCTAAATATATTTTGTAATAACGTAATAGTGTAAAGATGGCAAAATATAGAAAAAGGCGCTTAAACAGATTCTGGTCAGCAGTTGATACTCTAATGTATTTTACTTCCTCTATGCGATGTTTAATTTATCATTAAAATAAGAGTGAAAAATTAAGGTAACATGATATTTACTAGGAAGTTATGAATAAAATACACTGAAAAAAGCCTTCTTACTAATAAAAAATTAACTACACTTTAATTAATAGTCTTTATTCATATAATCATTTGTTAAATCAGGTAATTAAAATAATCAAACTTTCAAAATTATCAATTGAATTCTTATGTCTAAGTAGTGTAGGTAAGTACAATTTCTTAAATTGCCGTTAGTTAAAATGGTTCTTCGTCAATTTTGGGGACATGAAGACACCCTAACGAATATCAATGTAAATATCCGAATATCAACGATTAAAAGTGATTTTACTCATTGTAAAACGGAGTGATTTTAGTATATTTATATAGTTGAATATCAATTATATATGCACATCAAACATCTCTTCGGAATCCCAAAAATAAACATCTTAAAAATTGAATTTAATGCACCAAACATGCAATTATTTGCATCGTTGATAGGTAAGCGTGCAAAATGTCCTATATGTCAAAAATACAGCTCTTCTGTACATGGACGATACCAAAGAACCATTACCGATTTACCAGCTTTTGAATTCAATGTAGTCATCATCTTATCAGTTCGAAAATTCAAATGTAGAAATGCATATTGTGAGCAAAAAGTATTTACCGAACGACATAGTCAAATCACTTCATATGCCAGGCGTACTAAAAGAGTTAATGAAATTTTATCAAATGTTGCAATCGAAATGACCAGTGGTTCTGGTCATAAACTTTCTGAGAGAATGAATTTAAAAGTAAGTAGATCTACTCTTATTCGACTTGCACATAATCAAACCCTTCCAAAGGCAAAAGGATTGAAGGTTGTAGGAGTTGATGATTGGGCCTTTCGTAAAGGCATTAGCTACGGAACTATCTTGGTCGATATGGAAACATCAAAGCCTATAGATTTGCTGCCAACCAGGGAAAGTGAAGATCTAAAACGATGGCTTGAAAAGCATCCAAATATTGAAATTATTACAAGAGATAGAGCAAGCTCTTATTCTTCAGCAATAGATGAAGTTTGTCCACAAACAATTCAAGTAGCTGATCGCTTTCATTTATTAATGAATCTATCTGATGCTCTTGATACTTATTTTAAAAGCGTATCTCCAACGATCAACACTCTTATTAAAAACAAGGTTGCGGAGTTAATGGAATTAAATAATGATTCAAAGTCAGTGCCAACACCAGTTACTAAATCGCAGAGCAAAAAAAGCATACTACTTGAAAGGCATGATTCCAGGCAAATAGTATTTGAGAAAGTTAAGGCTCTTCAAAAACAAGGTTATGCAAGGAAAAAGATAGCTAAGGATTTAGGTATAAGTCGAAATACTGTTCGATCATATTTTCTTCAAGAACAACTTACTCCAAAAGTGCACCCACTACGCACAAACATTGAGTTATTTACTGATTATATAATACCCCAAATAAAAACTGAAGGCCATATCATTCAACAAATTATTGCTGATATACGTAAAATGGGATATTCCGGAGGAAATACGCAAGCTTATCAATACATAACACAACTAAGAGAGACAACTAAAGATTCCGCTGTCAACTACTCCGAACATAGATCAGTGAAAATACCATACATTAAGCGTTTAAGTACGCGCAAATTAGCAAAGTACATTGGACGGAATATGAATCGAATAGACGATCCAGATGAAAGGTCTTACCTTAAAGTGTTATTAGAAAACATACCAGCATTGAAGAAAGTGCGTAAGCTCGTGCGCAAATTCAAAACTATGCTGAGAAAGGGAAATGAGGAAATTGAAGACTGGATACAAGTAATTAAAGATTCAAAAGTAAATCTACCGGGCTTAATTACCTTTGCTCGTGGTTTAGAACGCGATATTGAGGCAGTAAAAAATGGCATCAAACTAAAGTGGAGCAATGGTCCGGTTGAAGGGCACGTTAATAGAATTAAAAGCATTAAACGACAGATGTATGGTAGAGCGAGCTTTGAGATGCTCCGACGAAAGGTTTTGTTATCTCAATATGGATGATTAATTCCCCAAAATTGACGAAGAACCCTAATTTTTGCATAATCCCCATCCATTGTCCTGCTAAAGAACCAACCACGATTACAAGTAATGCACCAAACAATACATCAACTCCAAGTTTCTGAAATTTTGGTTCTTTCCCGGATACTGCCGGAGCAATAAAAAGACCAGTTGCCAGCCATGATGTGGCAATCCAAAAGATAGCCAATAGTATATGCCATGTTCTTGAAACAGAATAAGGTAAAAAATCAGCTAATGGAATCCCATAGAATCCATTTCCTTCTACCCCGTAGTGTGCTGTTATTACACCCATAATAATTTGTACTATTATTAAAGCAGTAACCACCCAAAAATATTTAAGTGTAGCTTTCATTGAAGGTGTTTGCTGAATACCAGAGAGAGGATTGACTTCCGGCACATTGCCATGTTCGTCTTCTTCTTTTCTGTTTGCAGCGTAATACCAAGCTAACAATCCTATACCTACTAAAAGGATAATAACACTAAAACCTGTCCAAAGGTGTAATGCTCCTGTAGGTTCATTGGCAACTAGCTTTTCAGGAGGCCAGTTATTTGTATAGCTTATTTCCTGCCCTGGACGTTCTGTTACTGTTGACCATGTTGCCCAAAAGAAGAAATTATTCATTTTGGACATTCTTTCTTTATCTTTTATAGTATTCGCTGGAATAGCGTATGCCTCTCGTAGCTCTGCTAAATTTTCATCATCCATAAAAAGAGAGGAATAATGACTACCAACAACATTAATAGCCTCTGCTCGAATATTTGAAATATGTAAAGTTTTTGTTTGTGCATTATAAGTATTGGTTCTCATTTCCTTTTGAACCCTTTTTTCGAGCATTGCCTTTTTTTCTTCATCAAGCTCATTGTAGTTTTTGCCAAACTCGGTTTGTGCAAAATGGTTTAAGATATATAAAGCTTCACGGTGCAGCCAATCCGCAGTCCAATCAGGAGCTTGATACGCACCATGCCCCCAAACTGTTCCTACTTCCTGTCCTCCAATTGATTGCCAAATATTCTGACCATCCTTAATGTTTTGTCCTGTGAAAAGTAAATTTCCATTACCATCAACTACTTTTTCAGGTATTGGTGGGGCTTCTCTATATATTTCCCTTCCGTAATAACCTAAAATTCCAAAGGAGATAACCATAACCAGGATAAATCCAATCCAAAGTTTTTTTGTATTCATAATTCATCTGATTTTAAAATGTATTAACAAATGTATAACATTTTTATAAAAGGACATTGATGTCCTTTTATAAAAATTCTATATCTTTGCAGAAACAAAAAATAAAACGATATGAATATTGATACAAGAACCAGTGTGGGAGACATCGTAAAAGCTAATTTTAAAACAGCTCAAATTTTTGAAAAGAATAATATTGATTTTTGCTGTGGTGGGGGAATTAGTCTTGATGAAGCCTGTGCAAAGAGTGGAATAAATATTGAACAATTAATACCTGAATTGACTGCTACAATCCAGCTAAATGACCCTGATTCAAAGT
The DNA here is from genome assembly GCA_963666825.2 of uncultured Saccharicrinis sp. Classification (GTDB taxonomy): domain Bacteria; phylum Bacteroidota; class Bacteroidia; order Bacteroidales; family Marinilabiliaceae; genus Saccharicrinis. The sequence goes on along the minus strand of CAXXFE010000001.1, from coordinate 37,671 downwards.
ACATCGACGAGCTGGAACTCAATGAACTTTGCGACTATATTGAAAAAAGACATCATACTTATGTAAGTGAGACCATTCCATTTCTTCAACAAAAATTACAAAAACTTTGTGATGTGCATGGAGAAAATCATTCTGAGTTACATGAGGTAAAAGCATTGTTTGATGGTGCAGCAGAGAATCTTAGTGTACACATGAAGAAAGAGGAATTAATTTTATTTCCTTATATAAGAAAAATGGTAAAGTCAAAAAAGGAGGGTAAAACAGCAAAAGATGAATATGGTGATGCAGTCGAAACTATTGATACCATGCATGAAGAACATCAAACAGAAGGTGAGCGTTTTGAGAAAATATCAAAATTGACTTCTTCATATACATGCCCCCCTGATGGATGTGGTACATATCAAGTTACTTATCAGACTCTAAAGGAATTTGAAAACGACTTACATCGTCATATTCATTTAGAAAACAATATTCTGTTTAAGAAAGCTTTACTTTTGGAAAGTGAATTACTAAAATAAATAAACATGCTATCTAAAAGTACAGAATATGCCATAAGAGCGTTAGTTTTTGTTCAGTTAAAAAATTGGGAACAAAAGAGACCTGGTGTTGGTGAAATTGCAAAAGAAATTGAAGCTCCGGAAGCTTATACAGCAAAAATTCTCCAAACTCTTACGAAGAATAAACTGATGGATTCGATGAAAGGGCGTGGTGGAGGTTTCTTTTTCAATGACAATCAATCGAACTTAACGCTTTATGATGTAATTCATGTAGTTGAAGGAGATGCTTGTTTTCACAAATGTGGCTTTGGACTTAAGCAATGCAATAATGATAATCCTTGTCCTTTGCATGAGCAATACAAAATTGTTCGAGATGGATTTTTTGAAATAGTGAAAACAGAAACAATACAATCCTTATCAGAAAAGATTAAGCAGGGAGAAGCGGTTTTAAATAGATTAAAAAAATAGAAAATGAAAAATATAACTCAAATATTATCAGACGAACACCAAATAATTTTAAAGGTTATTGATGCTGTAAATTCAGAATGTGACGAACTAGAAAAAGGTAAAACTTTAGACATTAGCTTTTTTCAGAAAACAATCAATTTTATAAAAAACTATGCCGACAAGTTCCATCATGCAAAAGAAGAAGACATTCTTTTTAAAGCCATGTTGGAAAATGTTGAACATCTACATTGTAATCCTATTCCGGTTATGTTATATGAGCATGATGAAGGTCGAACATTTGTGTACGGTATGGAACAAGGTGTTTCTGAAAATAATACCGATAAAATAATTCAAAATGCACGAGGATACGGAATGCTTTTGCGAGACCATATTTATAAAGAAGATAATGTTCTTTATCCTATGGCAGAGGAAGCGTTATCTGATGAGCAGAAAGAGTTGGTGAATAAAAAATACACCGAAGTAGAATTACTTCTCAACAAAGAAATGAATGTGAATGAATTAATTTTTGTGTAATTTTTTGAGATATTATTGAATGAGTTGGTATTTAAAGTTCAAAGCTTTCTTATTTCCATTTTGGGCTGGACTAATAAGTGCTATAAGTTTTCTTGAAGCTTGGATAAAGTTCAGGGCAGATGGAGTTACTAGAGAAATAGGATTAAGCATAGGTAGCCTTGTATTTACTGTTTTAAATAGGATAGAATTAACCATTTTATTAATAATATGGTTACTATTATTTCTACAAAACAAAAGACATGTATTTAAAATCGTTTCTGAAAATATTCTGGTTTGCTTAATTAGTTTGGTTCTGTTATTACAAACTATTTGGTTATTACCTAACCTAGTTCATAGAGCGGAAGAAATTATTGCAGGGAATCAGCCTTCGAGTTCCTCTGTCCATATGGTGTTTATAATTTTTGAGGCTATAAAGCTTATTTTGCTTGTTATACTATCTTTTAAAGCTAATCGAAATAATGAAGAATTTACACCGAAGATATAGAGTTGTCAAGTATATAATATATCGTCAAACCTTAGTGAATCCACAAGATCATCTATGGACGTTTATTGGTGCTTTCTTAGGTATTGGAATAATTGGTTTTACACATGAAGTATTTTCATCATTTAGTGTAAGTGATAAAGTCTTTTTAATAGGGTCGTTTGGAGCGTCTGCAGTATTAATTTATGGAGCAACAAATAGTCCATTGGCTCAACCCCGAAATTTAATTGGTGGACATTTAATAAGTGCCTTTATTGGAGTAAGTGTATATAAACTTTTATCCAGCTTTGATATTTTGTGGCTAAATGCTGCCTTAGCTGTTTCCATTTCAATAATTGCAATGCAATGTACAAAAACCTTGCATCCGCCTGGAGGAGCAACTGCATTAATCGCAAATATGGGAACCCCTAAGGTCTTAAGTTTGGGGTATTTTTATATTCTTTATCCTGTAAGTACTGGTGTTGGTATTTTACTTTTGATTGCACTTATAACAAATAATTTACCGAGGGATAGGTCATATCCAAACGAGCAATTATTCAGAATTAATATTAAAGCTTTAGCTAATGAAAACAATTGGAATATTAGGCGGATTAGGACCAGAAGCAACCGTGGATTATTACAGAGAAATAATAAAAGGCTTCGATAAAATTAACGGAGGTGGTAGTTTGAATTATCCTGAGATTGTAATTTTTAGCGTTAATATGGCAAAGTTTATTGGATTACTTGAAGAAGGAAAATATACTAATGCCGCTTCGTATATCGCTTCATGTATGGATAATATTAGAAATGCCGGGGCTGACTTTGCTGTAATAAGTGCCAATACTCCACATTTACTGTTTAATGAAATTCAAGCGCAAGTTAACATACCATTAATTAGCATTGTTGATGTATGTGCTAAACAAGCCAGAAAGATTGAAGTGAAAAAATGTGCATTATTTGGTACAAAATTCACAATGCAAAACGACTTTTATCATAAAGTATTCAATCTGCACAATATTGAAATAGTAGTTCCTGATGAAAAGCAAATAGAGATTATAAACCAAAGACTCTTTAACGAACTAGAATTAGGAATATTTAAAGAAGAAACAAGGCAGGAAATACTTGAAATAGTCAACGAATTGAAGGAACAACATGAAGTTGATTCTGTAATTCTAGGCTGTACCGAATTTCCATTAATGTTTACCGAAGACACTTATCTGAAATTACCTTTTTTAAATACAACCAAGATACATGTAGATGCAATAATCAAAAACTGTTTAAATGGCAATTGATAAGGTATGGCGTGACGATGATATTAACACATGTGTAGCCTGTAAAATATGTCAATCTTTCGCCACCCGAGTCTTTAAAGTATTCGATAAGATGATTGTGATGCCAGGAGTTGATTACGATAAATATGAAGATTAAATACGTGAGGCTGCTAACAGTTGCCCAATAGGAATAATTAAAATTGAATATAAATGAAAGTAGCTGTTTGGGATACATATGTGCAACGTACCGATGGGAAAAAAATGCACTTTGATATTATTGTACCGGAGAATGTAAAGGATTCTAATGTGATATTTCACTATGGATATGAATACCTTAAATACAAAGATGTTAAATCGAAAAAACTTACCACAAAAGAATGTGAGTTTTGCCATATTGAGTATGCCACGCAAGAAGTTATCTCAGATATAGAATCTAAGGGGTATCATATTGTTGAAATGGAAAATTGCATTTGAAATAAAGGCATCTGCTTAACTCGAATAAACATGCACACTATTTTGTGCTCCCGGAAGGTAGTTAATACCAAACCAACAAATAAGCAGAACAACAAAAGCTAACATTAAAATCAGAAAAACACTTTTGTGGCTTAAACTACTTTTTATCCTGAAATGGATATAAATCAAGTAAACAGCCCATGTAAGAAATGCCCATGTCTCTTTGGGATCCCATGTCCAATAATGCCCCCATGCTTCTTTTGCCCATAAAGCCCCAAAAATAAGTCCTAACGTAAGGAAGCCAAAGCCGATATAAACAATGTTATCTGTTTTTAGTACAAAATCTTCTTTCATGTTACCTTTTCTAATAGCATATAATCCAAGCAATCCGAAAAGTGCAGATAAGCCCAATAGAGCGTAGGCAATCATGTATACAATTACATGGGGAACAAACCAAATACTTTGTAAAGCTGGCATGAGAGTTTTACTGTGAATATCAGGGTTCAGATAGTTCAATAACAAAAAAAGAATTGCCATACCAAGCGAATACATGAGCATAAGCTTAATTTTCCATCGCTTAAATAATACATAACCTGAAATTGCCAGGAAGAATGAATACCAAAGTCTTGTTTCTCCAAGAGTTCTTAACGGTGGTCGTTGAAGATTTGTCCACAGTAAAACGATAAATACAGCCAGGCTTAAAGTTCCAAGAATTGCAGTCAAATTGGCGATTATGCCCATCTTGTCTGAAAGTGAAGTGCCAATGGCCAGAATCCATGTTGCCAACGAAATAATTGCGAATATTTCAAAATTATGCCACATTACACATCCTCCTTCCTTTTACCAGTCCATATCAAATAGAAAGTTCCTGCAATGAGTAAGAAGAATCCCAAATATACCGATGGCAACCAAGGGTCTTTAACCAGTTCCAAAATGCTTTTCGTTGACCAACGTCCCATTGTTTCATCATAACTTGTCTGATAAATCTTCCACCCGGCAATCTTGATTGGTTTATTTACCTCGATGATGGTATCATATACAGCTCCGGCTTTTTTATAAACAGTTATTTCAGACAGGAAGCGTTTTGCTTCGGGTTTGGTCATAAGCATTATTGTACTTGAATCAATCTGATACATTTCCTGACGATACAAAATGCTTGGACTTGAAATCCAAATAGTATCAATCGCTTCATTATTGGATTTTAGAATCTTTAAGGATTGAGTTGCCCCCATACCCAGAACAGGCTCAAACCTATTCATAACAGGAGCTGAACTCATTAAAAGTTTGTCAATCTTTAAATCAAAATCCTTATAGTTGAATTGTAAGCCCTCGTGTGGGTCTATCATTAAAGGTTTGTTGTTTTGGTTGATTATCTCTCCGGTACTGTTTTCCACAAAAGCAATTTTTGCAGGGTATTCTTCAATGGAGAAGTCTCGTAGCTTTATAGCAAAATTTAATTCTTTTGTTCTGTTTCCATTCTCAATTCCATACCAGGTAGTTTTGCCTTCCTCAAGAAACATATTCAGTTTTTGTATGTCACCTGCACCTAAATGAGCCGATGCAATACACAGCCATAAACCGAAATGGTTTAGAAAGAAACCGATATTCTTTTTGGAAAGCTTGGTGATGCGTTTAATGGTTACTGTTCCAAGTATGATTAAAAAGAAAACCACTCCAATTGTATAAGTCCAGCTCGATGTAACATCATACAGAAAAAATAAGGAATCTGATGGTTTTTGCGGAATCAAGGCTAACAATAACGAAGGAACCACGAATAAAGTTACCCCGGCAATTGATGCTGGAACACTATAAAACCATTTGAAAACCGCTCTTTTTTTTGATAACAGATATAGCAATAATGATAAGTTTGCTAATAATGCTATTGAAATAAGGTTGACTGGCCAAGATATTTTCGGAGCTGTAGTACCTGTTATAAACTCAAGCCCTAATGATGCCAAAAATAAGGCAAAAGCTATTAAGAAGCTTTCGGGATACTTCCAGGGAAGCACCCATAAGCTCTTTTTTCTTTAGTATTTTGCAAGGTAATTTATTCTAATATTTCGATTCTCTTTGACTGGCTTCTTCAAGCCATTGAGGAACCATAGTTCCTAAAAATTCTTCTTTGTCAGAATTTAGTTTAGCCATATCTAAACCAATATATTCCTGGGCTTTTGCTTTGGTCGAAATATCAGGCATTTCAACTTCTTTATTATGTCCAAGGTCTGCTAATAAGCGAGTAAGTTTAATTCTTGCTTCCTGTGCAATATTGATACCCGATGAAACAATGCGTCCTGTTTCAACAGGTGAGTGGAATGATGCGCCATGAGCGGCTACGGAATAATCCCAACGCCATTGAGCATGTCGAATATCCATAAGTATTGCTTGCATTTGATCTTCATTCGCACCTTTATCCCATGCTGCTTTAGCTTCTACGTGTGCTTTAACCAATAAATCTTCTAGAATATTTACATTTTCTTTAATCTTATCCTGACGAGAATATACATCGGCAATTAGTTTATGAGCCTCTTCACGATGACAAACCTGACATGAATTGGCGACATTATTAAGAGGACTTTGAATGTGATGGTCTGTAAATTTCACACCACCTTGGCTTTTATATGGCATGTGACAATCAGCACAAGATACACCACGTTCTGCATGCACTCCTGTTAAGTAAGTTTCATAACCTGGGTGTTGGGCTTTTAACATAGGGGCTTTACTCAGTTTATGTGTCCAATCAGCAAATTCCATATCATCATAATAAACCTCCATTTGTTCTACAGACATTCCATTATCCCAAGGGAAGGTTAGATATGGAACACCTTCAATTTTCTTTTTATTAAAATAGTATTCCACATGGCATTGGGCACAAACCAAGCTTCTCATTTCCTGATGCGTTGCTTTGGTAATGTCTTTGCCTTGTCTTTCAAACGCTTCTATTAATGCAGGACGAGAAATACGTAATTGCATGGTATTTACATCATGGCAATCGGCACAACCAATTGGGTTAACAATTTCAGCTCCCCATTTTTCCCATGAACCTTTATAGAACTCTGCAATTCCAACTTCATTCATCATCCTTGGAACATCGGGGCTTTTACAAGTCCAGCATGTGTTGGGCATAGGGCTTTTTACACTATCATTCGGCGCTCCTGTTCTAAGAATATTACGAACATCTTCTACAGCATAATAATGTCCTCGCCCTTGGTTATATTCTTTTGAAAAACCATATCCTGCCCAAAGAACAACCATTCTTGGGTCTTCCTCTAATTCATCAATTGTAGAAGAACCATTGTATTTACTTCTAAAGATGGTGTCAGAGGTTTGATAATAAGATTCAAACTCACGAGGAAAGTTAGCTCCCCATTTTTCGTTACGGGGTTCAAACTGAGAAAAATCGTTTTTAGGCGCATAGGCAAACACCGCTTCGCTTCTTCTTTCTACAACACTGGATGCTAACAATCCTAAAAGGAATACAACTACAATAGTTCCAAGGAAAAGAACCCAACCTTTCCAAGGTTTTTCTTTGATTTGTTCGCTGAATGATTTCATATCTTTAGTTCTATGTTATTATTCTGTTTCTTCTAATGCTTCTTTTAGCCAATCTGGTACTGAGCTTTCGGGTAATGGCACTTTAGCATTAGGCGTACTCGAAAGGCTGTTCACCCTGCCATGAGGAACTTCACGATGGCATTCCCAACAAGTTCTGTCAGTTCTGTCAGAATGAAAATCGGTATGAATGGTATTCATTTTTGCATCGGTAATAAGGTTACTATGGCAACGAATACAATTTTGTTGTACTACAAGATGTCCTTCTTCTTTTATTTGTATAACCTGTGGTTCGGCACGCATTGTAAAGATTGAAGCGTGTCGCATTCCATCTTTCCCTTTGAAATAATATTTATTGAATACGTTATTGTGAGGTACGTGGCAATCGTTACAGTTTGCCCATTCACGATGAGAACTGTGCATCCATGTAGCATATTGCGGAGCCATGATGTGGCAATTTACGCAGGTTTTTGGGTCATCAGATAGATAAGATGATGCATTGGAGACATAGAATAGAAAGAAAAAAAGACCTAACAGAATTGCTGAAACGATAATAACAGGTATCTTCCATTTATCAGGAGGTAAAATCTTTTTCAATATGTTCATAGCCTCAAAATTCGTTTTTACATTAAAACTATCCTCCCCACAAATTCATTATTTCAGAACAATGAATACTCAACCTTATAATGCAAATATATGTTACCAAAAATAAAGAAGCTGTAACATATGGTACAGCTTGCAATTTTTCTGTTTTATAATATTGCATTAGATAAATTTAAGAAATTTTCAAGAAACTGAAATAACAATATTTATCTTTTAAGGCATACAAGCAATTGTTATTTAGATAAAAACAAACTCACAGACAGTTTACTTTATGGGAAAACTATATAAGAAACTACATAAATGGCCAGGGCTAATCATTGCCTTTCTGCTTTTATATTTCTCGGTTACAGGTATCATTATGAATCATCGTGAATTCTTCTCTGGTATTGATATTTCACGTAACAATCTTCCAAAAGAATTTCGTTATCAGAATTGGAATAATAGTGCTGTTAAAGGCAATCTTATTTTAAATACGGATAGCATTTTAGTATATGGTAATATTGGGGTATGGCTTACCGATTCTAATTTTACTGATTATGGTTCATTTAATTATGGTTTCCCAAATGGAAGCGATAACCTTAAGGTTTTTGACCTGTATCAATCAAATGACGGAAATCTATATACAGCAACGCAATTTGGTTTGTTTGCTTTTAGTAAGGAGAAAAAGCAATGGATAAAGTTTGAATTGGATGTTGACATTAAACGCTTTGTGGCTATAGAATGTGTCAACGATACGCTCTATGTTTTAAATCGTTCCTATTTATTTAAAGGTAAGTCGGAAGGAATAAATACCCAATTTGAGAAAATTGAACTCAAAAAACCACGAGATTATAAAAATGAAGTCTCACTTTTTGAAACCATGTGGCAGATTCATTCAGGTGAGATTTTGGGGATTCCCGGAAAGCTGTTTGTTGATGCTTTGGGAGTAATAATCATTTTCTTATCGTTGACAGGAATTATTTATTTCTTTTTCCCGGGATGGATAAAGAGAAGAAAGAAGAAAACGAAATCAGTCACATCAATTGTAAAGACTAATCGTTGGTCATTAAGGTGGCACAATAAAACAGGAGCCTGGTTATTTGTGTGCCTGATAGTCTTGTTTTTTACAGGTATGTTCTTGCGTCCTCCGCTACTTATTGCAATTGCATATTCAAAAGTAAGCCCTGTAAAATATTCTCATCTCGACCAGCCTAATCCCTGGTACGATAAATTAAGGGACATAAAATTTGATAGTGAACGAAATGAATTCCTTCTGGCAACTTCGGAAGGTATCTTCTATATGGATAAAGACCGTCTTGCACCAATTGCTTTTAAAATTCAGCCTCCTGTAAGTGTTATGGGAATTAACGTGCTTGAGCCATTTAATGATGGGGCGTACATTATAGGTTCGTTCAGTGGTTTGTTTTTATGGCATCCGGCTCATCCTGAAATTTATAATTATGCCCAGGGTAAATTACATGTAGGCAATACATCAGGCAGACCTATTGGTGATTTTAAAGTTACAGGATTAGTAACGGATTTGGGAGGTAAGCAATATATGATAGACTACGATAAAGGTGCAGTTCCTTTATATCATGAAATGAAATTTCCTGAAATGCCTAAGAATGTACTTGAAGAATCAAGAATGTCACTTTGGAATTTTTCGCTCGAAATTCATACAGGACGTTTCTTTCGTTTTCTTCTTGGTGATTTTTATATCCTCTTGGTTCCCTTATCAGGATTGGTAAGCGTTATCGTTGTATTGAGCGGATATTTGCTTTGGAGAAAGAAGTTCAGGAAACCTAAAACTCGGTAAATTGTTGTAACTTATATAAATATTATAAAAAAATTAACATGATTTCAAAAAGCTATAAAACAGAAGAACCAAAGGAAAATCCGCATAAGGTTGATGTAAAGCAATTGTATAATAAGGAATCTGCTCAAGTAATGCATATTACCTTACAATCAGGCGAGACTTTAAAGCCTCACAAAACACCAGTTGATGTAACCTTTTATGTATTGGAAGGAACTCCAACCGTGCATGTGGGGGATGAATCGGTGGTGTTTGAAAAAGATACCTTGATTGAAAGTCCGGCTGATATTGTTCATTATTTAAGCAATGAATGTGATTGTCAAGCCAGAATATTGGTTACAAAAGCACCAAGACCAACTTCGCAAACCAAGCTTTTATAAACTAAAATCCAATTGTCATGAGCGAACTTATTAATAATTCAAAATATCGTAAAGAGCGATTAAAAGAACTGATTCTAAAACTACACCAGGGAGAATCGGCAGAAGCTGTAAAAAAAGAACTGGTTGAAACGCTAAAAAATATTCCTTACGGTGAAGTAGTTGAAGTAGAACAGGAACTAATGCAGGAAGGCTTGCCCGAAGAAGAAGTCCTGAAATTATGTGATGTTCATGGTTCGGTTCTCGAAGGCAATGTAGATTTAAGCGGAGCAAAAGATATTCCTGCCGGGCATCCGATTGATGTATTTAAAAATGAGAATATTGAGCTGAAGAAAGTAGCTGAAAAAGCAAAAGCCTTGCTAAAGGCGTTAAGTGCCGTTGATGATTCGGAGTTTCAGCAATTTATTTTTGGATTACAAGGAGTGTTTAATCAATTGATGGATGTTGACAAGCATTACCTTCGTAAAGAGTACCTTGTATTTCCACACTTAGAGAAAAACGAAATTACTGGGCCGCCCAAAGTAATGTGGGGCAAACACGATGAGATAAGGGAACAATTGAAAGGTTGTATCGAGGTTTTAAATACGAAAGAAATTACTAAAACAGACTTAGTTGATTCTCTCGATTTGTTGTTTTTTCCTACGCTACAAGCCGTAATTGATATGGTACAGAAAGAGGAAGAAATTTTGTTTCCTATGAGTATGGATGTACTCACAACAGAGGATTGGTGGAGCATTCATAAACAAACCCTTGAATTTGGTTTTTGCCTTTACGACCCACAAGTTGAATGGAAACCCGAAGGAATTTCCGAAGAACAAGACGAAACAGGAGTTACTTCTGATGGAAGTATTCAATTGCCCTCCGGAAGTTTCTCAGCTAAAGAAATAATGGCAATTCTAAATTCCGTTCCATTCGATATGACCTTTGTAGATAAAAATGATAAGGTTAAATATTTCACCCAGGGAAAAGAGCGAATATTCGTCCGCAACCGTTCCATAATCAACCGTGATGTACGTTTGTGCCATCCTCCCGGAAGTACTCATATTGTCGAGAAAATTCTGGAAGACTTTAAATCGGGTAAAGCATCTCATGCTCCGTTTTGGATTCAGATGAAAGGCAAGTTTATTAAGATTGAATACTTTGCTCTACGTGGTGAAGATGGTGAATACCTTGGTACACTTGAAGTTTCTCAGGATTTATCAGAAAACAGGGCTTTAGAAGGTGAAAGACGTATTTTAGAATATACAGACGATAAAGAAAAAGACAATGGATAAACTGATAATTACTCCCAAAACGAAGATATTCGACTTATTGGAAGCATATCCTCAATTGGAGGATGTGCTAATAGCTGTTGCTCCACCATTCAAAAAGTTGAAGAATCCTGTATTGCGAAAAACCATTACAAAGATTACAACTTTAAGTCAGGCATCTGTAATTGGTGGTATCAAAGTTGAAGAACTCATTAACAAGCTTCGTGCAGAAGTTGGGCAAACGACCACCGACTCAATTGAAACAGAAGACAGCAATTATACTACAGAAAAGCCTGATTGGTTTGATGAATCCAATATTTCAGAATCAATAGATATAAGAGAAATGCTAAATGCCGGAGAACAGCCAGTGCATGAAGTATTAGCTTTATTGAAGAAACTTGATTCAGGAAAAATACTTAAAGTGATTGCACCTTTTATTCCTGCTCCACTTATTGATAAGTCCCTTAGTTTAAATTATGAACATTGGCTTAATAAAAAGGGGGATGAAGAATTTTTGGTGTACTTCAAAGCATAATTTTATTTTAATAAGCCCGAAAGGGCTTTTTTATCAATAATCTTAATGTTTCTTCCTTCGGCTTCTATTACTCCTTCATTGTGCAACTCACGTATTACCCTTCCCAACGATGGGCGTGAAATACCAAATATATTGGCAAGTTCACTCTGCGAATTTTTAAGCGTAAATTCCGTTTTACCTTCTCGTCTGACTTGTTCAAGCAGATAATTCGCAAACTTACCACGAATGGATTGCAAGCCCAATAGCTTAATCTTCTTGGTTAGTTTTTGCGCACGGTTAGAAATAATATCGAGATAGTTTTTAAGAACAGTATTTTCATTACAAAATAAGTTCATCAAGTCTTGCCTGGGTATAAACAAAATTTTGGTTTCTTCGACAGCAATTACATCAACAGGTAGCGTATTATCCTCGCCAAATAAAAATGCAGAGGCAATAGTATCAGGGGCATGGAGTTCTTCAATACGCAAAGACTTTCCCTGAAAATCCATCATTTCACCAACCGCAGCACCTTTAACAATTATTCTAAGGCTGTTACATACATCTCCACTACTTGCTATTAACTCATCTTTTTTATATGTTTTTACTTGATGATGTACTTTCTTTATTATTTCGCCAATTTCTTCCGATTTTAAATCCTTAAAAATGTAGCTCGATTGTAAAGCATCTACATAATTTAAAAAGCAAAAACTGCATTTATCATTACAAGGCTGAATATTTCTTTTACTAAAACAAGTCTTTTCGGTAGTTGTATTTCCCATATGCTGTGACTTAGAAAATTATTTTGCACAAAAATAGAAAAAAACACCCTTCCTGTAACATATGTTACAGCTATTGCTTTCAAAATGCCACAACTTTGTATCGTTGATTTGAAATTAAAAACTTAAAAAGATAAAATTATGAGCATGTTTTGTTATCAGTGTCAGGAAGCTTCAAAGGGTACAGGATGTACTACGGTTGGTGTTTGCGGTAAGCAAGATTCTACTTCAAACTTACAGGATTTATTAGTGTATGTAACCAAAGGTGTTTCTTTAGTTGCAGAAGTTGCAAAAAAGAATGCTGTTGCGATTGACAATGCCGACAAATTTGTTTTTGAAGCATTATTTGTAACAATTACCAACGCTAATTTCGATGACAAGAAAATCACAGATAAGATTATTGAAGGTATCCAGGTTCGAGATGCTTTAAAGAAAGAATTGGAAGATAAAGGTGTAGAAATTCCAAACCTTCCTGCTAATGCTACCTGGGTTGCAGAGGGCGAAGAAGCGATTAAAGCTAAAAGTGAGATTGTTGGAATTTTAACTGAACAAAACGAAGATATTCGTTCATTAAAAGAGTTGTTAACCTACGGATTAAAAGGGATGGCTGCATACGCTGAACATGCTTTTAATTTAGGTTATACTGACGAGAAAATATTTGCTTTTCTTCATAAAGCGTTAATTGCCACTACAAGAACCGATATTACAGTTGATGAATTAGTTGGTTTAACATTAGAATGTGGTGAGTATGGTGTTAATGTAATGGCTTTATTAGACAAAGCAAATACAGAATCATACGGAAATCCTGAAATTACAAAAGTAAATATTGGGGTACGTAATAATCCGGCTATCCTTATTAGCGGTCACGACTTGAAAGATATGGAAGAGCTGCTAAAGCAAACCGATGGAACCGGAGTTGATGTTTACACACACAGCGAAATGTTACCCGCTCACTATTACCCCGCATTTAAAAAGTACGAACACTTTGTAGGAAACTATGGTAATTCATGGTGGAAACAAAAAGAAGAATTTGAATCATTTAACGGAGCAATCCTATTTACTACAAACTGTATTGTTCCTCCAAAGGATAGCTACAAAGACCGAGTTTATACAACTGGTGCATCAGGTTTCGATGGTTGTACTCATATTCCGGACAGACAAGACGGACAACCAAAAGATTTTTCTGCAATCATTGAACACGCTAAGAAATTACCTGCTCCAACCGAGATTGAAACAGGAGAAATTGTTGGTGGATTTGCACACAACCAGGTATTACAATTAGCCGACAAAGTAGTTGATGCTGTTAAAACAGGTGCAATCAAGAAATTCCTTGTAATGGCAGGATGTGACGGTAGAATGAAAGGACGTGAATACTATACTGATTTTGCAGATCAATTACCACAAGATACTGTTATTCTTACCGCAGGATGTGCGAAATATCGTTACAACAAATTACCATTGGGTGATATAGGTGGTATTCCTCGTGTACTGGATGCAGGACAATGTAATGATTCATACTCCTTGGCTGTTGTGGCTCTTAAACTAAAAGAGGTATTTGAACTGAATGATATTAACGAATTACCTATTGCATATAACATTGCATGGTACGAGCAAAAGGCTGTGATTGTATTATTAGCTCTATTACACTTAGGAGTAAAAAACATTCACCTGGGGCCAACATTGCCAGCTTTCCTTTCTCCAAATGTGGCAAATGTTCTTATTGAGAACTTTGGAATTGGCGGAATTGGAACAGTTGAAGAAGATTTGAAGCTTCATTTAGCTTAATATAAAACATACTCATAATAAACGCTGCAAAAGATTGTTTTTGCAGCGTTTTTTTTATCAAGTCTAATATAAATCGTAAATTCTATTTTCAATTTCAATTTTAAACGATGATATATCCCTACTACGAAAAAAGTGAAGTGCTGAAAACAGAGAAAGCCTGTGGCTATCTTTTGGCAGAAACAGATAATAACGATATTGTTGAGTTGCTTATTCTTAAAGATGGGGTGGTTCCGGCACATGCACTCCCTATTGATGTTGTTTTTTATGTTATTTCAGGCAGAGGGAAAATAACTATCACAAATGAAGTTATCAATGCCTTGAAAGGGGATGTTATTGCCGTGAAAAAGAACTTGGACAGAACATGGCAAAATCCTTTTGACGAACCTTTGAAGCTTCTGGTAATTAAACAGAAACCTTAATTGGGATTGCGTGTTAATTTTAGTAGTGAAGGTAATTAAAACAAATGCTTATGTCGGAATTTACAAATACAAAACAGGCAAGGGTAGAAAAGTTGCTTGAGGTTTCTAAATTAATTTTAGAAACCGGGAATGCTCATGCGTTTATAATTGATAACAAAGATTTTATTTCTAAGGTAATACCTACTGATTTTATCACTCTTTTCGATGAGATTATAAAACAAGGGTACAAAATGGAGGATATAAAAGTCCTTACGAACAAAGTCCTGAATATATTCCATGTTCCTATACGTGATTTTGTAAGAGTTGAACCCAAAGCGGATTCATTCCTAGATGTATTAGAACAGAATAATCATGAAATGGAGGTTCTTTTAGATAAAATCCGCCCTTTTTTCAAGAAATTTGTGAAGGAAACCGACAATACTGACCTGCATAAAAAACTTATAGAACAGTTTACTCAACTCGAAGTATTTGCAAAGCATTATACAATAAAGGAGAATGTGCTATTCCCAATCATTGAAGAAACATGGCCGGACTATCGCTGTTTACAGATTATGTGGTCATTTCACGATGATATTGGCAGAAATATTAAATCCGTTATTACTCAATTACAGGTAGGAAATATAGACCTGAAAACATTCAATAAATGTGTTGGGGATATATTCTTTAATATGCATGCCATTAAATTCAGGGAAGAGCGTATTTTATTTCCTTACATACTATCAACTATAAGCGAAAGTCAGTTAGAAACTATGAACCGGGAAGGATTTGAGCTTGGCTTTCCTTATATACAACCCAAACGAATAAAAAAAGACGAGATGGAAACAGCATTTGATGATGGAGTAATTAATTTGGGAACAGGTAAAGTAAATGTAGAGCAAATTAAACTCATTTTTAACCATCTTCCGGTGGATATAACATTTGTAGATGAGAATAACAAGGTTTGTTATTTCTCCACACCACCTAAACGTATTTTTCCACGTACAACGGCTATTATTGGACGTGAAGTAAGCAACTGCCATCCGCCTGAAAGTGTTCATGTAGTTGAACAAATTGTAGAATCGTTCAGAAGTGGAGAAAAAGACCAGGTTGATTTTTGGATTAAAATGCGTGGGGAATATATCCTTATTCAATATTTTGCTGTTCATGACGAAAAAGGAAACTACAAAGGCGTTATTGAAGTCTCTCAGGAAATTTCGGGCATTAAGGCTTTGGAAGGGGAAAAACGATTGTTGGATTGGTAGATTATGAACAATGTATTTTGTAATAATCTAATCTTTTTTGAGTTTCCCTTCCTTTAGTAATAAACTCTTTATTTGAAGGCAATTGTCCGTACGTTTTCATAAAATTATCTACACAAGAGGGGGAGGTGAAAATTATTGCTCCAAATTTATCGAGATTCTGTTTTTCCATGGTTTGAGGATAGATATTTCGGTAAATAGCTAGGGTTTTGACTTCGTTGCCTTTTTTTCTTAGTTCAACAGGCATATACGACCTAGCAATATTTGAACGTGGTATAAGAATTTTTTCATTACTTATAGACAGTTTCTTGAATAGTTTTACTAATCCTACTGATGAATCTTCAATTGGTTCAAAATTCGGTGTTATGTCAAACGATGCTAATGTTGCAGAGGTATGTTTACCTATGGAGAATAAAATTAGATGCTTTATATCATTAATATTGGCAATCTGCTTTAATCGTTTAAAGAAAAACATAACCGCATAACTACTTGTGAATATAAGTATCGAATATTCGTTTAACCTGGTAATTTCTTTATCAACTAAACCATAATCCTCTAATTCTGCTATCTCGATCATTGGGTGATGATAAACGTTCCCCAAGTGAGAATACAGTTTCGGATGTAAACCTGTATATAAAATTGATTTTATGTTCATAATTTTGCTCAACAAAAAAGACAAGGGGGCATTATAAACACCCCCCCCTTAACGTAAATAAACTTGCAAAAACATTAATAACTATTTATCAATACAAAAAAGATAGCTACATATATTCTTCGCAATGGATAACCTTCTTGGAAGTATCTCGAATATTGCAATCTTTTTTGTTATCGCAGTTAATACATAAGCCTTGTAATTCTTTAGAATTACTTTTGACTTGATTTGTTTTAATTTCTTTTGTTTCCATGATAGCGATTTTGTATTATTTATATTAATTATTTGCGTATAGCAGCCCTTTTCCTTTTTAAAGGATTGGGTGTAAAGAAAATATTTTTGTTAACAAAGCGTACATCTTCAATGGTATATAAAGCATTTGGATTGTGTTCGTGAATGATTTTTATAGCATTATCAATTTTCTTTCGATTTACTATTATGTACACTACTCCAACTGCTCCTTTAATTCCTTCCCCTTTAAGAAATGTAACTCCATAGCCTTCATCTTTAAGGTCATTAACTAATTCCTTAGCATCGTGTTTTGTTATTACTCTTAATAACTCATGCCCAAGTGCAAGTCTTTTTTCTATCTTCATTCCAATATAATTGCCTGCTGCAAATCCTCCTGCATAAGCAAAATAGCAAACCCAATTATCTAAGTTTTCAATAATCTCACTAATTGCTAAAATCCAAATTAAAACCTCAAAGAACCCTAATACTGGTGCCCAATTTTTAAAACCTTTTTCAACTAAAATTATTCGTATAGTTCCTAAACTAACATCAGCTACTCGAGCTAAAAATATTAGTATCGGTAAGATGATAAAAGCATAATAATCGAACATGGTTACTTATTACAATGATGTGCATGCTGCTGCCAAGGAACGATATATTCATATTGATTTAAAATTCTTTTTTCATCCCATCTATCCTTCAATATGTTTTTAGTTTCCGATTCGAAATGCGAATTATGATTGCTTTTATTTTTCGTAAATAATGAAACGCTTTTTTTATTCAATATTTCCATAGCTTTATATTTTTAAGTTGTATAACTGTGTATAGTAAAACTTTAATTTAAATTGCATACTCTCCATTAGCTTCAGGTTGATACTCAATTGCCAATATTTTTATTGAAACCTTGCCTCTAGGGGCTTCAAATTGCACAGTGTCGCCAACTTTGTAGCCCAACAGGGCACTTCCTAAAGGTGAAAGTACTGACACATGACCTTTCGTAAAATCTGCTTCTTTGGGATACACAATCTTTATTTTCATTGGTTTTTGAGTATCAATGTTCTCAACATGAACAATGGAGTTCATAGTTATAAATTCCGATGAAATTTCTTTTGAATTAACTTTTTCAGCTCGTTTTATTTCGTGCGCCAATGCTTCCAAATTTTTTAACTCAATACCCTTTTCTTTTCGGGCAAGTCCAACCAGATTACTCAATCGAGTGTAATCCAGCTCTGTTATTTTAATTTTTTCCTCCATGACTATATCTTTTTTCATGTTTCTTGCTCCATTTCTCTATAACGATAATTGCAATAATTATAATTAGTATTAAACCCATTCTGTTTTTGATTACTATAGGTTAAATTTCTTTTCCTTTTCTGGTTGAAAAGTTATTTCCTCAATGAACAACTTTTGGTTGGTTTTATTATATGGCACATAAACAACATCGTGTTCTTTAGCTCCAATACAGGCTAATCCGAGTAGACTGTACACCGAAATATCATTTTTACCATGAATATTTTGGGGAAGCACAATTTTTACTAACTGTTTCTGATTTTCTTCATTGGACAGAATAATCTCGGAATTAAGAGTTACGTAATTATTGGGAATTCCCTGAGGTCTATATTTCTTGCTGTTTGCAGCAAATAAATATAACTTGTGCAAACTCTGAGGTGGCACATGGCTCTTCCCAATATCTTCACCTACAAGATTCATTATTCTTGCATAATCCATATCA
The DNA here is from genome assembly GCA_963666825.2 of uncultured Saccharicrinis sp. Lineage (GTDB taxonomy): Bacteria > Bacteroidota > Bacteroidia > Bacteroidales > Marinilabiliaceae > Saccharicrinis. The sequence goes on along the minus strand of CAXXFE010000001.1, from coordinate 19,091 downwards.
GTAATTGCCTTTTTGTTCCAATGCAAAGGCATTTCTTTTTGTTGTGTATCCATGTTATAATCTTTTAAATTAAACTAAAAAAAAGACCGTAAAACGTATGCGATTTATAATACATCGTAACCGACTTAAAATTACTAAAGTTTTATATGATTTCCAATATTAAGTATTGAAATTATAATGCTGTATAACCTAATTCATTACTTTGATTAGTCGAAAGTAAAAGAATGAGAATAGACCGCAGTTTTTATCTTTTCCCAACTGTCAATAATTGTTTTACACAGACCTTTATCATTAAGTTCAAGAATTGCCTTTTTTTGTATGGTAGCAAGTTGGAATTTTAAACTATAAGGAATGTCTGCAATAAGCTTTACTCGATTAAACCCTGGATCATCGAGTAGCGTTTCTGATGAAATTGTTAAATCTTCAGATTTGGACAAAATTATCCCAAATTGGCTTTTCGAACAAGTACTTATAAATTTTGTAAGTGTTAGTTTTGATTTTAAAGAATAATGCCCAAAAAACACCACATAATCAGAATATTCCATCAAACTAAAAAGAATATTATCATCAAGTCTAATAGGATAATGAATTATAAGAAACGCGGTGTTTTTAATCAAAAAATTTCCTCTTAATATATCTATGGAAAACTCTCTTCTAAAGTTTTCTTTATTTAACTTATCGCTTGGAAATGACATGAGTGAATTATTAAAACGAGTATTTGCAAAATCCAGCTTTTGCATGTACTCTGTAGTAATATAATTTACCTCATCCTCTAATAGGATTTCTTTCACAATAGAATGATAATCGAAATCAATAATTGCCATATTATTCCTTTCAATCATTGCAAATGATGAAATAAAATGACTAATACCTGTACCAATAGTAAGCGGAATAAGTGTAATTGTTTTCATATCATTTTTAAGTATTAAAAAACTATATTTGTAATGTCAAATAGCATGCCAAGTGTCGTTAGTGATGTAATTTACATCGGAAACGCTATATGTGTTTTAATCAGATAATAATTCGCTGAATGGAAAATAGTTATAAAGTAATAAAGGAATTAATTGACTTGTGGGAAGCTTTTGAAAACGAAGCTCAAGAACAACATGACCTTTTGAATTTTTCAGAATGGTTAACGGGGCAAATAAAAGAAAAGAAAGTGACCAACACCAAACTCGAAAGTAAAAGTCAATTGCATTATCATCCTGAAACAGTTGAATATCTTAGTAAATTACAGCCTCATTCTCGCTTTCAAGAGTATATATTGAGAATTGCTCGTTTTGAAGAATTTTATATAAGAAAGTATCTGATTGATTTACCATTAAATTCTCGTTTGGAGTATCTATTTCTATTCACAATAGAAAATCTTGAAAAAGCAAGAAAAACAGACTTGATAAACATTCATTTAGTTGAATATACTACAGGAATGGATACAATAAGAAGATTAATAAAAAATAATCTTTTAAATGAACTTCCTGATGAGCAGGATAAAAGGGCTAAAGTACTTATTCTGACCAATGAAGGAGAAGAAGTACTTTACAAAGCGAATAGAAGAATGGATGAAGCCAGAAATATGTTTTTAGCTTGTATCAGTCCGAATAAATGGAAAAAAACACTATCAGTATTAAGAGAAATAAATGAGTTTCATAGTAATATTTACTTAAATCATTATGATAAACCTTTTGCGGAAATCTCTAATCTAATGGATTCATTGAAGCATTTGCATAAATAAAATTATTAAATTACTAAGTGGTCTGTTTGATTATTGAAGCTATTTCTGCTGCAATATTATCCAAAAGGTTTCTCTCTTCTTTAAAGAAAGGGCCCTCATATATTTCAGGGCATTGTTTCGAATAAATTATTTCAATTACACCTACCTTTTCACCATCAACAATGATGTCAGATTCAAGTACTTGGGTTTCATTTTCAATATTTGAGCTTGAATATTTAGTTCCGTTTATAGTAATCCTTACTGAGGTAATTTCAGGATACTGCCAAGCAGAAGGTATTAATTTGATAATCTGATTTAACATTTCTCCCAATGAAATATCTCTTTGCTTTGTAACTTTTGCTAATTCATATAGGAATGCCAATTCTTTCACCCTTTCTTGCAGCAGGGATTGCGTATATTGATTTATCAAAATAGCACTTAATGTTTGAGCAAATTCTTCAAGGAGATTAGTTCCTAAACTTGAAAACATTTCAAGTTTAACATTTTTTAATTGTATTAGTCCAACTCTTTCATTACTATACAAAAATGGTATTATTAATAATGAATAATCACCATTCTGCTTATCATTATTATTGTTTGTTGTAATACCTAATTTTTGTCGGTATGGAATGGCAAAATTGCCAAAATTTATTGTCCAAAAAGTTCCTTTGTCAGTGAAAAAACTAGATGAATGTTCAAATCTATCCTTAAATATTGACATCCATAGGCTATATATTTCTTTCTCTTGTAAATGATTTGTTAAATCGTCAAGGTTTACAATTTTGAAATCAAAACCGTTTTTGGTACTATTAATTAATTCAAACTGCGTTTCGCTTTTTTGTAACTTTAGCAAGAGTGTTAGTTCAGAACATTCCAACCAATCTTTAATAATTTTTGAAATTTCCTTTAGAAAAATTGACCTTGGAACCTCTTGATTAGCAATCTTTAAAATCTCGTATGATATTTTTGTAAGAGTATATTTCATTTCTATTTATTCATTAGTCATGACACAATTTCATTTTTTTCACAAAGTTAGAAAATGGTTTCAGATAAATAAATGCGAATTGATATTCTTAAAAATATTTTACTTTATGTCTTTATTGTTAGCCTGATATTCAATGATATCAATCCGCTTCAACCAACCTTCAAGGAATAAGTGATTTTTGCCTTTCTTGGCAATCTTGTGGTAATAGCGGATTCGAGCTTTTTTGATTTCCCAAAACAGTTCCTTTGGCTGGCAATTGGCAATTGCTGCAAGTGTCATTTTACCGATAATACCATCCATTTTCAAGTCGGCATCAAAGAATTGGTTTAATACACGTTGAACACCCCTGGCTATTGGGGTAGCTGTGGTGTTCAAAAAGTATTGAATCGCTTCTTTGATTGTGAACTCAAATTAGATGGAATTATTGGTAAAAACACAATCAAAGCTATTTGTCCGCCTGAATTGTTATTCAATGCCATTAAATCTGCTCGTATACATTACTACAATACCATTGCTCAAAGAGGTCAGAACCAAAAGTTTTTGAAAGGGTGGTTAAGAAGAGTAAAGTCAATTTCTTTTAAGAATAACTAACCTAAATTATCTATTTTTCTCTCAGCTTCATCCAAATAGATGCCTGACTGTCTAAAAATAGCACTATTAATTTCGTTAAGTCTCACAAGTATTAATTTGTAACATTAATATTATTAACCTGAGTTCGAAATAAAAAACTAGCTGATATACAAGGAAATAAACAAGGTTTTGATTATATTTAAGTATCTGAAGTTTAAATATTTAACAACCAAAACACTTGTTTATTATGGAAGATAAAGTTACAGAAATTTTCTTTTATGTAGATGAATTTTGCAATGAATGGTATAAGGCAATCGCCGGACATCAACTAACTGAGGACAGCTCAAAAAATACGCGCAATAAGCCTTGTAAAATGTCCGATTCAGAAGTTATAACAATAATGATTCTGTTTCACTTATCTCATTACCGTAATGTTAAGAATTTTTACATTCGTTTGATGAGACTTTATTAATTTTATATTGCTAATCGAAAATTCTATCCTTACCTACTAGATCTATTATATCTTCAGCATGTTTATGTTGCAAATCTATATTTGTTCCATTCTCAACTGCTTTTTTTAAAATCTCAACAACATTTCTTTTATTTGTATATGGAGCAGGGGTATTACTTTCTCGAATAAGTTTTAATACATCAAATATTCGAGATGGTTTAACAAGGAATGTACCATTTGGGACATAGTTAATCTCTTTGAGTTCACAATCACCATAAAAAACTATTATTGAATAAAAAGGAATATTTTCAAACTGTTTAAGCTGCCTTTTAAGTGCCTCTATATGATTGATATTTTGCTTGATCGGATTGTAAAATCGATATTTCTTTTTACCGTAGGACATAACTTTTGTCCAATGTGAATAATTACCGTTACCATATATCCAACCACTATAGTCTTTTACTTCAAATACAATTATTCCTTCTGTTGTAGCAACAACTACATCAATTTGAGAATATTTATTATTACTCTTAACAACATATAAGTCGTGAAATATAGTTTGGGCTGGAATCCCTTTTTTCAGAAGTTTTAAAACTAAGTTCCTTTCTGTTTTAGTTCCACGATTTAAAGAGGTAACTCTTTTTATTAATCTAAGGTCTCTTATTTTTATAAATATTTTAGTACAAATAACAAGACCAACGGATATAATGAATATCCGGATTATATCCATTTTATTTTCAATTATATACTTCCAAATATCCATTTTTACCTTATGATTTACGTTTGGTCACTATTTTCTGATAATTAGCGAATTTGTAATATTACAGATACAATTGAATTGGTTTTGTGAGACTATTACTTATATCATGTTAAAAATCAAATTAGCATCATTACTATTAACAGCAAGTTGCTTAGACTTCATTATCTCTATTGTTTTAGGAATTATTATATGTGAGGAATAGCATTTAACCTGATCTAAAGGTTGAATTTTATTAGAAGTTTGAGAAGCTGCATATATAGCTTTTTGGCAACCTGCTATTTTTAAATTTTTAAGGTGATTTTTTACTGAATTTGAACCCTTAACATAATCACCCTGAGTTATAATTCCTATCAAGTTCCCTTCTTTTTCAAGCACATCAAATATATCCCCGTTACTAATATACCTATAGTGATCCTTAACCTGAACATATCCATTAGTCAATAACCTTTTATAAAGAAGAAGCAAAGAAGAAGTTTTTCTTATGTTACTTTCACCATATAAAGCTAATACTCTCATTTCTTGTAATATTTATAGTCTAATCTTTCCAATTGATAATACTAATTATACCAATTCTAATGGTATTAAATAATATTTTCATTCCATTAGCCCTTAATGCAACAATGTAATTCAAATAATTTATCTTTTGAATTGACTAGTCCAAAGAACTTTTTTTAATACGTATTCTAATTCAAATATCTAAAAATTAACGAAAAACAAATATATAATACTTTGTATTTCAATAATAAAGATTGTTTTTCATCAATAGATAGTAAAAAAACAAAATCCTTGATCCAGTTATAACTCAAAAAAACAGCATTGTAATTACTATCTTTACACCACTCATAGTTTAGGGATAGATTCATTAGATCTGAAAGGTACTTTGGTCAGTACCTTTCCCTTTTTATAAATGTCTACATAACTACTCTCAAGTATATCTAAAGACAGAACAATTCCTTTTTTTTCATAAATATACCTAAGACAGAAATTACTATCTTTAGTCTGCTTTAGTTCAGGTTAGAGTTGGTTAGAAAAAAAAGGTACTGTTACATCATATAATGGTACCTTTTAAGTTTTTGTATACTTAAGCTTTTATCATTGCAATCATATTGTTCTTAAACTCATTAACTCTATCTAAATGCCTTTTAGAAACAAGACTAAGAGCAATAAGACTAATGCGGTTTGCTTCTATGACAGCTAATCCTACAGCAACTTCTTTTGTACTATGTTTGGTACATGCCTTTATAATTTCATGTAAATGTGATGAAACCTTAATTAAAGCCTCCCGATCACCAAGAACTGCATCTTTAATAGTTTTGTTATTCATACATTATAAAAGATAAGATTTCGTTTACTTGATAATTTAAATTCAAAAATCACAAAGACAATACACCACAAGTGTGTATTTAGTGATTTAAATATTAAATCTTTAGCTTAAAGGCGATAGTAACACCATTCTCAGTATTTTCTTTTACGTAAATTTTACCCCCTTGCAATTCTATAAATTCTTTACAAATTGGTAATCCCAAACCGGTTCCGGCTTCTTTATGATTCATAATCTTTGGCTTATTAAAAGAGTATTTAAATAGATCAGCTAACATATGAACTGGGATTCCTGGTCCCTGATCCTGAATCGATATTTCAAGATAAGAATCATTGAACTTATGTACAGATAGTTTAATGTATTTTTCGGGAGGAGTAAATTTAATCGCATTTGAAATTAAATTTCTCAAAACTGTCTTGGTCATATCTATATCACATAGGATACATTCATCCAATTCAACCTCTTTAATAATTCTAATTCGTTTATGTTTGGCCAAAGACTTATGTAAATTTATCGCATGATTAAAAAGATCATCTATGCAAATGGTATTAAATACAGGTTGTATCAGGCATCTTTCAATGCGCGACCATTCTAAAATGTTTTCAATTAAAATAAGAGCCTGTTCGGATATATGTTCAAGACTGGAGAGTATTTCTCTAATATCATTATGATCAAGGCTACTGAATTCGATATTTAGAAAATTAGATAATTGAGTTATATTTCCAATAGGAGATCTTAAATCATGACCTAAAATTGAAAACAAACGGTCTTTGACAGATATTAATTCTTCCAATTGTTTATTTTGAACCTGTATTTTGTTTTCAAATTCTATTTGAGGTGTAATATCTTCAATCGTGGCAATCATACCATTAAACTCGTTGTATTCATCAATAATTGGACTGGCATTTATGGATAGAAATTTACGAGAGTGATCCTGATTTTCGATAGCATGCTTAATACCGTAAACAGGTTGCAAATGATTTTTTACTAATATAAATGGCAGCTTATCTTCCGGATAATCCTCTCCATTCAGATCAGTTATTCTCCATTCCGGAGCATTGTATTTAATAGTATTATCTCTGCTAATTGATAAGTTAAGTATTTGCTCGCTTCTTTTATTTGCATAATATATATTACCCTGTTTATCGGTTAACAAGATACCTACAGGGCTGGTATTAATTATTTTATCTAATAGAGCTTGCTTTCCTTTTAGCTTTTTTTCTATTTTCTTATATTCAGAAATATCAATAATAGTTCCTATCATTTTAACCAATTCACCGTTTCTATACACAAGTGAACCTCTACCATGCACCCATTTATCAGTTTTGTCTTTAATAGTAGTGATTTGATATTGTCTATCGAACTCCTCTTTATTCTGAATCACATTTTCCTGGAGATAAGTTTTCATTGTATCTCTCCATTTGGGATGTACAATATTTAACCATCCATCAATGGATCTGTCATAATTTTCTGTTATCTCAAAAATATCGTCTAAAATTTTTGAGCTACTCCACATGCCAGATCTAAAATCAAGCGTGTAACTTCCAACTCTGGCAATACTTTGTGTTTCAAATAACTTTTCTTCAAGTATTTTATTGGTAATGTTATTATCCAGTATACTAAGAACATAATCCTGACCATTATCAGAAAATAAAGTTGATGAAATATAGCAGCTGACAATCTCTTTATGCTTATTGTGAAAGTAAGTCTTGTAAGCTTGAATATGATGTTCTTTTTTTAATCTGTGAATATACTTCTCCCGGGATCCCTTTTTAACCCATAAAAGCTTATTAACACTGGACTGATTAATTATTTCGTTGGGTTGGAATCCACTTACTTCTACAAACTTTTTATTCACTCTCACAAAGTTACCATCCTCTAATTTGGTAATCGAAGCAGGTTCGGGTAGATGATCAAAAAAGAGATCAAAAATTTTATTCTCTCCTTTTTCAAAAACTGAATATCTCTTTGAATTATATGAATTTAAATAATTTACGAATTCCTTTATATCAGTAATTAAATTAACCTTTTCTTTATTAATCCTTTTTGAGTCACCTGTATAATCCAGTATCATAATCTTTGAATCGCGAGGTTCTATTTTATCCAATAGAATTTTGATTTCTTCAGAAAAGTTACTGCCGTCCAGAAGTATAATCTCAGGTTTAAAATATCTTAGATTATTATTTAATTGGTCAACAGTTTCAAAGTGGATACAAGAATTCCCTGATTTAGTTATACTAGTGCATACCAAATCAATTTCTTTTTTTTCTTTTGATAAGAAGAAAACAGTTGACATTACTTAGTTAGTTTGAATGTAATTTAATGAATTTCAGTTGTTTTTCATAATGATTTACATATTAAAATTTAGCTTATAAAATTTCTTTCAAATAAGTTATAAACCAATCTTCATCTGTTTTAAATTATTTATTATTGATGATCATTTCAGTCATTTGCTCACATATCTTTCGGTAGAATTCATCTTTGTTTATAGGCTTTGGAATAAAAGCCGTTGCTCCGTTTGAAAGACAGGAGTGAATCGTTTTACTAGAATGATCACCAGATAGAATTATGGTAGGAATATCAACCCATTCTTCCTGCATATCCTTTAGCGTATCGAAACCATTTTTATTAGGCATATATAGATCCAATAAAACAAGATCTGGTTTTTCTTTGATCATTAGACTCCATCCTTCTAGTCCATCTTTTGCCTCAATAATTTGAAAGTTTAATGAAAACAGAAGCTTTTTTATCATTACTCTCGAATCAATGGCATCGTCAATTATTAGAATCTTTTTCATCATTTTATGAGATTACAGTTACATATCTAGGTTTTTAAGTATATACGGTTGATCATATGAAATAGCTGAATGTTTATGACAAGTAATCTCATTTGCTAGGTCAATACCGGATAAATTGGGTTATATGGCATAATTCATTATCTTATTATATCTGTTTTAACACCCAATTGCGACACTAATCTTTATATGGAACTAATAACCTAATTTAGTACTTCATCACCATAAATAATGATTTAATCAAACTGCTCAAATTTTCCAAAAAAACATCTGTTAGTTTTAGGTGTTGATATTAAGCAGATTACGCATCGAATTAAACTATTGATATATTTAGTTCAAATAGTTCGTCATTATAATGGTAACTCTTGCTACAACAATTCGTTATCCCTAATATATCAGTATAAATTCACTATAATATTTGAATCAATACTTCATTAATTTCCGGGGTTATTCCAAAATTTGGATAGGGTATAAGGTCCTATCTAAATTATCCACCCTTTGGAAGATGCAGGTATTGACTTATTATATTGTAGCGATCTATGCATGATATACAATAGAACTAAAAGCAGAAACTATATTAATTTTTATGAAGAGATTCCATGATGTGAGAATAGGTTTGCGCCTAGGGTTAGTCATTATAACTTTTATTGTTGTAATATTGTCAATATTAGGTATTTATATAACCAATATTGAGATGAATGCAAGTGAAATTACAACAAATGAAAGAATGCAGGAGCATGTAAAGGATTTGAATATTCTGATATCTCAAAATATTCGTTCCAATCAACAAAATGTTTTGGTAGGTATTAATGCGGCAGACCAATATGTTAAAAATCTGGGCAAAATTAGAATTAGCTCAGATTTAATAGATATAAAAGCTAAAAATCAAGAGACCCAGGAAGAACAAGATGTAAAGGTACCAGAATGGATTGTACAAGATCAGTTAATTCAGGCTAGTGCAAAGTATGTAGACCAAATAAAAGATTTAGTTGGAGGTACAGCAACCATCTTTCAAAGATTTGATCAGGGATTCTTAAGGATTGCTACCAATGTATTAACTAAAGATGGAGAAAGAGCATTAGGTACATTTATTCCTAATACATCAGAAGTTATAAAGACCGTTTTAGAAGGAAAAACATACACAGGAAGAGCATTTGTGGTGGATGACTGGTATCTAACAGCATATCGCCCGCTTGTCATAGACGGAAAGATTGAAGGTATTCTGTACGTGGGAATCAAAGAAAAAAATATGACTGAATTAAGATCAGTCTTTAATGATAAAACCTTTTTTGATTCAGGATATCCGTATATCGTTGACAATAATGGGTTATTAATTATTCATCCCAGGGACGAGGGTAAAAGTATAGCAGATCAGGCATTCTTTATTAAAATGAAAAGTTTAAATGCAGAAAGTGGTTTTACCATAGATCAAATAGAAGGTCAAAAAATGTATCAATACTATCGATTTGTAGAAGAAATACAATCCTATGTTGTTGTTTCTGTATATGAAGATGAACTATTTGCCAGTGCTTATCATATCAGAAACGTTATTTTGATTAGCCTCTTAATTAGTTTATTGATATTATCCGGACTAATATATTGGATATCCAAAGACATCTCTAATAGTCTTAGAAAAGCAGTTGTAATATCAGAATCTATAGCAGCAGGAGACTTAAGTATTAAGCTTGATATCGACCAAAAAGATGAAATAGGTCAATTAGCATCAGCCTTAAATAGAATGGTTCATGGTTTAAAAGAAATTGTAACCAGTATTAAACTGGGAGCTGATAGAATAGGGGTAGCCAGTCATCAATTAAGTGGTTCATCCATGCAACTATCCCAAGGTGCAAATGAACAAGCAAGTTCCATCGAAGAAGTGAGTTCTACTATGGAGGAAATATCTGCCAGCATACATCAAAACTCAGATAATGCAATTGAAACAGCTAAGGTCTCAGAGGAGGCCAACAATGATTCAAATAAAGTTAATGAGCATGCTCAAGAAGCCAATAAAGCAATGGCATTTATATCGCAAAAAATCTCCATTATCAATGATATAGCAATGCAAACCAACATACTTGCTCTTAATGCCTCTGTAGAAGCAGCCAGGGCAGGAGAACACGGAAGAGGATTCGCAATAGTGGCAGGAGAAGTCAGAAAATTGGCAGAACAAAGTAAAATAGCAGCAGATGAAATAAATACTCTAACTAAAAAAGGATTGGACCTTGCATCTATAACAGGTAATTTAATGACTGACATTATACCCAAAATTAGTACAACGACAATGCTGGTACAGGAAATTGCGGCAGCCAGCCAGGAACAAAATAATGGTGCCTCACAGGTTAATAGTGCCATTCAACAATTAAATGAAATAACACAGGAAAATGCTGCCGCTAGTGAGGAGTTGGCATCAAGTGCAGAAATGCTTGCTGATCAAGCGGAGAATTTGAAAAGTACTATTTCTTTTTTCAAAATTGATTAATAGTTATAACAGGGTAAATGCCAGTTTGTGTTTAATATCTATGTACCTATTCGGCCTGATACATACAATCTATTTTTAATATGGTACAATAATGGATCTATTAGATTTGATATTTCATAAAAAATTATACTTTTGCATCAGGGTTAGGTTTGGTTAAAGATTAAAAGCCATTGTATTATTATTATTATACAGTGGCTTTTCTATTTTCATTATTTTTCATTTGGTTCTACTTTATTACAAACCTGCGTTTTAAGAGACTACTTTATTCATAAAATAATTCTCAATCAAATATAAAAATAATATCTAAGGGCGCTTCTTTAAATGACGAATTTGCAGTTGAAGGGCTTTGATTTTTGTGTTTTACGTTTATAATCATCTATATTTATTGTGCAAGCTGCATTCTTATATTTTAGAGTTATTTTTCAATTTTTCTTTGCTGAGATTCTACTCTTAACCGTGCAACCGCTTCTTTAAATTTGTTAATTTTTATGATATTAAATTTATGGTGACTGATATATAACTAAATATCAATTTATAATTCTATTTGAGACTATTTTGTATCTACGCTAATACACGTATTTTAAAATATGATTTTGTACTGTTCTTATTCTCGCGGATAGAATAAAACTTTGTGTTATGAAATCTCTCACTCATTTATTAAATAAAGATGTTCGGCTTAAAGAAGGACTGAATGCATGTATGAATTGCGGTATTTGTACTGCCATTTGTCCTGCTGCCGAGTATTTTGAGTATGACCCCAGAACCATTGTTAATGCTGTTCAATCTCATAATGAAGAAATGATTCAAAAGTTGATTGAAAGTGATACAATATGGATGTGTGGTCAGTGTATGTCGTGTAAAACCCGTTGTCCCAGAAATAACTGTCCGGGATTGATTATAAATGTCCTGCGCAAAATTTCTCAGGAAACCGGGGCTTTTATTAAAAGCAGATTGGGCCGCCAACAATTCTTACTTGTGAAAACTATTGGAGCAAATATTCTTAAATACGGCTATTGTGTTAATCCTCATAGTGTAATTCCTTCTGGACATCCCGAACAAGGGCCTGTTTGGGAGTGGATTTACGAAAACAAAGAAAAGGTATATGAACGGGTAGGTGCAAATTTGGATAAGGAAGGTGCCGGAGCCATGCGAAAAATAGAGCAGGAGGATTTAAATGATCTGGACTACATATTTACCGAGAGTGGAGGAAAACTCTTATTTCAGACCATAGAAAAGTACAGTATGAAAAAGGCATTTGAGCTGGGATTTACCGATAGTAAAGGGAATCCTGATATGGAAAGATATATTGATTATTTACAAAATGAGGATGATGAAGAATGATCATACAAGCAAGGTAATAGCTGAGGATAACTATTACTTTTTACGAAGCTGTATCCGTCAGAATTTTTTCCCGGGAGCAGAAAAAGTATTTCTGGATATATTAAGAAATAAACTGGGAAAAACGGTCATTGACGATCCGCATCATACCACTTGTACCGGTATAGGCTATCATAGTGATATTGTACCTTTTGATACCTATCAAACTACCGTAGCCCGACAATTTGCTTTAATGACAGAACTGGGAGTGAAGAATGCTGCAGTTTCTTGCATTACTTCCTATGGAGGATATAATGAAGTGCTGGAAACCTGGGAGCATTTCCCTGAACAGGAAACTCAGACTCGCGAATTTTTAAAAAAAGCTACAGGAAGAGTATTTGATATACCCGAGAACATCTCACATGCGTGCGATATTATTTATAAATACCGAAATGAAATTGCTCAATTAGCAAAATATAAACTGGTTAACAAACATACAGGTACACCTTTAAAGGTAGTGGATCATATTGGTTGTCATTACGCTAAAATATTCCCTGATAAAGGAGTAGGAGGTGCCGAGAAATCAACTGTATTAACTGCTATGGTTAAAGCGTGGGGTGGTGAATCGGTTGATTATCCTGAGCGTCGCCATTGCTGTGGCTTTGGTTTCAGGCATTACCTGATTAAAAATAACAGAAGTTATTCCATCTCAAATTCTAAAAAGAAGTTTGAAAGTATGGAGCCATACAAACCGGATTTCATTGTAACCAATTGCCCTGGCTGTAATATGTTTTTAGACCGATGGCAATATGCTTTGGCGCAGATTGAAGGAAAAACATACAGTGGAGATAAAAATGGGATTCCAGTATTGTCGTATGAAGAGTTAGCAGGTCTTGTTTTAGGGTATAATCCATGGGATATGGGTTTTCAGATGCATCAGGTAAACATTGAACCATTGTTGGATAAAATAGGTGTCGTGTATAATCCTGATGAAAAATATCTCGATAATAAAGGAAATCCCATAGGTGAACCATTGTTTTCAGGTTGTTTGAATGAATAGTGTAAGCATTAGAATATGAATATAAAGAAACAAGTTGCGATTATTGGTGGAGGCATTGCAGGATTAGAAGCCGCATCTGTATTAATAAAACAAGGTTTAAGCGTTACTATATTCGAAAAGCAAAATAGGGAAGGAGGAATGTTGAATCATTGGAGTAAGTTATTTCCTGATTTTGCTTCATCCAATCAAATATTAGATCAATATAAAGTAAAAAGAAATAATCTGAATGTGTTTTACAATACTCAAATATCATCCATCAAGCCAAAAGATAATAAGTTTGAAATTTCTGATAACTGCAATTTGAAATTTTATGCAGATTCTGTGCTTTTGTCAACCGGCTATAAAGTATTTGACGCTACATTAAAAGAAGAATACGGATACGGATTATTTTATAATGTGATTACTTCTGTTGATTTTGAAAGAATTCATAAATCAGGTGAGTTATTAAAAACAGCATCAGGAAAACAACCTAAGCGAGTTGCTATTATTCATTGTGTAGGCTCCAGAGATGCCAAAGTAGGTAATACGTATTGTTCAAAGGTTTGCTGCATTACAGGTGTAAAACAGGCTATAGAGATCAATAAAATGTTGCCCGATTGTGAGGTGTTTAACTTTTATATGGATCTGCGTTTGTATGGTTCAAAATACGATGCTCTTTATCTTGAAGCTCAAAAACGACATAAAATACAATTCATCAGAGGGCGTTTATCCGAAGTGTCTGAAAAAGAAGACATGAGTCTTCAGATTAAAGCAGAAGATACACTGCAAGGCAGGCCTCTGAGGATGAATGTGGATATGGTCATCTTACTTGTAGGAATGGAAGCTGATGAGCTGAATCCGGATCTATGCAAACAAACCAATTTACAGCTTGATGAAAATAGGTTTTTTAAATCAAAGAACATGCAAACAAGCAGATGTGGTTCAACACAGATAGGTGTCTTTTTATCTGGTTGTTGTATTTGTCCCATGACTGTGAATGAAACGCTGGATAATGCCAGATCGGCAGCCCTTGAGGTGGTTAATTATTTAAACTCAGACGCACATGAATAATCTGGATTTTCTCAAACCCAAATCGCGTCAAATTGACTTTGATAAATTTGATAACCGGATATTGGATTATGTGTTAGAGCGGGAAGAATCCTTTTTAACCTGTATGTCGTGTGGTGGTTGTACTGCAACATGTAGCGCCGGTAATTTAACGAGTTTCAATATCCGAAAAATTGGTTTGTCCTTACGCCGGGGAAACGTCAAGGATCTATCAGAAGAAATTGAGAAATGTATGTTCTGTGGAAAATGCACTTTAGTATGTCCGCGTGATATTAATATTCGCAATGTGGTTCTTTTAATTAAAAAGCGTATTGCTCAATTGAAATCAGATAATGCTTTATAATACAATGGATATACTTGTTAGCTTGCCGTTTTTTATTGGTTTGTTATATCTGGTATTAGCCTTTTTATATCGAAGTGTAAAATGGATCAAAGGATTATCGAAATTTGATAAGCTTCGGTTGATGCAATCAATGATTAGCAAACGATTATTTAATTCCATTCGTGAGATATTCTTAGAATCTTTATTACACCGAAAGATATTCAGAAAAAACAGAGTACTGGGCTATATGCACATGAGTTTGGCTTTTGGTTGGTTTTTATTGATAATTGTGGGGCATGTTGAAACCATGATAGCTGATCAATCCCTTTTGGTTCCATTCCATAAAGCTGTATTCTTCCGCTTTTATAATACTAATGAGGATTTCCAGTTAACGAAGTTTTTTGCTTTTGCAATGGATTTTCTTTTGCTGTTTGTGCTTTCCGGGTTAGTACTCGCCATGCTTAAACGTTTTAAAAAGAAAGTATTTGGACTTAGACGAACAACAAAGCTAAAATCAGGCGACAGAATTGCATTAACCTCTTTGTGGTTAATATTTCCGTTACGATTACTGGCAGAAAGTAATACTGCAGCTATCTACCATAATGGTGGATTTTTAACTTCAGGAGTGGGACATCTGATGTCATATTTAGTAAATCCAGATGTGTTATACATAGCATTATGGATGGCTTACTCAATGGCACTTGGTTTCTTTTTTGTTTCCTTGCCTAACTCAAGGTACATGCATATCCCTACCGAGGTTGTTTTAATATTTTTGCGCAATGCAGGTATCAAGCATAAAAAGCAAAACGACACGTATACTGATGTTCAGGTATATTCATGTTCGCGTTGTGGATTGTGTTTGGATAGATGTCAATTATCCGTTGCCGGGATAGATGATTCACAGTCGGTTTATTTACTTAAAAACATTAGAAATAATAATCTGAGTGATGAAAAGTTATTTAATTGCCTGATGTGCGGTAAATGCCAGATCGATTGTCCTGTGGGTATTGAAACCATTAACTTAAGAATCACACAACGCATTGAATCAACCAGGCAGTATAATTCATCATACGAGTATCTTAAAACCTATGAATCCCCCAAAGCCGATGTGATATATTTTGCTGGTTGCATGACGCATTTAACTCCCGGGATTATTACTGCAATGAAACAGATTTTTGCTTTGTCGGGTCAGAATGTATGGTTTATGGATGAGGATAAAGCCCCATGTTGCGGGCGACCGCTGATTTTAGCAGGACAATACGAAGCTGCAAAAAAGTTAATAGAAAACAATACCCAAATGATATTGGATTCAGGAGCATCAACATTGGTGGTGTCTTGTCCTATTTGCTACCGGGTATTTAAGGAGGATTATACATTGCACAATGTTAAGGTTGTATTTCATTCAGAATATATTCAAGATCTGATTTCAGCCGAAATTCTACCTGTCCAAAAATCAGAACTTAAAATGGTTTATCATGACCCATGTGAGTTAGGCCGTGGAATGGGCATGTATGAACAACCCCGCGAATTATTAAAATTAGTAGGGAATGTTATTCCATTAAATGAAGAAAAGGAAAATGCTTATTGTTGTGGAGGTAGTTTAGGTAATATTAAAATCAAAGCAAATCAAACTCATCTTTTACGAGATCAGGCTTTAAGTGAATTTAAAGCCCTTAATCCTGATATATTAGTAACCACATGTCCTAAATGTAAAAAAACATTTGCAAGCGGACGAAAAATTAAAGTTATGGATATTGCCGAGATAGTTGTTGATGTATTGGTTAAAGGTGAAGATAAAAGAACAATTATACCAAGAGAAGAAATTATAGAGGAAGCATCGTTAAAATCTGATTTGGTGAAATTATAGAACTCTACAGATCATGGAAAATAAATGATTTGCAGCTCGCTTTTTCTGTCAACGTATTACGCTAATTATCACGAATTAATAACATCTTTATATTTTATGGAAATTCATCAAACATTACATTGTATGTTAAAATAATTCGCATTAATTCGATGATAAGCATCAAATCTCAAAATACTTATTCTTAATGGCAAAAATCACCAGCTCAGCTGTATTACCACATTGAGTTTTAGATAAAAGGTTTTCTCTGTGTTTATCAACAGTTCGTTTGCTGATATTTAGTTTCTCACCAATTTCCTGGTTCGATAAACCCAGACAGATGTTGAGCAATACCTCCATTTCTCTTTTGGTAAGCTCGTCAATATCCGGTTGATTTTGTTTCCTATTCATTTTGGTAACAATGGAGGACAAGATTTCAGGTGAGAAGTAATTTCTATCGTTATATACCTCTAAAATAGCCGTTTCAACATCGTTAAACTTTGAGTTTTTGACTAAAAAACCTTTGGCGCCGGCTTCAATCATCTCGGTATAAAAATTCTCATCCGAATACATCGAAAGCGCTATGATTTTTAAATCCGGGAATAGTTTTAATGCCTGTTGAGTAGCCTCTATACCATTTAAAACCGGCATATCAATATCCATCAAAACCACATCCGGAAAATACTCGCTAACATGATCCAAAAAATCCTGTCCATTAACAGCCTCCCTGATTTCAGATATGTATATACTATTATTCAATAAAAATTTTAAGCCTTCTCTAAACAGAGAATGATCATCTACTAGATATATTTTGAGTTTATGTTCCATTTTATTAGATCAATAGGTTTTTAGATCATTTGGTCATTAGATTAATTGAGCTCTATAGAATTGTTAAGCTGTTTATTTGTCGAATTGTTGATTTGTGATTAATCACCAAATCATTATTTAAACCTTTCACCCTCTTATTATAAAGGTAACTTAATGCTCGCTTTAAATCCGTTATTAAAGCTACTTGTAATACTAATAGAACCGTTTAAAGATTTAACACGGGATTTAATATTAATGATACCCATACCTTTTTTAATATTTGAAGTGTCAAAACCTTTACCATCGTCTGTGTAATTAAATTCAATATGGTTTTTGTCTTCTGTTATTGAAATATCTACTTGGTGTGAATGGGCATATTTAAGTGTATTATTTATTAATTCGCAACAAATCCGATAAAGAATAACTTCAAGATCTGAACCATACCGTAGTTTTTCAATGTTGGTAGATAGGTTGATTTTTATTGATTCTTTTGATACAATATTATTAATAAAGTTTTTAATGGCCTTATGTAATCCATAACGTTCCAAAACGTGGGGAGTAAGATGATTTGAAATTTCTCGCGTGGTGTCAATGGCATTATCCACCATATTTTCAACCTTGTCTAACAATAGCGTATTCCTTTCCGAAATATTAGTTTTGTCGATAGCTGAAATGGTCAATTTAGCCGATGATAAAACCGGACCTAAACCATCATGTAATTCTTTGGAGAAGTATTTACGTTCTTTTTCTTCAGTTCTGATAATGGCAGAAAGCAGTTTAGCCTCGCTTTCTTTACGTAATTGATGAATTCGGTTTAAAACCTCAAATATCTTACGAATATAGATGGAAGCCACAAGCATGGTCAATGAAATAACGACTGCAATCCAACTATTCAAAATTGATATATCATCAAAGGGAGCATCCTTATAAAAGTAAAGTAGTTCAACAAACCTACGGATAGCCATCAATAAAAAGCCAATAGAAATACTAATCCAGGCTATATTAAACCTGGTTTTTGGTATTAAACTGATCGTAAAGAAAAAGGCAACAAATTGAGCAACAACAGCAACAATTAAAGCAATTTGAATTTCCATACAACAAAGTTATCAGAATAGTACTTTAAAAATATACGTTTTTATGCGTATTGGGGATTGGGTGGATTTGAGGAATGGTATATTTTAATATAGAATGGGTCTAAATTTCGTTAATTAACGAATTTGTTATTTATTTATTGAAGGGAGAAGTTTAACCAAGTTCCGGTGGTTTTGCGTTTTATGAGACTATCTTAATATTAATTTCTTACATAATATCTAAAACCTTTTTTTTTTATTTCTGCTTTCTCTTTAGTTAATTTGGATTGAACCCACATAGGTTCATTTTCCCAATTTTTAGTAAACCCAAGAGCATTTTTATCTATAATAGGATATTTATCAAATAAAATATTTAGTTTTTCTAGAAATGTATTATTAGGGTTTATTGATTGTAAAAGATATTGAATCATACAAATCGCAAAATATGTTCGATTTTTAATAGATGATGGATCTTCTGTTCTGCTATCAATAGTTTCAAAATTCACAATCCATGGGTATTTAGTTTTTTTGGGAAATTCGGCTTTAATAGCTA